>JBGSPJ010000255.1:0-2789 GCA_041738655.1 Rhodothermales bacterium | reverse complement strand
CACACGTATGAACGCGGCCATTGACCGCATCCGGCAGGGCAACGACCGGGCGGCGGCCGGCCTCGTTCAGGGAGTAAGCCGCCAGATCGCTTCGCTCCTTGCCGACGGCGTCCTCTCCGAGATTGACGCCCGCGACCTGCTCGATCCGGCCGGCACGATCCTCACCCTCCTCGGCGCCGACGCGCCGGCTGCTTCGATGGCGGATCTCGGGGAAGACCTCCATGCGGAGACACCGGCGGTGTTTGCCCTCTCGCAGAACCACCCGAACCCGTTTAATCCATCGACCGCCATCGCCTTCACGCTGCCAGAGGAGGTCCGCGTCACCGTGTCGATCTACGATGCCCGGGGCCGGCAGGTGGCCACACTCATCGACGGCGTCCGCGCTGCCGGCCGGCATGAAGTCGTGTGGGATGCCCAACACCTCGCCAGCGGCGTCTATCTGTACCGCATGCAGGCCGGCTCCTTCTCGGAGTCGCGGCTGATGCACTTGATGAAATGAGGGTTCAAGGTTCGGGGTTTAAGGTTAAAGGGAGTTGAACATCCTTTAACCTTAAACCCCTTCCACCACGACCTCCCGTCCGTTTCATGGCTTTACCTTTTACTCGGTTTGAATGGAACGCAGGTACTCGATCAGCTCGCCGATACGGCGTTCGACAACCTCCCGGCGTACGGGCTCACCGTCCGTTTCACTCCAGATGTTGCCCCATACCGGCATTTCGCGTGTGCCGTGGGCGCCGACCTTTTCATTGCCCTCGATCATGCTGTACAAGTCGTCCACGGGAAAGCGGCCGTCGTAGCGCTGGCGGAGCTGCGTCAGATCCGTCGCCGGCGTGGACAGCAACGCGGAAGAGGGTCCGTTTCCTCGGGCATCGGCGCCATGACAACTGGCGCACGACTTCAGATAGGTCGCCTCCCCACTGACCAGGAAGTCCGCGCCATCCGCCTCCAGAGCGGGTCGCCGTGCACAGCCCGACGCCAGAAGCAGGGCAAGGACCAGGATCGGCAAGATGTGTAGTCGGGGGTCGTTCTTTTTCATGCTCATTCCCTCGCGGCCCCGAACCTCGCTTCCGGCGTGGTAAGGTCCGCCTGGTTCCGTGTGTAAGCGTCAGGCGTAAACGGAAAAGCCTACCGCAACTCGATGATCTCCTTGATCCCATCCTTGCGGATGATCTCCAGCGTGGTCAGCACGCCTTCGGGTGTCTCCTCTACATAAATCTCTTCGGGCTGGTAGACGAGATGATCCAGGTGCTCGACATTCACCTCGAGCAGGTCGTCTTTCTCGTCGTACGTGATGCCCTCGAGGGGCAGCCAGCTCGTTTCGGGTTGTGCGCCGATCTCCTGGGAGAAGACCCGAATCTCCGCGTAATCCGTGCGCTCATGGCGCATGTAAGGTTTCGACAGGCCGTTGAAGTAGGCCTTCCAGGCTTTTTTCTCTAATTTCTTGACCGACATGGCGGACCTCGTGGGTTCGTTGTTGGAGGTGTCGCCGGCGTTCCCGCGACCTTCCATCACCCGCCAATATGCGCCTGCGCCAGGAAAAGTATCGCAAGCGGCGTCCCTACAGAGACCTGCGATTCTTGCTTTTTATGTTGTAGGACGAGTGCTTACACGGGATCGCAGAGCGTGCCACACCTGTCCTGCGGCAAGGGGCACGAGGCTCATGGCCAGCACCAGTCCCCAGCCGGCGAGCGCCGGCGGCGCCACCTTCAATGCGAGGGCGATGGGTGGAATATAAACGGCCGCCAGTGTCAGCCCCGAGCACAGGGCGAGGGCAGCCCAGACGTACGGGTTTTGCGTCACCTCGTTGCGCAGCACGCTGGTGCCCGTTTCCCGCATATTAAAGACATGCCAGAGCTGGGCAAAGGCCAGGGTGAGAAAAGAGATGGTCACGGCCTCCTGCTCGGAGAACCCGAGGCCACGTTGGGCGATTTCGAGCGCCCCGATCACCGCCAGTGTAAACGCGACCCCGTAAAACGCGATCGCCTGCCAGTCGGCCCGCACGAGCACCGGCTCGGCGGGGTCGCGAGGCTTGCGGCGCATCACGTTATACGCCCCGGCACCGAGGCCCAGGGCCAGCGCCGGGAAGATGTCGGTGACGAGGTTGAGAAACAGGATCTGTAGGGGGAGGACGGGCAGGGTGCCGCCGGCCATCGCGGCAAGGCCAACGACCATCACCTCGCTCACGTTACACGACAGGAGGTAGCGGACGAATTTCCGGATGTTCTCGAAGATGGCTCGCCCTTCTTCGATGGCGGCCACGATCGTCGAAAACGAGTCATCCTTCAGCACCATCCCGGCGGCCTCCTGGGCCACCTGAGTACCATGAAGCCCCATCGCGATACCGATATCGGCCTTTTTGAGGGCCGGCGCATCGTTAACGCCGTCGCCCGTCATCGCCACGATCCGGCCGGCACGCTGGTGGAGTTCGATGAGGTCGAGCTTCTGCTTCGGGCTTACGCGGGCAAAAAGGCGGGCGTCAAGTAGTCGGGCGCGCATCCCATCATCCAGCGTATCGATCGGCGGAATGTCGGCCCCGTTGATGACCTCGGCGTCGGGCTCGACCAACCCTACCGCCACGCCAATGCTCCGCGCCGTGACGGCCTGGTCGCCGGTGACCATGACCACTTCGACGCCGGCGCGCCGGCAAGCGGCCAGGGCATCGCGGACCTCCATTCGCGGTGGATCTGTCAGCCCAAAGAGCCCGACGAAAGTTAGACGTTCGTAGGGGGGCTCGTCCGGACGCTCGGCTTCGCGCCGCGCGACAGCGAGCACGCGGAAACCGGCAGCGG
>JBGSPJ010000283.1:0-10251 GCA_041738655.1 Rhodothermales bacterium | reverse complement strand
GGGAGGAGTACTGCCCGACGTCAACGCGGATCATTTTTTTGCAACTCGACCTGAGGGCCGAGTTTGAGAAAATACTGGCAGCACCTTTTGACCCATCCGTCCGGCATCTCTTTGCTCCTCCCCACCCCGTCACCGCTTCGCGTTGACGGGATTTGCCCCTCCTCGGGGCGAGGAGGGGCCTGATCGTCAGGAACGGTCCAGCTACAAAAAGTGTCCGAAGTATTAAGGATAGAACTGGCTACTTCGGCTGCTTTGCGTGCCGAATCATCGCGATCCAATCACCAGAATCGGCGTGATTTCGTTGAAAAAGTACTGTCGCTTGCACATCACGATGCTCCGAGAACCGAAACCTTCACGGCACGCATCATGGCATATCGCGAAATGGGTATTAAACCTTTCGATGCGATCCACCTGGCTTCTGCGGTCAGTATGCAGGCCGATTTTTTCTGCACCACCGATGACCGCTTTCTCGCGAAGGCACGACAAGCGAACACGGAAGCTACTCGTGTCGTTACTCCTCTAGAACTTGGCCAGGAACTGAACCTATGAGCACGCAGACATCCTCCACGACTCGTCAGCGGACGGCTGTAGAGCTAAATGCAGCCGGCCTGGATGCACTGATCCGGGCCCTCGGGATTGCGGACGCGGCGCGTTTCCTGCAGCAATATGGCCCTGGTATCGGGGACTATACAGCGGAACGTGATACCTTACTCGGTGACTTGAGCATGGACGAGGTGCTTCGACTGACCCGCGAAAACGAACGGCCATAGTACCGATCTGCGACTTATTGCTGCATAAACCTTTGTCTTTACGTTGAACCTCGAACTCTCCTCCCGCGTCATCCTCGTCACCGGCGGGGCCAAAGGGATCGGCCGCGCCATCGTCCAGCACCTGGCCGAGGAAGGCGCCACACCGGTCCTGATCGACAAAGACGCGCCGGCCCTCCGCGCCGCCATGGACGCCCTCGGCGAAGCCGGCCATCAAGCATTATCCGTCGAGGCCGACCTCACCGACCCCGATGCCTGCCGCCACGCGGTCGACGCTGCCGTCGAGGCCTTCGGGCGAATCGACGGACTGGTGAACAACGCCGGCTTCAACGACAAAATCGGGCTCGACGCCGGCCCCAAAGCCTTCATGGGTTCGATCGAGCGCAACCTGCTCCACGTCTACGCCATGGCGCACTACGCCCTCCCCCACCTGAAGGCGAGCCGGGGACCCATCGTGAACATCAGTTCCAAAACCGCCCTCACGGGCCAGGGCGGGACGTCCGGCTACATCGCCGCGAAGGGCGGGGTGCTGGGATTGACGCGGGAGTGGGCGACCGAGTTGTGCGACGACGGGATACGGGTCAACTGCGTCCTGCCGGCCGAGGTGTGGACGCCGCTGTACGAGTGGTTCATCGCCAGCGAACCCGACCCCGCCGCGCGCAAAAAAGCCATCGAGGATCGTATCCCTCTCGGCCGGCGCATGACCACGCCCGACGAAATCGCCGACATGGTTCTCTTCCTCCTCTCCCCCCGCTCCAGTCACATCACCGGTCAATGGCTATCGGTGGATGGGGGATATGTGCATCTAGATCGGATGCGGTGAAAAGTGAAAAATGCAAAGTGAAAATTGGATGGCTACGCTCAGATCGCCCCAGACCACTTTTCACTTTGCACTTTACACTTTGAACTACCTCACCACCACCATCTTCCGCGTCGCCGACCGCACGCCTTCCGGGGTCTGGGCTTCGAGGGTGTAGAGGTAGAGGCCGCTCGAGAGGCGCCTGCCGGCGTCGTCAGCTCCGTCCCAGGTGGCGGTGTGGGTGCCGGCGGACTGGACGCCGTCCACCAGCGTCTGCACTTCGCGGCCCAGGATGTCGTGGATGCGCAACGTCGCGGCGCCGGCAGCGGGAAGCTGGTACCGAATCGTGGCCTCGTCGGCGACAGGGTTCGGGAAGGCCGGCTCGAGGGCGAAGGTAAACGCCGGCCGCGCCGGCTGCTCCTCGTTGGCTACCGGGTTCGCATCCAGCACCCGGACGCGATCATCCCAGAACACCTGCGCGGCGTCGGCATTCGCGCGGACCTCCGCCTCGGTGCTGCCGCCGACGAGCGCAAACGCGAAATCGACCAGCGCGCCTACGCCGATGGTGAACGGGCCGGCCGACATCAAGGTCGACACATCCGTCGCGTCCAGCGTTGTCGTCTGGACGCCGCCGCTGATGAAGCTCCACTTCTCGGCGTCCGCGAAGCCGTCAAAGATCTCATCGGGATTATGGATGGCCCGAAAGCCAAAGCCGGCCCGGTCGTTCAGCGCTTTTGTGCCGATATACGTCCCCTCCCCGCTGGCCACCGTTTGCCAGATGCCGAGCCGGCGCGCCGCATCGTAGCGGGCGAAGTCCGCCCCGGGGTCCTCGATCGAGTCCCAATCCAGGAACAGACCGAGGTGGTAGTTGGCGAGGGCCGCAGCACCGATGTTTTCGACAGTATAACGCAGGATCACAAAATCGTTGTTCACCTGGCTCGTGTCCGCGTAGCTGTTCTGGTAGATGCGTACATTGAGCGGGCTGCTGGCTTCCGAATCGAGCAGTTGCAGAAATCCCTGCTCGGTAGCCACTTCGCTATCGGAAATCCCGAAGGGCGAGGCGTCCTCACGCACAAAGTCGTCCGAGATCACGGCCCCGATACCGCGTACGTTGTCGGATACCTTTGTCGGGCCGCTGCCCATGATCAATCCCCCCTCGAACAGCCAGTCGATCCCCAGGTAGCGTACTCCGTCGCCAAATGAATCACCCTGAAACTCCTCATAGCCGAGGTTGCCTTCGTCGGTCAGTGTGACCTGCATGACGCCGGTGTCGTGGACGGTGTTGTTGACCGTCACCTGAAACCCGTCGATGTCGGTGTACGCACCGCTCGAAAAGTTGATATTAAGCGGCGTGCGCAGGTTGAGGGGGAGATCGGCGCCGAGTTCGATGGTGAACTCGGCCTCTTTGACTTCGCCGGCCGCCAGCGAGGCAATCGTAGCTTGAGGGTTCACCACGGTAATCCGGGAGTCAGTCGTGGCGAGTGAAAGCTGGAGGTTGCTGGCCGTCTCGAGGTAGTTCGTCACCGCCACCCGCACGGTAGCCGTTTCGCCGCTCTCGACCCGGCTGCTGCCGGTCTGGTCGCGGATTTCGGAGTCAATGATGCGCACCGAAGGGGTGACTTCCGTCACGGCACGCAGGGCGTTGATCCGGCCTTTGCCGATGCGGCCCTGGAGGCGGATAGCCGTATTGGCGGCACGGATGTCGTCCGCCGTGGCGCGAATCTGCTCGCGAAGCTGGTCGACCGTCCAGTCTGGATGTTGGGTTTTCACCAGTGCCGCGAGGCCGGCCGCCAGCGGCGAGGAAAACGAGGTGCCATCGGCCTGTTCGTAGGTGCCGCCGGTGTTCGTCACATCGATCTCGGTTCCGGGTGCATAGGTGTCCACGCTGAGGCCGTAATTGGAGAAGGAGGCAATGGCGTCGGAGCTCTTGAAGGTCGCGCCGACGGAAAGGACGTGCCGGCACGAGGCCGGCGAACTGGGTCTCTCGTCGCTATTCACGCCTTCATTGCCGGCGGAACTGACGACGAGCACGTTGTTGTCGTACGCGAAATCGATAAAGTCCTGCTCAAAAAACAAGCAGCTGCCTAGGCCGCCGAGGCTTACATTGATGATATCCGCTCCATTTTCCACCGCGTACAGGTAACCCGCAAGCACGTCATTGGAGGACACCAGGAGGTCGGTCGTTGGATTGGCCGTATTGATGGCCAGGAACTCGCTATTCCAGGCCATGCCTGCGATGCCGACGCCGTTGTTGGTGATCGCGGTGGCTGCGCCGGCCACCCAGGTGCCGTGGGTACCGTTTACTGCGAGGTTGGGGCCGCTGCCGGGGTCCGCGCTATTCGATGAAAAATTCCATCCATTGAGATCGTCGATGAAACCGTTGTTGTCGTCGTCGATCCCATTGCCAGCCACCTCACCCGGGTTGGTCCACACATTGGCCTGAAGATCCGCGTGGCGCCAATCGGTTCGGGCATCGATCACCGCGATCAGTACATTCCCCTGCTCCGCCTTGACGACATCCCACGCGGCCGGCAGGTTCATACGGGTCAGATGGGATTGCTGCGCGAAGAGGGCGTCGTTGGGCGCGGCCAGGAGCAGCGAAGGTTCGGCGGGTTCGTAAAACGCCGGCTCGACCAGCGACACCCGCAACATCCGGAGCGGCTCGGCGGCTTCGACCTCCGGGAGCGCCCGCAACGACGCGGCGACGACTTCCGGGTTGTGCGCCTCATCAAACCGAACCCGGTACGTGTGCAGGAGGCGCTCGACGCCTTTTACCTCGCCCCGTTTGGTGGCATACAGACGCTGCGCCGCTGGGAACGCGGGTTCGACGGCGTACACCCCGTAGGCGGCGCCGCGGGCATCGAACCGGGGGGTGCCAACTTTACCTGTGGTCGGGCCCGTGGCCGTAGCGCGAAATTTCACGAGCACCACGCCCGGTTCGTACGACTCCGCCGCCGCCCGTTGCCGCTTGGCCCGATCGTCATCGGTCGCGCGCGCCTGTTGCATGTGGCCGGCCAGGAGAAGTACACACAATGCCAGCAGCGCGAACGCTCCGGGACGGGATACACAATCGGTCATGTTCATTAGGGATCGGTCTGATCGTGGTCGTGGGGCGATGGCTCGAAGAATGTACTCCCGACACAACAATAGTACCTAACGCCGCCGCTCGATTGCCTTCGCTTCGTCCCAATACCGGTCGAGTTCTTCCAGCGGGACATCGCGCATCGAACGCTGCGTTTCAGTCAGCTTCTGTTCGATATACTGGACACGCGAGGTAAATTTGGCGTTGGTCCGCCGCAGGGCATTTTCGGGATGGAGCCCCGAAAGCCGGGCGTAGTTGACGAGCGCGAACAACAGATCGCCGAGTTCGGCCTCCCGCTCATCGGCGTCGCCGGCGGCCGCGTTAAACTCGGCCAGCTCTTCGTCCACCTTTTTCCAGGCCGCCTCGGGCGTGTCGAAGTCGAACCCCACCGCGGCCGCCTTCTCCTGCATCCGATAGGCGCGGAGTAAGCTTGGGAGCTGGGCCGGCACCCCATCCAGTACCCCCCGGCTACGCCTCCCCCCCTCCCCCTCCGCCTGCTTGATGCGCTCCCAGTTCGCCAGCACGTCTTCGACACCCGCTACAGCCACGTCGCCGAACACGTGAGGATGCCGGCGGATTAGCTTGGCCGACTCGGTCTCGATCACCTCGCGCAGTTGAAACCGGCCGTCCCCCTCGGCGATGGCCGCGTGGAAAACGACATGCAGCAGGATATCCCCCAGCTCCTTTTTCAACTCCTCCCAGTTGGTGCGGTCGATCGATTCCACCACCTCGTAGGCCTCCTCGACGAGCAAGTGTTTGACGGATTCGTGTGTCTGCTCGCGGTCCCACGGGCAGTCCCGCCGTAACTGCCTGACAATCGCCACAAAATCAGAAAACGCCTCAACAACGTCGGGCCCCGGCAAGAACCCCGGTTCGTAGATTTTTTCAGCCATGTGAACTCTTTTTTAGGTGCCCGGATGACATGATGTTGTCATCGGGCCGGCGTAATTTACGCGCCGAGGGTATGTTTCGCTCTCGAAAAACGTCTATAGAAGAAACAGGCACCCCGATCGATGGCTGTTTCATCCTCCGGGCGGACTCTTGCGCCGCCGCGCGTTGAGCGCGGCGCTCCAAGGACGGTCGCCGGCCTACCCAACCCGAATGGCCGGCGGCGAACTCATGCAAATGCCACCGGGGCTCTTGTACATCTAACACTAAATGGAGGTATCTCTATGGCACGAGGAATCAACAAGGTTATCCTCATCGGAAACCTGGGGCAAGACCCCGAACTGCGCTACACGGGCAGCGGCACCGCCGTCTGCAACATGCGGCTCGCCACGAACGAGTCCTACAAGGACGCCGATGGCAACATGGTCGACAAGACCGAATGGCACACGGTGGTGGCCTGGAGCCGCCTCGCCGAGATCTGCGGTGAGTACCTGAAGAAGGGCTCGCAGGTCTACTTCGAAGGCTCGCTCCAGACCCGATCGTATGACGACAAGGACGGCAACACGAAGTTCACCACGGAAGTCAAGGCCCGCGAGATGATGATGCTCAGCGGCAAAGGCGACGGCAACGGCTTTTCGGGTGGGTCCATGGACGCCGCCGAAGGTGGCGGCAAAGCCAGCTTCCGGCCCCGCGCCGGCGCTGGCGCCACCAAACCAAGCGGCGGCGGCAACAGCCCGGATACGTTCGACCCGGACGACGACCTGCCGTTCTGAGTGCGACTCGGTCACAGCTGACACAAAAACTGGACGTGACAACTGGATGTAACAGCCCGGGTGCGGGCCCGATGGGCCCGTTGCCTTCCCCCGCACCCGGCTTACACCCCTCCTACCTCCCCTCATCTCTGATCAGCCGCAGCAACGCCGGGCTCGCCGGCCATTCGTAGTGCAGTACTCCCACAGAGCCAAAAAAGCCATAGCCGTTTTCCACATTCGAAAACGCCGTTGGCAGGGCCAGTTCGTTCTCGTCATTTCCTTCGGCCGTGCGCCATCGCGTGTCGAGCCAGCGAATCCGTAGACCCATCACACAGAAGAATACATTGGGCCTGTCAAGCCTTTGCGCCAGGCGCACCAAATCCTCGCTGATGTTTACCGTGAAGCGCCATCCTTCAGGGGTTTCTTCCCCTACGTTACCATAGGGCAGCGGCGTGGTCACGCCGCGATCCAGCATGCAGTCTTGCCCAACCACGTCGTAACTAACGGCGATCTGCCAGGGCGGTATGGCACCGGGTATCAGAATGTCCTGCAAGATCGTAATGCTGTCGGCCAACACCCGCAAATTGACAGGTTCTGGTATGAGGCTCGACAGGCTTGGGACGGTGGTCTCGGCCCAGGCCACCACGCCGTCCGATCGGTGCACTTCAAGCCGGTAGGTATGCCCCGGCTTCACATTAAAGGTCGCCCGAAAGATGTGCGCGAACAGGCCGTCATCGAGTTGTTCGAGTGAGTGAATCCACTCGATGGTGGAGTCTGCTTCTGGACTGGCGTCGAGATCGCGCGAAAAAACCTCGGCATCGAGGTTGGCCTGCGGGTGCAATGGGCTCGTGATGCGCTGCGGAAAGCGGGTGACGGGGATCACACGCACCTCGTGCGGAACGAGCACCTGGGTGTTTTTCCCTTCATCCAGAAAGCCGTAAATCGTGTAGTACCGCTCCTCATTGGCAAATGGATCGATGAACGAATCCTCGCACCCGATGGATAAACCAGCCACTACACCCGTCAGCGCAAGCATCACCACGCGAACCAGTCTGAGTTGGGTAGTGTGCACGCGGGCTTCAGGTTTGAGTCTATTGTGGCCTTCCCGGGAGACTAACGCTCCAATGAACGCGGGCCGGAGCTTCGCCCGCGCACCCCACTGGCTCCGAGGATGCGCTGCAACCACGATGCACGCCAGGAACGTGGAACAACTACTCCGCCCACGCCGGCAACCAGCCCGGCCAGCTTGCGACCGACACTATACAGGTCGTCGCGCCATACCACCTGCGCAAACTCGGCGAGGGGCATCGGCTCGGCCCCGTCCGCCAGCAGCGCACGCCAGCGGAGATGCTCGACGACGTTCAGGTGTGCGTCCAGTACAAACGGCTCGCAGCCGGGTCGGTTCGCTGCCAGCCAGGCATTCGCCAGCCGCTGAAGTCGGGCCAGCCCTTCGAGGTGCCGGGCGGAGTGTTCGGCCGAAAACGTCAGCGCCCCGGTGAGATTTCCGCCATGCAGGCGATAGATAGCCAGCACATCGGATGCCGCCGCGACCTCCGTCACCAAAGGGGCCAGCATCAGCAGATAGCCATCCGCCACACTGCGCAACTCCGGCTCCGGCAGCGGAAAAAACTGGTCGGCCACCTCGCGTCGCAACGTCATCCCGCTCGCCGGCGCACTCCGCCACCGCCCCCCCCTTCGCACGACATCCGCCGCGATCCATCCGCTACTCGTGGGGCCGGAGGGGTCGATCCGGCGGAGTTCACTCCCCGAACCATCCACCACCCGCATCCCGTGGACGACAAGACCGGCCGCCGGCCGCTCCCGCGCCAGCGCTACAACTCGCTCGACCTTGCCGGGCAGAAACGCATCGTCAGCATCAAGTAGACACACCAGCTCCCCCCGCGATTCCCGAAACGCCGCGTTCAGCGCCGACGCTACGCCTCCGTTGGCTTTCGCCAGCACCCGCACCCGCGCATCCCTCGCCGCATACGACCGCGCCACCTCCACCGATTCGTCCGTCGACCCGTCGTCGCACACAATCACCTCAAGGGCAGTGTACGACTGCCCCAATACGCTCTCGATCGCCTCGGGCAGATACCGGGCGTAGTTGTAATTCGCCACCAGCACCGAAACCAGCGGCTCCGCCGGCAAGGACGTTATCGAGAGTGGGTAGAGCATCAAGCCGTATCAACCATTAATCATTAATCACCGAACCGCCATCCCCTCACGAATTGACGCGGCGATGCCCTGAAAGTGCCACCGCCCGTACCGGCCGATCATCGTGATACCAACGTCATCCAACGCCTGCAGCGTCCGTTCGCGCCAGGTCGACCCCGGCCATTGCCACGTGTATGCGACCTCGATCCACGTCGTGTCCACTACCTCAGCCTCCCCGATGTAGCCCCAATCCGTAAGTTCGGCGATGGCCGAGCGGACATAGTCGGCTATCGTCGTGTCATCCGGCCGCTCGTCCGGCAGGAAGGCCCGCTCCACGTACAGGCTGGCGTGCGTGCCCCGGCCGCGGACGGACGCCGGCAAGAATTGGGCATCCACCTGATCGTAAAACCCGACGCGGTGAAAGCCCGATGTGCTCTTCGGGACGTACACCCAGTGTTCCGCCGGCATCCGGGGGCCTCGGCGGGCGCCGATGTTGAGGACCAGCACGGCCGTATGCGGATCGGGCCGCTCGCCGACCGTCACGCCGGCCATCGCCGCCATCTGGTTCAGGGGGATGGTGGACCATACGCGCTCGTAATCGCTCTCGCTCCCATCGGCGAATCGAAGCGTCCGCCCGACCGGATCGACCCCGACGAGCCGGCTTCCGTATCGGACGTCGCACCCGGCGGCCATACCGCTCGCCAGCCGATCGAGTCCGTTTTCGGGATAAATGAATTCGGCGTTGTAGCCCGTCGCCGGCGCCGCGCCGGCCGCGCCCAGGTGGACAAGCGCGAGGTCGATGGGCGTCTTGTAGCCGTCCTGCGGGGCGATACAGTGCCAGAGTCCTGCCGTGTACGCCTCCTGAAACGGGGCAAAAAAGAGGCGGTGTAGCGTTGGGCCAAAACCGGCCATCGCGTCCGCCATCGTCACGGGCGCCTCGATCGCGGCGCCGGCCTCCAGCTCACGCAGCACCGCACGAGCGTCGGGTTCGGGAACATGGTGGAGGTGGTACTGAATGGGATACGGCACCAGGCGATCGATCCCTGGCAGATACACGGACGACCGCCGCGCGTACCGCCGCACCGGCGCGAACCGCTCGATGAGGGCGATGACCCCCTCGTCTCCCCCAAAAATCCAGTGCCCACCGCCAAACTCGAACCGATACGCCTCGCCATCGGCCGGCGCCGTCAACAGCCGCGTCGAGTCTCCAGCGCGCAGGTAGTACGACGCGCAGATCCCTCCCGGCGCGCTAGCGGCTTCGAGGATCGGGTACCCCGAATGGAGGCCGGCCGAAAGACCGGTCATGCCGGCGCCGATGATGTAGCGAGCTTCGTTCATGGGGCGTTGAACCAATCGGATACGTCGATACCCGTGCGCTGCATGAGGAGGTCGGCATCCGCGCGGTAGCCGGCGAGCAACTCGGCGCGAACCGCCGCCGGCATCGGCGGACGGTCCAGCATGGCCTGTTGCAGGGCTGTCCGAGCCCGACCGCGCAGGGACACTGGCAAGGCGCGGGCGAGCCGCCGCAAGGACGATTCACCGGCGATCAGCCTGTACAGCCAGGGGATTTTCGGGATGCCCGACCGGTTCGGCCGGCGGGAGACGTCTGGCTCAAACCCGGCATCGATCCCCAGAAACCGGCAGACCTCCGCCACGAAGCCGGCCGGATCGTCGTGGAATGCCTCGTAGCGCCGCACCAGCATCTGCTCCGGCGCAAAAAAAGAATAATAACGCTCAAGCTGCACCCCGTAAAAACCCATCGCCCGGTAGTGCCACAGATGCTCCCAGCCGGCTGCGATGCGCTCC
>JBGSPJ010000198.1:0-5593 GCA_041738655.1 Rhodothermales bacterium | reverse complement strand
CCGCGAGGGCCGGCTGTTCGGCGCCCTGGACGAGCTCCTCCGGGAGCTCCGGCAGGACCACGCGTTCATCATCCTGGATACCCCCGCCGGCACCGAAGGGGCCGTGCGCTGGGCCATGGACCGCGCCGATGTGGGCATGCTCGTCCTCGTGGGCGAGCCCACCGCCATCTCCGACGCGTACCGGCTCGCGCGGATGATCTGGGAATATGACCCCGACTATCCGATGTGCGCCGTCGTCAATTTCGCCGACTCCGAGGAGGACGCCACCAGCGTCGCCGACCGGTTCGGGAAGGTCACGCGCCACTTCACCGGCCGGGCAACTAATTACTTGGGTTGGGTACCTTTTTCCCCGCTCATCCGGCGCTCGGTGTCGGTCCAGGAGCCTGCCGTGCGCACCCCGGGGCCGGTTCAGGAAGCGTTTCGGATGATGGGCCACAACCTCGTAAAGGGGCGACAGCTGGCGCTCGAGCCGATCAGCCTCAACTGAGGGCGAGGGGGGCCGGCGGCGTGACACAATCGCCACATGAGCCCCCCTTCCGCTGGCACACATCTTGTCTTTTTCCAGCACATCACCTTCACGTCTACCCAGCGAACGATGCAAGCCCTTTTCATTCAACTCAGCGGCCTCGTCGGCGTCGTCAGTTTCCTGAATCTGATCTGGAACAACGCCTCGATCGAGCGCACCCTGTTCGTGAGCGTGGGCCTGGGCGCCCTGGTCTATCTGACCCTTACGATCGGTGGAAGCCTCATCCAACGCATCCTCCTCTCGATGCCGGCGCCCTCACAAACCGAGGACGCCCGGGTATCCTCCGAGACCGTCGGCGAGCGATGAGCCGCCACCGCCTGTCTGGTAATACCTCGCGATCGACATCCGTTTCTTGCCGCCGATATCTGTACACGTCCCTATGACGAACGACCTCCAAAGCCTCGCCGCACTTCACGCCTCCGCGCCGACCCCGAAGAACCGGGAAGCCGTCGTGGTGGCTGCGGTACCCCTGGTCCGATCGCTCGTCGGCCGGCTCAGCATCCCAGACCACCCCCTGGCCTCCCGCGAGGACCTGGAAAATGTCGGGCTGCTGGGGCTGCTCCAGGCGCTCGATGGGTACGACCCGGAGCGCGGAACGCCCTTCGTTTCGTATGCCTACGGCCGCATCCGGGGGGCGCTCGTGGATTACCTCCGCTCGATCGATGCCCTGCCCCGGGAACGCCGGCGCCAGCTCGCCGAGGCCCAGCAGGCCGTCGAAACCCTGCGCCAATCCCTCGGCGCCGAGCCGCACGACCATGAGGTGGCCGAATACCTCGGGCTCACGCTGCCCGACTACCACACCCTCCTCACCGACGCCCAGTGCCGGTTCGCCCTCTCGCTTTACGATACCGCCAGCAGCGAAGGCGAACAGACCGTCGTCGAGACACTCCCGAACGACGACGCCATGCTCGCCTTCGACCGGATCGAAAAGGCGTCGCTCCATGCCTACCTCAGCACACTGATCAAGGAACTCCCCGAGCGCGAGCAGACGATCCTGGCCCTGTATTATTTCGAAAGCCTCACCCTGCGCGAAATCGCCGAACTGCTTAGCCTGACCGAAGCCCGCATCTCGCAGATCCTGGGCAAGGTCCTCGCCACGCTGCGAAATCACCTCGCCAACAGCAAATCGCTCATCAGCTGAGCCCGCCAGGGCATTTACCAGACGCCCCGGCCCAATTATTCCGCGTTTCACCCGCCCGTTTCGAACAAATCAGAAGCAGGGTAGTAGTAGTCCGCTCGAAAATCGACGGCGCCCCGCGTCCAGCGGCGAGCTCCGTCAGCGCGCGACTCAAACAATAGCGGGAAGTGTTTTTATGGGCATTATGAACAAAATGAGGGAGAACACGAAGTATGTGTTGTACTTCCTCGTGGGCTCCTTCGGTGTGTTGTGGATGCTGCAAGATACCGGGATGTTCGATGTCGTGGGTACGACAGGGACGGACATCATCGTGGTGGACGGCGAAACGATCAGCTACCAGCAGTACAGCAACGTACTGAACAACCAGCTCGACAACTACCAGCGCAGCAACGGCGAGAGCATGTCGCCCCAGATGCTGGACAACACGCGGGACATGGTCTACAACCAGCTCGTCGACGGCCTGTTGATCGAGAAGGAGATGGATCGGCTCGGGATTACCGTTACCGACGAGGAACTCTACGACCTCGTGCTCGGCGACAACCCGCACCCGATGGTCGCGAGCACGCCGGCCTTCAGCGACGGCCGCGGCGGTGTCGACAGGGACCTGATCCGCAGCTACCTGGAGGACGCCGAAGCCAGCCAGAGCTGGATCGTCTTTGAAGAGCAACTGCGCGACATGCGCCGGCGCGAAAAGCTCCAGAAGCTGATGGAAGCCACGATTCACGTCTCGAACGAAGATGTGGAAGAAGAGTATCAGCGCCGTAACCGCAAGGTGAATGCCCGCTACCTCGCCCTGCGATACGCCGCCGTGCCGGACGACTCCATCGCGTTCGCCGATAGCGACATCCGGCGCTTCTACGATGCCAACCGGGAAGAATTCAAACGCAAGTCGGCCTACACGCTCAAGTACGTGAGCATCCCGCGGGTCCCGTCCCGGGAAGACACGCTCGCGATCCTCACGGAGCTCGAACAGCTCAAAACGACGTTCGCCGCCGCCGAAGACGATTCGGTCTTCCTCGCCCGCTACGTGTCCGACATCCCCTATACGAGCTCGTTCTTCAAAGCCGACGACCTCGAAAAGGAGGTTTCCGCGCTGGTCTACGAGGACCTCACCCCCGGCCGCATCGTCGGCCCCCTGCTCGTCGCGGACACCTACCGACTGATCAAGATTCAGGAGACGGCCCCGAGCGAAGAGCCGGTTGTGCGCGCCCGCCACATCCTCTTCCGGACGACCGGAGCCGACGACGCCGCCAAGGCCGCTACGCGCCAGCAGGCCATCGAGGTGCGCGACCGCATTCGGAACGGCGAAGACTTCGCCACGATGGCACGGCTTTTCAGCGCCGACAACTCGAACTCGAACGCCGGCGGAGACCTCGGCTGGTTCGGTCGGGGCGCGATGGTCGAGCCGTTTGAAAACGCCGCCTTCGGCGCCACCGTGGGCCAGGTCGTCGGACCCGTTGAGACCAGCTTCGGGCTCCACCTTATCCAGGTCACGGCCCGCAGCGAGGAAGATGTCCGCCTCGCCGTCTATGCCCAGCGCGTCACGCCCAGCATCGACACCGAAACCGCGATCGTCGAACGCCTTGATGACCTGCTCTACTTTGCCAACGAAAGCGGCAACTTCGCCGCCGAAGCGGAAAGCCGCGGCCTGACCCTGAGCGAAGTGCAGGTTCAGGAAGACCAAGCCTTTATCCCCGGGCTTGGCAACAGCCGCATGCTCCACAACCTGATGGAGGCCGGCCGCCTCGAAGCCTATAGCGAGGTCGTCGAACTCGACAACAGCTTCGTCGTCGCCCAGCTCGTCGACATCCTGCCCGAGGGCTACCGCTCGTACGAAGAGGTGAAGACGGAAATCGAACCCCGTGCGAAACTGGCCAAGAAGGAAGACATCCAGTTCCAGAAATTGTCCGATGCCGTCACAAAGAACGGCTTCGAAGGCGCTGCTGGCCCACTCAACACGACGCATCGCGTGGCCTCGCTGGTCACCTATGCCACTCGCGCCGTCAGCGAACTCGGCAACGACCTCGCGTTCAAGGGCACCGTGCTGGCCATGAGCCAGGGGCAGATTTCGGATGTGATCCGGGGCGCCAACGCGGCCTTTGTCGTTCAGGCGACGGAAGTGGTGGAACCCCCGGCCATCACCGAGGCCGAACGCGAGCGGCTGCGCAACGAACTCCTCACGCAGCGCCGCCAGCAGGTGACGTCCGAATGGCTCACCGCGCTCCGCGAACAGGCCGACATCGAAGACCGCCGCCGGCTCTTTCTGCAGTAAAGGGGTTTAAGGGTTAAGGTTCGAGGTTTAAGGTATTGTCCCCTTGAACCTCGAACCTTTTACATTTTACCCTCCACGCCTCCGATGCGCCATGAGACGGTTTTTCCTCTTCATGATTATGATCGGTCCACACGTGGCCGGCGCCCAGCCGTGGCTGGAGGCCGCACGGCGCGATGTGGACACCCTCGCCTCGCCCGTCATGGCCGGCCGGGGGTATGAGGGCGATGGGCATATCCGCGCCGCGGCGTACATCGAAGCCGCCTTCCGAGAGGCGGGCCTGCCGCCGGCGAGCGCCGCATACACGCAACCGTTTACCTTCCCTGTAGACCTCATCGGCGAAACGCCTCACTTGTGGATCAACGGCCAGCCGATCCCGCCGGGTCGGGGATTTCTGCCCATCGCATCCAGCCCCTCCGCCGCACTGGACGGCGGCACTCGCCTGGTTCGGGCGGGAGCCGGCCTTTATGCACCCGAGGCGGGCATCAACGACTATGAGGGGATCGATGCCGCCGGCGCGATTGTCGTACTGGATGAGGCGCTGCCCGCGCCGGCGCCGGAAGGATTGCCGCCGGCGGCACGCAGCCTTTTCTATCGCATGGAGGCCGCGGCCGCCCTGGGCGCGCAGGCGGTCGTGTTTCTCAGCGAAACCCTCTCCCACGGGCCGTTTCCGCAAAACACCACCATACCCGGGTTCATCATCCACCGATCCTACTGGCCGGAGGAGTTGCCGGATCTGGCCTTTCGCCTAACGACGACGCGCGACGTGTCGATCGAAACCAAAAATGTCGCTGCCCTCTTGCCCGGCACCGAGCAGCCGGATCACTTTCTGGTCGTCACCGCGCACTACGACCATGTCGGCCAGCTCGGGCCCGATCTCTACTTCCCTGGCGCCAACGACAACGCGAGCGGTGTGGCGCTGATGCTGAGCCTCGCGCGCTATTTCGCGAAGCAGCCCCTGCGTCGTTCCCTCCTTTTTGTGGCATTTTCGGGCGAAGAGCAGGGATTGATCGGATCGCGTTTTATGGTCGAGCACCCCCCGGCCCCCCTGGCCTCCATCGATTTCCTGCTCAATCTGGACATGGTGGCTTCGGGCCAGGACGGCGTGATGGCCGTCGGAGGGGCCGATTTTCCGGATGCCTTCGCGCTGCTCCTCGAGGCCGATTCCTCGGCCGGCGTCGGCCGGATCGGCAAACGACCAAACGCCCCCAACAGCGACCACTACCCCTTCCTGATGGCCGGCGTGCCCGGCTTCTTCCTCTATACCAACCGCGGCACCCAGCCCTACCACAGCGTGGACGACGTTCCGGCGACGCTCGAATGGGACGACTTCGCGGCCGTTTTCGAACTCACAAAAGGCTTCTTGCGCCGGCTCGACGCGCGCGAGTGAAGCGTCACACCTCCAGCGTCCCCCGGTAAACGACGTCGGCCGGCCCCTCCAGGTACAGATCCCGCACCCCGCCGGCCTGAAGCTGAAACCCCACGCGCAGCACCCCGCCCGGCATCTTCACCTCCACCTCTTCCGTGTCGATCCGCGTTTCGAGCCGGGCGACGACGGCCGAGGCCATGGCGCCCGTACCGCAGGCCAGCGTTTCTGCTTCGACCCCTTTTTCGTGGGTGCGGACGGTGATCCGGGCCGGATGGCCGGGCCCGCCGCGGT
>JBGSPJ010000245.1:0-6647 GCA_041738655.1 Rhodothermales bacterium | reverse complement strand
CGCGGACGGCCTCGAGCGCGCGTTCGAGATGCTGCCGGTGGCGCTGATTGGTTACGACAGCCGAGGCGTCCGCCGCCGACGGGTCGGCACCGACGCGCTCCAGCAGATGATTGATGAGGGGGCGCAGGCGGTCCGGCTCTGAAAACGCCAGGCTGGCGGATAGGCGCATTGGCGGCACGGGGTATCGGGCGGTAGGGAGCCCAGCCGCGAGGTCCGCCTTGTTGCCGACGAGCGCCATGGGTAACCCGGGCAGCCGGCGCAGCAGCGCTTCGAT
The DNA here is from genome assembly GCA_041738655.1 of Rhodothermales bacterium. Taxonomy (GTDB): domain Bacteria; phylum Bacteroidota; class Rhodothermia; order Rhodothermales; family JAHQVL01; genus JAWKNW01. The sequence continues at coordinate 6,373 of JBGSPJ010000245.1, read as the reverse complement.
CCACGCCCGCTCTTCGTCGTCGAGGCCGACGTTCAGATCGAACACATACACCAGGGCATCGGCGGTTTCGATCGAATGGTGGGCGCGGCGGACGCCCTCGGCCTCGATGGCGTCTTCGGTTACGCGGAGGCCGGCGGTATCCACAAACCGGAAGGCCAGCCCCTCGATTTCCAACTCGGCCTCGATCTCATCGCGCGTGGTGCCAGGGACGGGGCTGACGATCGCGCGGTCGCGCCCGAGGAGGGCATTCAGGAGGGTGGATTTCCCCGCATTGGGCCGGCCCCCGATGACGACCCGGACGCCGTCGCGCACCAGTTCACCCAGCCGGTACGAACCGAGCAGGCGGGTGAGCAGCGCGTCGGCGCCGGCGAGCAGGGTCACGAGCCGGCCTTTGTCGGCGAAGGCGACATCCTCTTCAGAGAAGTCCAGTTCCAGTTCGATAAACGCACAGGTCTCCAGCAGGTCCGCCCGAAGCCGCTGAAGCTGCTCCGAATAACGCCCCTGGAGTTGCCGGACGGATATGCGTTGCGCGAGCGTGGACGAGGCATGGATCAGATCGGCCACGGCTTCGGCCTGGGCGAGGTCCAACTTGCCGTTGAGGAACGCACGCTGGGTGAAGGCCCCGGGTTGGGCAAGCCGGGCGCCATGATCGAGCAGGCTCTTGAGGATGTGGTGTGGCGCGAGGTCGCCCCCGTGGCACGAGATCTCCACGACATCCTCCCCCGTCGCCGACCGCGGCGTGCGAAACAGGGTGACGACCACCTGGTCGATCGGTTCGCCGTGGAGATCTACCAGATACCCTACATGAACCGTGTGGCTCGGAGCGGTCGCGAGGTCGGCCCCGCGAAAACAGGCACCCGCGATGGACACCGCATCAGGCCCCGACAGGCGGACGATGGCGAGGGCCGCGCGCCCCCGCGCCGTTGCGATGGCCGCGATGGTATCCATGAAATCATCCAGGCGAGCGGGTCACGGTTTGGCCTTGCGCGAACCCTTGCCGGCGCCCGGGGCCGCTCCGTTTGTCTTCTTGCGGTCGGCAGGCTTCGCGACGCTCCAGTCCTGGCTGTTCGTGGCGGCCTTCTTCGCCTTATCCTTTTCCATCGAGCTGTTGATGAAGCGCTGCTGGACGGCAGAGAGGATGTTAAAGACCAGGTAGTACAGGTTCAGGCCAGACGCCCACTGGTTAAAGACCAGGAAGAGGACGGCCGGCATCATGTACATCATCACCTTCGCCTGCGCACCGGTCATGCCCGGGGTCGATTGCAGTCGCATCTGGATCACCATCGAGATGCCCATGAGGAGGCAGAAGCCGGCGACGAAGTTACCGTAGAGCGGGATGGTGAACGGCAGGCTGAGGATGACGTCCGGCGCCGAGAGGTCGGATGCCCACAGGAAGCCCTGCTGGCGGATCTCGATCGACTGCGGGAGGAACTGCCAGAGCGCGATCAGGACCGGGTACTGGGCGAACATCGGGAGGCAGCCGCCGAGCGGGTTGACGCCAGACTCCTTATAGAGCCGCATCGTGGCTTCCTGCTGCTTTTGCGGGTTGTCGGCGTATTTCTCGCGTACGGCCTGGAGCTCTGGCTGAATCTCGCGCATCTGCGCCATGCTCTTGTACGACGAACGCGTGAGCGGCGAGACAATAATTTTGATGAACACGGCCAACAGGATGACGATGATCCCGTAGCTGGGGATATAGTCATCCAGGAAGTTGAACATCGGGATGAAGATGAACTTCGCGATCGGGCGCGTTATCCATTCGAAGAAGTCCCACCCGTAATCCACCATATCATACAGCCCGAGCTCGTACCCACGGATTCGGTAGTATTCAAGCGGACCGAGGTAGAGCGTGAAGGCATCGACGGTGGATTCCGCCGGGGGCATGAGAAGGCGTGCTTCGAAATACTTGGTGTGCTGCGGCTGGTCGATCTCGCCGGCGCGTTCGCCGGAAAGCTCGGCGCCGCGCGTTTCGCCGGCGGGCATCATCACCGCCGTAAAGTACTGGTTCTTGACCGCCACCCAGTCTACCTGCCCACGCATCGACTTCTCCTGGAAGGCATCCGACTGGAGGTCGATCCCCTCGACCTCGCCGCCGCTGCGGGCGAAGGAGGATGTTTTGATCGCCTCCTGGGTGTGGTTGCCTTCCGAGTAGGGCAACCCGCCGTTCCACACCAGTTCGTACCCTTCGCGCGTGGCGAAGGAGGAGGCATTCTCCTGTTCGACCCGCAGGCCGACTTCGTAGGTACCCGGCGTAAATGAATAGGACAGCCGGATGAGCCCCTGCCCTACCGGCGCGAGAAACGACAGCACGACCTGCTCATCACTTTCGCCGACGGAGATCCTATCCCCCGTGGTCGAAGCCTCGAACATCAGCGCGCGCGTATCGATGTTGTGGTTGGCGGGCGACGTGAACGCGAGGGCGATGGCGCCGGCGCCTGTCGTGTCGACGATCTGGATGGCGTTCTGCTGGTCGAACTGCTTGTATTCCTTGAGTTTGAACGATACGAGCGTCGCGCCGCGGGTGGAGAAGACGGCTTCGTAGAGGTCGTTCTCGACTGTGATGCGGCGTTCGGGGGCGGCGGCGATGGTGGAATCGGCGCTGAGGAGGGGATCGACGACGGGAGCCGGCGAGCGGAGGTCGGCCGGGTCCTCGGGGAGCTGTTGGATGACCAGCGTCGTGTCCGTCGGGGAGGCCGCGCGCGGCGGGGGCGGGGGTGGCGCGAGGAAGGTGAACCAGACGATCAGAATCAGCGTGATCAGAACGGTTCCAATGATCGTATTGCGGTCCAAAGTTCTTCTCGTCTTTGCGGGTTGGGCGTTAGCCTTCCAGGCCGCCGTTCACGCGCTTTCTACCGATGGTACGGATCGAAAGGTTCATTCGGAAAAAAAGCCTGTTTGAATTTTGCCGGCCAGCTGATCCAACGCGCGGGGCAGGTCCGTGGGGATGCACCTGTCGGCGGCGGCGGTATCGCCGCGGAAGAGGATCATGAGGACGAGCACCTCGTCGGGTCGCCGCGTGAGGGCATCGACGAGTTCGTGCTGATGGTGGCGATACACTTCGCGCAGCCGCCGCTTGATGTGGTTGCGTTCGACGGCGGAGCGGGCACGCCGGCCCGGGGCGAAGCCCACCTGTACAGATACGCCGACTCCGACCGCCTCTCGGGGCAGGAAGCGATGGATCAGCCGTACGCAGCCACGCGCCACGGACCCGACATCTGCCCTGGAGCGATCAAACAGGGGGCGGATGAGCCGCTGGCGTTTGAGCCGGTGGGACGACGGTATCGCGTTCGAGCGATCCGGGCGGTCGTCAGATTCGGCAGGCATCGGCGCGGCGGCCGGCTTACTTGCTGGCCATGGTATCGCTGACGGTCAGCCGCTTGCGGCCTTTCGCGCGACGGGCGGCGAGCACCTTGCGGCCGTTCTTCGTGGCCATACGGGCGCGAAAACCGTGCTTGTTCGCGCGTTTGCGCCGGCTGGGCTGGTACGTACGTTTCATGGAGCGTGTGGTGTTTTACGGACAGAGCAGCCTTGAATGCACGGAGTCCGCAGAAGTTTTCCTGTTCCAAAAAAGTTCTCACGAGTTCGCGTTCCGGGTTCAACATTCCGGGTTCAACGAGATGCGGTTATAAGAACAGTCATGCGGAACCCAGAACGCGGAACGCGGAACGCTGAGCCGCGTTGCACCCAACCCCGGACGGTTCCGGGATCTTGACAGCCTCACGCGCGGCGCGTACCATAGCTGTCGAATAGCGGGAGTAGCTCAGTTGGTAGAGCATCAGCTTCCCAAGCTGAGGGTCGCGGGTTCGAGTCCCGTTTCCCGCTCAACAAACGATTACATGTTGCGCGATTAAAGATTAAGTGGAGTTTGGGGCATTGCACCCGGTCCCGTCAGCCCCCTTTTATCTTTAATTTCGAATACGTAATACACTCACCGGGCGCTTAGCTCAGCTGGTTAGAGCACCTGCCTTACAAGCAGGGGGTCACTAGTTCGAATCTAGTAGTGCCCACCCGATGAAGTCCCTGTAGGCCGGCCGGCTTGCAGGGACTTTTTGTGTTTGCAGCATGGGCTGACGCCCCTGCCTTCGATCGAGAAGACAAAACTGTATTGCAACTCCCCGCCGGCTGCCCTAGCATCTATCCATCACCCGACCTCCGCTTCAATGCCCACCCGACGCGATGTCCTGCAGGCGCTGGCGGCCAGCGCGCTCCTCCCGGGATGCCTCCCCGCCCGGCCACGGCCGAAGGCTTCCTCTACCGTTGTCATCACTCCCGGCGACCCGCGCTACGCCGGCCTCGTCCGGGGGAATAACCCGCGCTTCGAGGCCTCCCCCGGCGCCTTCCACCTCTGTGCCGACGCGGAGGGTGTCGCCCACGCTGTCGAGGCCGGCCTCCGCACCGCCTCCCGCAAAATCACCGTGCGCAGCGGCGGGCACTGCTACGAAAACTTTGTGTGCGACAACCAGGGCGGCGTCCTCATCGATGTCTCGGGCCTCAAAACCATCCGGCGCGAGACGGACGGGACCTATCGGGTCGACGCCGGCTGCACCATCGGCGATGCCTACACGCAGCTGTACTCCAACTATAATGTCTTCCTTCCGCTGGGCACCTGCTTCTCGGTCGGACTCGGCGGCCACATCACGGGCGGCGGCTTCGGCGTCTGGTCGCGACCGTACGGGCTGTCGGTGGACTACCTGCACGCCGTCGAACTCGTCCATGTGGATGAACGCGGACAGGTGGTCGCGCGGAAGTATTCCCTTGATACCCCGGCGGACCGCGAGGTGGTCTGGGCCCACCAGGGCGGCGGCGGTGGCAACTTCGGGATCGTGACGAGCTTCTGGTTCAAAGCCCCCCCTGCTCCTCCGGCCACGGTCCACCAGGCCGGCCTTTCATGGGATTGGGCCGCCGTCACCCGCCGGCACTATGGCCAGATCCTCCGCGCCTTCGGCGACTTCCTCGACGAACACAACCAACCCGGAAGTCCGTTCGACGGGCTCTATACCTCGCTCGGCCTCGGCCACCGCCCAGAAGCCGGCTCGATTGGCGTCGGCGCCCTGTATGTTGGCGACGAGCCGGAACGCATCGACGCGTTTTTCGACTACATGCGGGCGCGGGTCGACCTTCCCGGGGACTGCCACCGGCCGGCGGGCGCGGCCTCGTGTATCGCGACGGCGCCGTGGTTTCAGGTGGTGACGTCGCAGGCCGGCGGCACCAACCGCGAGGACCGGTTGAAGTACAAGTCGGCCTACTACAAACAGACCTTCCCGGACCGGCAGATTGACGTCCTCTACCGCTACCTCGTCGAACAGCCGGCGTTTCCGGCGGACTGGTTCACCATCATCGTCGGCTCCTACGGCGGGGCCGTCAACCGGCGTGCCTCCTCCGAGACGGCCGCCTCGCAGCGCGAGGCCATCATGAAACTCCAGTTCATCGCCGGCTGGCGCGGCCCCGCCCGCGACGAGGCATGCATCCAGTGGCTCGGGAATTTCTACCGGGAGCTGTACGCCGACGCCGGCGGCGAACCTACTCCGAACGAAGTGTACGACGGCTGTTATGTCAACTATCCGGATGTCGACCTGGAGGATTGGCCGCGCCTTTACTACAAGGACAATTACCCGGCATTAACTCGGGTGAAACGCCGGCTGGATCCGTTGGATGTGTTCCACCATGCGCAATCGGTTCGGGTGGGGTGAACCCGGGTTGCGGGTATTGCCATCTTGAACCTGAACCCGGGTTACGCTTCGCTAACCCGGGCTACAGGGATGCGGGGAAATCCGGGATCTGCGTGGATCATTCATCCCACCCCGGGCGGGAACGGCCGTTTAAATCCCATACGACATCCCCGGCGCGGATCGTGATTTCCGTGACGAGGCGGACGTTGCCGTCCAGCCGGAATCCACCCGAATCCACATACCCGAAGGCGCCCTCCTCCACTCGAAACACCGCCACATCGGCCTCGGAGCCGACGCTCAGGTGGCCGAGGTCCTCGCGGTGGATGACCTGCGCCGGCTTCCACGTCGCGGCCGCCACCACATCGGGCAGCGGCATCCCCAGGACGAGAAACTTGGACATCACATTGTCCAGCGTCTTCATCCCCCCGTTCATGCTGCCCGTGTGGAGGTCGGTGCTGAGGGTCGCCGGCCAGAACCCGGCCCGTGTCGCCGGCACAGCCTGGCTGAACAGGAAGCTGCCGCCGCCGTGGCCGACATCGAATACAATGCCGCGCTGCTGCGCCGCGAGGGCCAGCGGCCGGAGGGCACCTGCTTCCACAAGCCCCTCGCGGTGGTCGACCTTTCCATACGTGTGGGTGAAGATGTCGCCGGGGCGGAGGTGTTCCATGAACAGCGCCTCGAGCGGGAGCGGCGGTTCGGAACGG
>JBGSPJ010000156.1:0-2206 GCA_041738655.1 Rhodothermales bacterium | reverse complement strand
GGGCGCCGGTTGCCTGTTCGACGGGGCTGAAGGTGCGGGGCTTTTTCCCGGCGACGGCACGCGCACGGAGCGGTCCTCTCGGCGACGGGCGGCCCGTCGATGCGCCGTCGGACGGGATGTCCCAGTCCTCGATCTGTTCGTGGAGAACGTGCCCGATCCCCGGGAGCAGCGTCATCCGTCGGGTGGCCCCGGCGCTTGACGAGGCGTCGAGCGAGAGATGGATGCTCCCGCTCACATAGTTTCGAACGAAGTCGATGATCTTCTGGGAGACCGGATTAATCGGATCCGGCAGCAACAGCAGAATCGTCGTCTCGGTGGCGCTGAGCGCTTCGAGGGCCCCGAGAAAAGCCTGGCGAAACCCCTCAAACGACCGGAACTGCATGAACGGCATGAAGTCGTTGATCACGACCCGGACGGGGCGTTCCTGGGTGACGATGGTCACGAGATCGCTCAGGGCGCGGGCGGCGGCGGAATCATCCAGGTGATGAAGCCCGGAGACATCGGGGATCCAGAGGAGGCGAACGAGGCTCCGCTCATAGGCTCCCTGAAGATCGAAGTCGACCGAATCCGCCTGGATAAACCAGTCTTGCGGCCGACCCGGCGAAATAAACAGGCACGATTCCTCCTGTGCCACGCCGGCTTGCAGGAACAACATGGCCAGAAGACCGCGCCCGCTGGCGGCATCACCGTAACATAAATAGGTGCCGCCCTGGTACATGCCCCCCCAGGAGGCGTCTACCACATCAATGCCGGTCGAGATTTGGGGAACGTGAGCCACGTTGGATGCTTGAGGTAACTGGTAGGAGGCCCCGGGAGACGCCTGGTCCGCACGTTTTAGTGTTAGCGGACGGCACACGCGTCGGACTGCCGGGAGATCAAGAGGCGATGCCAGGAGTGAAGCGTTCACGTACATCCCTTCGGATCGCCGTGAACGGTTTCGGGTCAGGGTCCCAGGATTTAGGTGGCTCCGTGGCATAGGGTGCCATGTACCGCGAACCGCGACCACAGGTATTCCACGGAGTACCGCGATGACATGGCGCGCATGAGCCGATGGTTTATATGCGAGGATTAAACTTTTTCTATCTGAATTCGTTGCACCTACTCTTTTTTACGGACGGAGGCTCTTTTTTACGGGCAGGAGGGTCAAAAACGCCGAATCGGAGGGTGCCGTTTCAGGCAGTCGATGCGGACCGACCCGCCGCTTCAGCAGGTGCGCCACAGGTGTGCCACAGGTGCGCTACTAGCGCGCCAGCGCCGGGCCGAGGTATATTCGGGCGGCCTCTATAAAGCCCTGGCCTGGCCCCGACCAGCCGTGCAACCAACCAAGTAGACGATTCTAATTACCCTTATGGCGGATACCAGCGATTTTCGAAATGGATTGACGCTGATCTGGAACAACGATCTCTGGACAATTATCGATTTCCAGCACGTGAAACCGGGCAAAGGCGGCGCTTTTGTACGCTCGAAGCTGCGCAATGTGAAGAGCGGCAAGGTAGTGGACAACACATTTCGCGCCGGCGAGCGTATCGAAACCGCGCGCATCGAGCGCCGGTCGCATCAGTTGATTTATCAGGATGACCTGGGCGTTCACTTCATGGATGCCGAGACGTACGAACAGATCACCCTGCCGGCCGAGATGGTCTACCGTCGCGAGTTCGTCAAGGATGGCGGGCTGGTGGATATCCTCTTCCACGCGGAGACGGAGAAAGCGTTGACCGTCGAAATCGCTACGAACGTCGAACTGGCGGTCATGACGACTGAGCCGGGGATCAAGGGAGATACCGCCACTGGCGCCACCAAGCCGGCGAAGATGGAGAGCGGGGCGATCGTCCAGGTACCTCTTTTTATCAACGAGGGCGATGTGATCCGCGTCAATACGGATACCCGTACGTACGTTACCCGCATATCGTCGGCCGCCTGATCGAACAGGCCGGCTGTCAGCCATCTGCACCCGCATAGTCATGGATCTGTCCCAGATACGAGAACTCCTGAAAGTCGTTGCCGAAAGCGGCGTAGCCGAGGTTGAGATCGAAGAGGAGGGCTTCCGCATGGTCGTCCGCCTCTCCTCGCCGACCATCTCTTTCCAGCCGCAGGCCTACCCCCCTCCGTACCCTCCGGCGTACCCCACCCCCTATCCTCCGGCGTATCCGCAGCCGGCGTACGGTCCGCCTCCGCCGGCCTATGCCCCGCCTCCGCCTCCCGCGGC
>JBGSPJ010000154.1:0-4442 GCA_041738655.1 Rhodothermales bacterium | reverse complement strand
GAGGGCCGCTCACCCCCCAGCGTTGTTATCATGAACTCCCCCATAGTTCTATGTACACTGTCGTGCGCAGGGTCAACCCGGCCGTTTTTCTGGCCGTACGTTTCGTATTTGCCCTTCTCGTATTGAATCTGATGCCGGCGCTCGACGCACGAGCGCAGCAATGCTACTTGCAACAGGATTGTGGCCCCGGCTCGCTTTGTGGGGCCGGCGGCACCTGCCAGCCGGTACGCAACGTCCTCACGGCCGGCGGCGGCGTGATCCATTATGTCGACGCCGCAAAGGGCAACAACAGCAACCCCGGGACCGAGGCCGCGCCGTGGGCGACGATCGTCCATGCCGCCAAACAGACCTCGATCCAGCCGGGCGACGCTATTCTGGTCCGTGCCGGCACCTATTACGGCGAGATCGTTCCTGCTAAAGGCGGCACGTCCGGCAAACGGATCGCCTACGTGGCCTATCCGGGCGAAGAAGTAATTGTGTCGGGCGCTACCCGCCTCACCGAGACCTGGACCTCCGACGGGGGCAGCGTCTGGAAAATGAACTGGCCCCATCCCAAGATGTGGGTCCGCAACGTCAACACCGGCGACCATGCCGACGACGCCCGCCGGCGGGACGTCCTCATCGCCGACGGTGTCTTCCTCCAGGCCGTCTACAAACGCACCGATGTCCGCGAGGGGACGTTCTTCCTCCAGGGTTCGCCGGAGAACCCGACCGTCATGTATGCCTGGCTCCCGGGGGGCAAAAACCCCAACACCGTCCGGATGGAGACAAGCCTGCTCAATCACCTCTTTAACCCTTCGACCAACGACGTCAACTGTCGGTTTGGCGACACCAAGGGGTACTTCCACCTCATCGGGTTTACCTTTCGCCACACCGCCAACGAAGGGTATATGGGCGCCGTGTGCTCCGGCGACGAAGGCTCTCTCATCGAAAATGTGACGGCCGAGTGGACCAACGGGGCCGGCTTCTTCATCAGCGGGAAAAACCACATCGTCCGCGGCGTCCGCGCCTTCTACAACGGGATGAGCGGCATCCGCGGCGAATACTGCGACAACTGCACGCTCGAATACTCCACCAGCAAATACAACAACGCCAAAGGATACAACCCCTTCTGGGAGTCCGGCGGCGGAAAGTGGCTCTACTCGACGAACTCGACCTTTCGGTACCTCGACTTCTCGGATAACGAAGGCCCGGGGCTCTGGCTGGATATGGACAACTTCGACAACGTCGTCGAGTACAGCCGGTTCGATCGGAACTATGGCGTGAACATCTTCCTCGAGTGGACCAGCGACCGCAACATCGTCCGCAACAACGTCAGCACCCGCGCCCGGTTTGCCGAGCCCTCGTTTTTTGGGTATGGGGTGCTGATCCACGCCGCCAACGACAACATCGTGCTCTTTAACACGTTCATGGCCAACGAAGGCGGAGGCCTGCGCATCCGAACGGACAGCCGCGATAAAGCGACAGGCAACCAGTACTACAACAACCTGTTTGTCGCCAACACCCGCCTGCATTACGGCGATCACAAGTCGAACGAGCTCTCCATCGAACAACACGCCAACCTGACGGATGCGCGTACCAACAAGGGGGATGGCAACGTATTCTGGTATCGGAATTACTCCATGCCGGACTACAACACCTTCCAGCTCCGCCCCAATTCGGGTGAGGTGACCAAATCCTCAAAGCTGGCTCCCTGGCAGGATGCCATCAAGGGGGATTATAATTCGATGGTGATGGATCTGTCGAAACCCCATGTCCGGGACACGTCGGACCATGTCGCCGGCTGGCACCTGGCCGAAGGCGCTCAGTTCATCGGGAAGGCCGTCCCCCTCCCCACCGGCATCCCGGCGGTGCGGACGGACTATTACGGCAACACCCGCCCTTCCACCGGCGCCACACCCGGTGCCCTGCAACCGGGCAGCAGTGGGAACGGCAATAACGGAGCCGGTGGATCGGGCGGTGGCGGGACTAATGGAGGTGGCGGGAACAGTGGCGGAGGTACTGGAGGCGGGGGGAATGGAGGAGGCGGGGGGAATAACGGCGGAGGGGGTAACGAAGGCGGCGGCAACGAAGGCGGAGCCGTCAGCGTGCAGCTGCTGAGCCTGGACCTCGTCCATGAAGAAGAGGTGGTCGGGATTTTCTGGGAAGCCCGAAACGAAGACGACCTGGTCTCTTACGTCATTGAACGGTCGACCGATGGGGAGGCGTTCGAGTCCATCGGCGTGGTGGAGAAGACCGGCGCGGGTAGCTCCGTCAGCGAATACGTATGGACGGACCGCTCGACGCCGACCGGCAGCGATCGGCTCTTCTACCGCCTCCGCAGCGTGTATGTGGACGACAGTGAAACCCTGTCCAACGTCCTGGAGCTATCAATCGACGGCCCCGGCCAGTTCCAGCTCGGCCAGAGTTACCCGAACCCGACCGCCGGCATCGCTCGCATCGGCTACTCGCTTTCAGAAACCGCCGACGTCTCGATCCGCCTCTTCGACCTGCTGGGCCGAGAGGTCGCGGAGCTGACATCGGGCCTGGAGGCCGCCGGCGAACACGAGGTAACGTTTGACACCTCCTCCCTTCCTGCCGGATTGTACGTGTACCGCCTCGAAGCCGGCGGATCCACGCAAACCCGCAAGCTAACGGTGCTGCGGTAAGTGCGCTGAGCCCGGCTCAGAGCCGACCCCAGGGCAACCTGAACCAGGACTTGATGAGGCGCATAAACCGTGTACGCAGTTTCATGATCGTGTGAGGTTAAAGCCGACGTATCGCTCATTCACCGAGACAGGCGAACACTTCGCGATAAAACTCGGGGTGTGATTGCCAGGTCTGGCCGGTCACGTACCGGCCGTCGCGGATGGCCTGACGGGTGGAATAGGTCCCGCCACAGGCTTCGACCTCGGAGCGTACGTGCTCGTAACACGTCAGGATGCGCCCACTGGCCAGGCCGGCTGTGATCAACACCTGGATCCCGTGACAGATCGCCCAGACCCACTTCTCGCGCTGGTCGAACTCCTGCACGATCGCCATCACCCGCGGGTTGTGCCGAAGGTACTCCGGCGCCCGACCGCCCAGCACCAGGACGGCGATGTAGTCGTCCACCTTCACCTCGTCGAACGCGATGTCGGCCTCCAAAATGTACCCCGGCTTTTCGATGTACGTGTCCCAGCCGGGCTCAAAGTCGTGGATGACCAGGTTCAGCCGTTTTTTCCTGGGCGCCGCCAGCACGGGTGTGTAGCCGGCTTCCTGGAACCGTTGCCGCGCATACAGCGCTTCAAAGCTTTCGCCGGCGTCGCCGGTGATCAGGAGGATTTTTGAAGACATGGCGTGTGGGGGCTTGCCCTGAGCGACACCGGCAGAGCCGGGGGAGTCGAAGGGTGTGGGTTGTTTGGTGAGCATGATGTAATCTTGATGATACGCCGAGATACGGAATACTTACACCCCCCATCCCCCCTCATGCCCCCCTTCCGCACCATCCGCTCCTCCGACCCGCGCTTCGAGCACGAGTCCCTCCGCCACATCACCGTCAAAAGCCCCGCGCTGGGCCGGCGGGCGGACCTCACGGTGTACGTACCGGCCGTCGGTCCGGACCACCATCTACCCCTCGTAATCCTGCTCCACGGCGTCTACGGCAGCCACTGGGCGTGGGCGTACAAGGGCGGCGTCCATCGCACGGCGCAACGGCTTATCGACGCCGGCGAGCTCCCGCCAATGGCTATCGCCATGCCGTCGGATGGGCTCTGGGGAGATGGCAGCGGTTATCTGCCCCACCCGGAACGGAACGCCGAGCGATGGATCGTCGACGAGGTGCCGGCGGCGGTTGCGTTGGAAACGGGACGTACGTCGGCCGCCAGTCCGCTCTTTATCGCAGGTTTATCGATGGGGGGATTCGGGGCGCTGCGCCTCGGAGCAACCTACAGCGAACGATTCCGGGGGATTTCGGGCCATTCGTCCGTCACGAGCCTCGGCCGGCTCGGAGGTTTTGTCGAGGAGCCCCTCGAAGCCTTCGGGTCGCCGGCGGGGGATGCCTCCGTCCTCGACGCGCTGCTCCGCAACCGGTCCTCGCTGCCGCCCATCCGGTTTGATTGTGGCACGGAAGACCCGTTGCTGGAAGACAACCGGGCGCTGCATGCCGCGCTGGACGCGGCCGGCATCCCGCATACCTACGAGGAATTCCCGGGCGGGCACGAGTGGCCATACTGGGAGCGACAGGTCGTCCGTACGCTCCTGTTTTTCGGGGGAATCGAGGGTGTTCAGTAGTCGACGCGTCCCTCGGCCTCGCGCCAGCCGTCGAAAGGCACACCGGCCCCGGGGAGGTCGAGCTGCTCAAATGGGATCGTACGTTCGACTGGTGACAGGGCTAGTTCCTGGTAGATAAGCGCATCGTCGAAACCGGCGGCGGCCGCATCGGCGCGCGTCGCGGCAAACACGACGCGGTCCGGCCGGGCCCA
>JBGSPJ010000150.1:0-2133 GCA_041738655.1 Rhodothermales bacterium | reverse complement strand
CCCTGGCCGGCCGGCTCCACCCACGTCCGCTCGCCAAACACGTTGGTCACCGCCATCCCCCCGCACCGATGCGATGCTGCCGGCGGGCAGGGCGTGCGGGAGCAGAAACCAGTCGTTGGCATACACCAGCCCGAACTCCATGAACAGCAGCTTGCCGAGGTCGGTGGTGTCGGGCGCGATGTCGCCGAAGTTGGTCTTCCGGTCCTCGAACGCCCACCAGCGGGTGTTCGGCATCCCGTCGTAGGTGACCTGGACGGGCACAAACGACTGGGTGGTGGGTGGCGGCGGGACGCCGGCCGGCGGAGGCACGGGCGCTTCGCCGTCGATCGTTTTGAGCGCGGGGTCGACATCCACGCTGTACCAGTCCAGCCGGCCCTGGAAATACTCCTCGGCCGTGTACACCTTCTCCGCCCCGCCCTCGGGCGCCGAGCACGAAAACTGGTACTCGAGATAACTCGGCTTCCAGGCGTTTTCATCGGGCTCGTCGGGCTGGAAATACAGCGCCTCAAACCAGGCGACAAACCGGGCCGCCAGCGCCGGCAGCGCCGCGGCCTCGGAGGGCGTGGGTGGGATGGGGAGATCGGCGGCGGGGTCGCCGCCGGATTTCAGATGCTGGTAGAATCGGTACCCATCCATTGCCCGCTCGCCGGCGACGGCGGTCACGTCCTGCCAGACCTTGCGGTGGGCGACGACACCTGCCTGGGCGGGGTCGGTCGGATCCGGGACGGCAATCCCGTAGACTTTCCGGTAGCCGACGGCGAGTCCGATGCCGGCTTTTTTGAGCATCTTCCCCCATTGCCGGCCCATCGCGAGGCGGATGTCGAGGGCGACAAACTGGTCGCCCACCTGGAACGGCAGCGGCCGCTGCTCCACCTGGGCCTCGATCGGGACCTCCTCCAGAAACGGCCGCGCCGGATGCTCCGCCGCCCGGTAGCGGGCCAGGCGGGTGGTGGCCATGTGGATCTTGGCGAAGATGGGCGAGCCGGCGTCATCCCCCTGAAACTCGCCGAGCTGCCACTGGCGCGTCAGCATCCAGAGCGGGTCGCGGACCTCCACCTGCAGGGCGCGATCGAACTGGTCAGACCGCGGCCGGGCCTCCAGCCGGTTCCACAGGGTCACCGTCGGCAACAGGCGCTCTTCCAGCGCCAGTTCCATGTTTTCGATGGGGATGTATTCAAGCATATTGGTTTCCATTGTAGGCCGGGTTAGGCCGAAGGCCGTAACCCGGCGGCTTCCGCCATCTGGCTGGGCCCCGGCTCGGGGGCCGAGGTGACAATGTTTAAACGTCCATCTCCCGATGATTTATCGCCAGGCTTCCGCCAGCCGGCTGGATCCCGGATCAAGTCCGGGATGACAAGTCCATCACCCGATTATTCACCGCCAGATTAAGCATGATCGTAATCGGATGCCGCGTCGAGGCCATGATGGCCGCCGGCAGGAAGGCCGCGTAGGCGGACTCGTCCACCTGCGCCGGCTCCACCGCCCGCAGCCGGGCCTCGTCCATGGTTTCGCGGATGGTGTCGACGAGATCGCTCCAGGCCCAGCCACCAGTAAACGCCGGCGACAGCGCCAGCAGGATGGTCTGCGGCGGCTCGCTGTTCGGGCGGTCGTAGTGGAACGTGAGCCCGGTGGTCTCTTCCTTCGCCGGCACTACCTCGGTCCATTCATCGACCAGCAGCCCGCACTGAGGCGTAGTTCGGTCGAAATCCACTGAAAAATGGGCCGTATACAGCAATCGATCCCCCTCAAATACATAGTCGTCCGGGAACGGCATCGCCACCCAGCGGTCATCCGCCCGGTAGGGCAGCTGGAGCGGGGTAAGGGTGGGTTCGAGCCGGCCAAACGCCTCGGCAAGCACCGACGCCTGCTCCCAGTGCCCCATCTTTTCACGGACGCGGGCGACGCCGTAGAGCCAGTCGTCGACGGGGAAGTCGAGGTCGGGTCCGGCCGGGTCGGTCAGATGGGTGAGGAGGACGCCCCGGTCGGTCCAGGCGTTGTGCAGCTCGTCGGCCTGATCGGCGCCAAGGGTGAACTCGGGCACGATCTTAAAATCCTCCCCGAACAGCGCCTTGCCAGCGCGCACCCGGGCGTCGGCGGCCCGGGCGGGGTCGATTTCCGCGGCCGCCTCGTCGA
>JBGSPJ010000130.1:0-4262 GCA_041738655.1 Rhodothermales bacterium | reverse complement strand
CCGGACCGTGCCCGAGTTGCGTCTTGCGTTTAACGACGGCACCTACCGGTCCACGGCGCTGATCCGAACACCCGTATTCCCTTCGATCGACGAGCTTACCCAGGAGTTGACCCGCATCCGGCGGGAGCATCCCAAGCTGCCCTTTTTCAGACCGGGCCCCGGGGACGACGCGGTGGATCCACGCCGGCTGCCGATGTATGAGCGCAAAAACCAGCGCATCAAACGGTACAATGCCGCGCTCGACGCCTACTATGCGGCTACCGAAAAGTATCTACACGATGTTTCCGAGTTCGCGAACATGAATCGGCGGCAGACCGTGCTCGAACTGAGCCTGATCAACGACTCGCCGGTCATCCTCAAGAGTCTCTATATCACCATCCGGTTCGCCAGCAACGTACGGGTCTTCTCGGACGACCATCTTCCGGACAAACCCATTCCGCCCCAACCACCCGACCAGCCGAACCTGGATGCGCTGTTCGACGCCATCCGGCTGCCGGCCGTGCCGGTCCCCTCCGAGCTTCGCCAACCGGCCAATCTCCAACTGCGCAGCCGGAGCCTGTCGCCCATGGAAATCCGCTGGAACAAGGGGTGGGATGTGATCTACTCGATCCGGGAGATGGAGCGCAGCCACGCGGTGTCTTTTAATCCGCTCTACCTGATCTTTAATTCGTTCGACGACGCCACGTCGATCCGTGTCCCTTACCGGATTACAGTGGCCAGCAGCACCCAGGAGGAACGCGGCCAGTTGGAGCTACTCGTCCGCAAGGTCATTCAGTAAAGGGTTTAAGGTTCGAGGTACAAGGTTTAATGGGCTACCATCGAACCTTGTACCTCGAACCTTTTCCTATTCGCCGCTCGCTCGTCGTGCGACGGAATGACCCCGAGGGCCTATTTCTTCGACACCGAGCAGCCAGCATCGGCCGGGAAGCAGGGCAGCAGGCCCGTCACGTACTGGAGGATGAGCGAGGCGTCGTAGGCCGTGACGCTGGCGTCACCCGAGACATCCGCGGCGGTGAGGCCGGCGCCGTTGAGCGTGCTGATCGATGCCACATGCTGGAGCACCAGTGCCGCGTCGAGAGCCGAGATTGAGCCGTCGCCCGTAGCGTCTCCCTTCGAGAAAGCCACTGTCGCATCGTCGTCAGCGATCGTGAGGGTATATTTGTTCGCCACGGCGTCGAGTTCATAGCCTGAACCTGCGCCCAGGGTAAACACCACCGTTTCCCCTCCTTCGTTGACGGCATCGTCGATCGGGTCGATTGTCAGCGAGATCTGGGAGACACCACTTTCGAGGATGATGGGCGTGGCGATGGTTTTATAGTCGGTGCCATTAATCGCCGTGCCCGTGATCGTGGCGTTGATGGACAGGCGGCTCGTGAGGTCGCCGGCTCGTTTGACGAACAGCTTGGCCTTGTTGCCGGCGCCGCCCGGTTCGCGAGCGGTGGGATTGTTGGTATCGAGGGTCAACGATACCAACGGTGTGCCCTGGTGGTCGTCATCGGGATCGTATTCGTAGAGCGAGTCCCAGTCGCCGAGCGGCCACGCGTCCTTGCCCCACTGCGCAAGCGAGTCGATGAGGGAAGGAGCAACCCCCATGTCGTACATGAAGGGGACGATGCGATAGAAGTTGTCGGCATAGTTGAACCGATCCTTCAGCATGCTCCCGTTGCCGTTCCAGCCCTCAGGTTTATAATTGGCCGGCTCCAGTTGGTCGTTGTCCTCCCCGCGGCCCCAGGCGCTGAGCGGATACTCGAGGTTCTTGGCGGTGAACGAACGCAGCAGCTTCTCCGAAACCTGTCGCAGTTCTTCGGTCGTGAACGTGCTCCAGGCCGTATTCACACCGGTCTCGGCCGCCATCCCATCTACATACCAGTAGGGGTGCACGTGACGCATGTACCACCCCTGGCCACCGATGCCGTCCTCGTTGTCGGTCATCTGCAGCATCTTGATGTAGGTGGCCGCCATGCGGGTGCCGGAGGTGAGGCCCGTGTAGTTCGAAAAGTCACTGATGTGCCCGAACTGGTACTTCCAGTCGACCGGGCTGTGCTCCAGCGGATCCCGGTTGCCGGCGTTGATCACCATCTGCGTGTGGTACCAGATGTGCGAGAACACTTTATCGAGCTTCTCGCTCCCGTACGTAAACACATTGGGATCCTGCGCTTCCCGACTGATGTGGGGCGCGACGTTGAAGATGTTGCGGGCGCGGGAGAACCAGGTGTACTTCTCGCCGGCGTCGTACATGTCCGGCGCCCGGTCCTCCAGGTCGTGTTTGTGCATGATCTCCCACACCTTCACGATCTGCCAGAGGTGAAGCGAGAGGTGGGCGCGAACCTGTTTCTGGGAAGTAGCACCGGACGGCCAGGGCTCGTTCCGGCGAAAATCGGATACGGCGTTGTCCCAGGACTCAAAGAACCCGATAAGTTTACCCGACGAGATCGCTCCTTCGAGGCCGCCGGCGAGGGCGTCATCCAGGCCGCTCTCATATTCTTGCCACGCCTCGCTGGAGGTAAAGGTGCTCCAGTGGTCCTTGGGATGGACGATCGGGAGCCAGCGATTCCAGTCGGGCATCTGAATCGAGAGCGGAATCTCGCGCAAGTTCAGGGTCGTTTTCGACGACGTACGCGCGTTGGTGATGCCGTTGGGGAAGAGATAGGGGATGGCGTCGCGCTCTTCGTCCAGTACCCACTCCAGGCCGGCGCCAGCGGACCATTCCTCGACCGGCCTGCTGTCCGTTCCCGGACCCGGCTGGTAGGGGGGATTCCAGGGCCGGCCCGGCGCCGGGAACGGGAGCGATCGAATCCAGCTGGCGATCTGTTCGCCCTGTTTCTGGGTAAGGCCGTGGTGCTCGGCACGGGCGACGATCGACTTGTTCGAGTAGTTGAAATACTTGAGATCGCGCCCATCGGATGCGTGGCAGTCCGCGCAGCGGGCTTTGATCGAGCCCGCCAGCGGCTCGACGAGCGCGGCGTTTTTCCAGAGATCGGCGCCGGCCGCCAGGTCCGCGGAGCCCGTCAGGATGGGCGTCCACTTCGATGGGTCGTCTTCCACGAAATCGACAGCAGACAGCACCTCGGCGCCGCTGCTGCGCAGGAAGTTAAACTTCAGCACGCGCCAGCCCGAGGAAACGCCATCGGTGCCGTTGAAGCGAAACTGGATGGTGTTGGTGCCGGCTTTTACGAGCCCTGAAGCCAGGGATAGGGAAAACCGGATGGTGCTGTACGCGCCGCCGATGCCTTCGAGGGACGCCTCGGGCTCGGCCATGGTTACGTTGTTATCGCGGAGATCGACCCAGGCGCCGTCGTTGATTTTGACGCTGCCTTTGTTGTCGTACGAGAGGTTATGCGCCTGAATCCAGAGTCGGTTGATACTGGAGGCGTCGTTGACGGTTACGGTGACGGTTTCGATGTGGCCGGCGGCGCCGTGCACTTCGATAGGCAACGTCACCGGGGCGATGAGGGATTGGACGACAGGACTGTTCTGCGCGCGGCTATCCAGGGTACCGAAGGATAACAACGCGATGATACAGAGTCGGGCAAGGGCAATAGGAGTCGCGAAGGAGAGGCCGGGGTTATGCATCGGTTATCTCAAAATAGGACAATCGAGGGGGGCTTCGATCGGCTTAATTGCCTGTGGGTGATGTACAGGTAGCATCGGCGGGAAAGCAGGAGAGGATACCCACCAGATGCTGTAGGATGAGGGAGGCGTCAAGTGCACTGATTTCGCCATTTCCGGAGACGTCTCCGGCTATGAAAGCCGCGCCAGTCAGAGCGATCATACCGGTCGCATGCTGCAAAATCATGGAAGCGTCGAGAGCAGAAACCGCGCCATTTTGTGACGGGTCGCCGAGCAACACGGGGTTGGCCGTGTCATTATCGTTGACCACGATCGTCGCGACGCCGGCGCCGGGCGTTATCGCATAGCTGGAATGCGCTGAGAGGGTGATGATCACCGTCTCGGCCGGTTCGACTTCCAGGTCGTCGATCACCTGGATATCGATCTTCTTCGACGACTTGCCGGCTTCTATGACGATGGTGGCCGGCAGCGATGCGTAATCGACCCCCAGCGAGGCCGTCCCCGAAATCGAATAAAAGAGGCTCAATGGTGCGCTCAGGTCGCCCGTACGATCAAACGTGAAGCGCGCCACGTTGCCATTTCCGCCGGGTTCGTGGGCCTGACCGTCCACCACGCCGACCGAAACCACCGGGGCCTGACCGGAGCCTCCGCCGGTCGAAGCCACCAGCGCGACCCAATCCTCGGTTGAGGGC
>JBGSPJ010000098.1:0-2123 GCA_041738655.1 Rhodothermales bacterium | reverse complement strand
TCCACAACGCGTGGATGGCGCCCACATTCAGCCCGAGGGCGTCGACATTCGTATTCCGTAGCAGGGCGTACAGCGCCGGCAGCACATCCCGCTGGCCGCGCTCAACGAGCAGCCGCTGGGCGTGCATCCGCCATAGCTGGTTGTCGTGCCCCAGGGTGGCGACAAGCTGGGCCGGTGTGGCGGTGTCGAGCCGGATGGCCTCGTAGTCCGGGGCGTCCTTCCAACGGATCCGGTAGATGCGGCCGCGCTCGCGGTCGCGCATCGGGGTGACGTACGCGTTGTTCTTGCCGGCGTCCCAGTGTTCGCGGAACGGCCCAAGGTTGTGCTGTGGGATGAAGTTGTACCAGTCGATCATCCACACGGCCCCATCCGGACCCACCTCCGCGACGATCGGCACCGTCCACTCGTCGCGGCCGCCGACGAGGTTGTATTTGTTAAGCGCCTTAAAATCCGCCCCTACGGCTTCCAGGGCAAACTGGCCGAGGGTGTGCACCGTGGGCTCGCTCACAAACGCCATCCGGTTCCAGTACGACGCCGGGTACTGGCGCGCGGTGTAGAGCGCATGGCCGGCCGCTCCGGTGTAGTTGCCCTTGTGATCCCCCTGCCGCGTGCGGGTGGTCACCGGGAAGACGCGGCGGTCCTCGGCGATGGTACCGAGCCGCTCAGGCGCCCAGCCGTTTACGGCATGGTAGTACCGTTC
The DNA here is from genome assembly GCA_041738655.1 of Rhodothermales bacterium. Lineage (GTDB taxonomy): Bacteria > Bacteroidota > Rhodothermia > Rhodothermales > JAHQVL01 > JAWKNW01. The sequence goes on along the minus strand of JBGSPJ010000098.1, from coordinate 1,423 downwards.
CGGAATGGGCATATAGACGCTCGGGTTGTTGTTCGCCGTGGAGGCAAACGCGAACCCTTCCTCGCTGAACCCGAAGCCCCAGGTATTGTTGTTTGTGGCGCGGAGGTAATCGAAAGCCGAGCCATCGGGCTTGAACCGGTAAAAGCCCTGGCGGAATTCAAGCGAATCCTCCCCGATCTTCCCTTCAAACCCCGAATACCCCAGCACACCCCATATCCAGTTGTCAAAGCCATATTTGAGGTTGTTCGGGCCGGCGTGGGTATCGAACGTCCCCCATCCCGAAAACAGCGTTTTCCGAACGTCCGCGACGTCGTCGCCGTCGGTGTCTTTCAGGAAGATGGTGTGCGGCGCCTGGGTGACAACGATGCCGCCATCCGAAAATACAAAACTGGTGGGGATGCTGAGCTGCTGGGCGAAGACGGTGAACTTGTCGGCCCGTCCATCGCCATCGGTATCTTCGAGGATCTTGACGCGGTCGTTGCCGCGGCCTTCTTCTTCGTAGAGGTCGTTCGGGTAGTCGACCGTCTCCAAAATCCACAGCCGGCCCCGCTCGTCCCAGTTCATCGCGATCGGCTTCTGGATGTCCGGCTCGGCGGCGAAGAGCTCGACCTCAAATGCCGGCGGGACCACCATCAGCGGCGCCGAGGCTTCCGGCGACAGCGGCAGCTGCATCTCGCGGGGTTTGTGTTCGTTTTCGCGGGTGGAATTGTACTCGAGCGAAGGCAGCGCAGCGGAGACATACTCAAACGGCGCGGCCGGCGGCTCGGCGTCTACCGCCCAGTCGCCCGCGGCCCAACGGATGCCGCTTTCGAGCAGCTGCTGGAAGCCGGCGTTCCCCCACGTCCGTTCGTCGTGGCCCCACGCCGTATAAAACACGCGCCCCTGACCCTGCGTCCGCACCCACGTCCACGGCTCGCGCACGCTGCCCTCGACGCGGTACGAGAGCACGGTCTTGTCCGGATTGTGGTTCTTGTGGACATACGTCTCGTCCCAGCTCTCAAACGCCGGCACATCCCGCAGGGCCGGGTGGTCGGGCAGGACATCCTCGGTCCGGAAGGTGCCGGTCCCATGGCTCTCGAATGCCCCGCCGACAAGCGCGATAAAGGCATCGGACGTGCGGAAGTTGCCAGCGGCACTGTGCAGCGGCACAAACCCACCACCGCTTTCGACAAACCGCACCAGCGCGCGTTCGGCCTCGGCCGGCATGTCCCCTTCATAGTTCGCGAACAGCGCCACGACATCGTAGTGCGCCAGCCCCTGGTCGTTCAAGTCGCGCAGATCATCGGTATACGTGACATAGATCCCGTGATCGGAGAGATAGGGCAGCACCTGGAGCAGGCGGTCGGACGGCGCGTGGTGCCCGTAGTCGCCCACGAACAGGACCTGGATCGGGAAGGTACGCGTCGGGGCGGCCGGCGCCGCG
>JBGSPJ010000062.1:0-5543 GCA_041738655.1 Rhodothermales bacterium | reverse complement strand
CCCAGCCAGCCGGCGCGTTCCCCCCGCGTAACCCCGCCCGGATCTTTCGCGCCGCCTGAAGCGCCCGAGACAGATCGTGTGTCATGCCGCCACCGCCTGGTCCTGCGCCATTTCCAGATACAACAGGATCTGGCCGATGGTCATCCCGCTGACAACTTCCGGGGACCATCCGAACTCCTTCGCCAGCACAAAACACGCCCGGGCGAGGGGAGCCTGCACCATTTCCTGCAGGGCACTCCGCGGCGTATCGATGCCGCTGAGGGTGTTGATCCGTTCGACGAGGAACTGGGCAAGGCCTGCCGGCAGCATCGACACCTGGTCCGCCTTCAGTTCCGGTTCGATCAGCGCATGCTGAATCATCAGCGCGGCGGACAGGTTGTCGTCGCCGTTGGAGGCCTTGCGAATCTTCTGAAGGTCGCGCACGGTGAGCGGGCGGAGGACGAGCTTCCCGGCCGTCCGTTCACGGTCGCCGCTCAGGAATTCGGCCGGGACGTCCACCTCCTGACGCAGCGCGCTGCCGGCGAGTAATTCTTCGGCGGATAAAGTGCTCATGGATTACGCGGCCTCTTCCTTGTCTTCTACGGAGATAAAAAGCCCTTTAAACGACACCGATTCCATCACGAAGTCGTCCTCGGGCATGCTGTACGCCCAGTTTTCGAGCTTCACGCCGTGGATAGTCAGGGTGCTGCTGGTGCCGGGTCCGTTGGGGTCCTCGACTCGTATTTGGAGGTTGAACGAAGGCTGGGCATAAGGCTCGGCCTGGCGCTCGGTCAGGGAGCCGATGCCCAACAACATGCGCAGGAGCGCCCCGTTGATGTACGCGCGGCCCATCTTCCCACTGACGTGGATGTTGCCCGGGCGCAGCTGCGCGGCATGCCGGCGGCCGATCTCGTGGAATTCCTCCAGTTCGGTGTGGACGAACACCTCCACCTGGGTGGCGCGCCCCACCGGGCTGAGCTGGTAGAACTCGATGACCTCGTTAGCGTCGGCTCCTTCGGGCAGGGCGGTATCGGTCGGGGAAAGCGTCAGGGTACCGTCCGATCCCCTGAAAACATTTGTATTTGCCATGATCGATGTCTTATTGGAGGTTCATGATGACACGGATGAAGTCGATGCTGAACGTCGGCTGCAGCGACATGGTGACCTGGGCGATGCCACGGATTTCCTGATCGCGCGTTGCCGACACGTCGAGGGTGTACCCGGTGAGCATTTCGCGATCTACCATGTCCGCCAGGAAGCTGTTGATGCTCCCCTTGAGCGCGGCCCGGACCCGCTCGTTGTTCAGTTTCCCGATGAACGGGTCGGATGCGGAGCGCACGCCAAACTTGGCGAAGTCGACGATCCGCCGCGTGGTGACCTGGCTGAAGGCCGAGTTTGTAGTCGTGGTGATCCCCTTGACAATCTTGAAGCCGAGACGTTTTTCGAGGACGAAGACACGGCTCTGGACGAGCTGGGCGAGCTGCGCCGATGTGTAGGTGGTTTCAAGCCCGCCGACATCGAACGGTTTGTTGGTGGCGCTGATGTGGGCCGACAGGCTCGAAATCAGGCCGGCTACGCCGGCGGCCGCGTAGGCGCCCGGAAGCACCACATCGGTAGCCGTGGCCGCCCCGCCATCGTTGGTGACGATGCCGGGGGCAACAAAGATGAGGCGGTCGCTATTCAGGGAGTGGCCCCGTAGGGTGTCGATCGAGTTGCCCAGCCCACTTCCCACGACGACGATACGCTCCCGCCGGTAGTCGTCCGATGAGGCGACGCGGCAATGGGCGGCCAGATTGTCGCCGAAGCTCTGGTCCTGGCCGGCGGCGACGATGATATGGGCATCCTCGTTCAGGAGGACATCGAGGCCGTCCTGGTAATCCGCGCCCACCTCGCCGTTGTTGCCGCCGCTGAAGCCGGCGAACTCGGCCGGCGATGCATTGGTCGTGGGCAGCTCCCCGCTGTTGATGTCGGCGGTGGCATTCACCCAGGCCGATAGCCGGGTGATATCCGCCACCAGATCATCCCCGCTGACCACGGTATACACTTCCTCGGACTCGCCGAGGCGAAGCGTCACCCGGACGGCGTTGGCGGCGGCCACGACATACGAAGCCGTGACGACATCCCCGGCCACCGGATTTCCGTCGCCAAACGTCAGTGCTCCGGTTGCGGTGTCGATGTTGACCTGGCCGACACCGGCCGGCGTCGCGTCGTACACGATGGGCAGGGAGCGCGTTATGCCGGTGCCGACGGCGAAGACCTGTATCCGGTTACGCGGGCTATTGACCACCACCGGATGGTTCAGGGTGATCGCCGCTCCGCCGGGATGCACCTCCTGCTCTACAAATGGAGACGTGGCGGCGGCGGTAACGTTCACCTGCAGCGCGTGCCCCCACGTTCCGGGCGTTCTGGCACTGAGCACCACATTGTTGCCGCCCGGGGATTGAAGCGTATACCCGGCCGCGGCCGCCGCAGCGCTGGCGACGCGCACGGCAAAAACCGTGTTCGCTCCCTGCATGTAGGCCTGCTCCAGCGCGCGGACGAGCGAGAGCGCATTGGGATCGGTGGGATCCCACGGGCCAAACGCGCCAAACATGTCGAGCGCCTCGGTAAACGAACCGAGGATCACGGCCTGGTCGACGGGGCCTTTGCTGGCCGTCCCGACAACCCCCAGATTGCCGACGCTCACCGGCCCCGGCCGGATGAGCCCTTCGGAGCGCACCTCGATGTAGATGCCCGGTAAAATCATTTCCGACATGGTTTTATTCCTTTTTGATGGATGGTAGTAAGAACGGGTGTGAGCGCGCCTTCAACGCGCCTGCATGTAGAGCACGGCCGAACGGTCGAACGCCGGGTTTTCGAAAGCAATCTCCAGTCGTTGAGATGCGTCCGCGAGCGCCACGGGTACGGGGAAAGTGAGGATCGATGCGTCGTACGCGTCGGTGACGGCATCCGTATTCCAGTCGCCCAGCTCGATGGCGTCGCCGGCCGAGGAGAACTCCGCCAGCCAGGTGGTCACCGAGGCAAACGTGAATCGGTCATGGGCCGGAGACACGGCCGGATCCGTGATCGCGTCGAGAAAATCGGCGAAACTGACATGGTCCAGGGGTAGACCGGGGGCGCCCTCGGAGGTCCGTGTTATGATCACCTGTCCGGTTGGAGCCGCGCCGGCGACGAACGAGAGGGCGGAAATGGACCGCGGGGCGGCCGGCCCGGTCAGCCGCAGCGTTGGTGCGGCTTCCGTATCCCACCGAACCATGTGATCCTTGAGGACCATCCCTTCTTCTGGGAGGGAGACGGCATCCAGGCCCAGGTCCACCGGGATGTGTGCGATAAGGCTGTCGGCGCCGTCGGTATCCTCGTAGGAGTATTCAAACAGCAAGGCATATTCAATCGCCTTGCGCCACGTATTTAATCCTGCGATAAACTCGGCGGGCGCGGCGCTTTCCTGGTCGATTTTTAAGAAGCCGGCCGCCCTCAACGCCACTTCCTGGGCTCCGATGGAGGCCATCAACGTGAGTGTGTCCGCCTCTACAGCCGCGGCGGATGGCCCCCACAGTTCAAACCGTACAACGGCTTGCATTCGCCCTCCTTTTAGCATCACGGCCCCAAAGGACCCGCGTGCTTCCGTACCCCGCAGGTTACCGAGTCCCACAGCCCTGGACATATGCCGGACAACCGATACATGATTCGGGGGCGCGGCACCCGGCAGGAGTGGGCGGAGTGGGGCCAAAAGAGCGTCGAGGATGATATGTAGCGGAGGAGGCGAAGCCATGGCGTGTACGATGGGTGCGGAGAAGGTCGCCGGCGCTGCCGAAAGGTCATTCCCCTCTCGCCAGATGCCGCGTGCGACGTCGCTCGGAAGTGCAGCCGGGGCCCCCCGACCACTTAAAAAGTGCAGTAGGCGTTCACCTAACATGGGCGTGGAAGACAAGGTGCGCCAGGGGTTCGCCTCTGGTCGCGGAAATAACTGGACCCAAGTTCGCCTGGAGCCGTATCCCGCGCCGTCTCCTCCCCATCTCCTCGATCGTTCTAAATTTCGGCGTTTGTCTGTGCCTCACCCGAACGGGCTCAGGCCTCTGCTGAAGCCGACAATTCGGTTTCGACGCCCTTAATCGTCTCTTCCACCTGCTCCTGGATGGATTCAAGACGTGCCTTCAGCTGCTCGAAACGCTTTACGAGCCGATCGAGCCGGTGCTCGGATCGCGCCGGCAGCCGGTGGTTATTCTCTGCTTCCTGCGTACCGCTTTTGATCCGTTCGTACAACTGACGTGTGGTTGCCGCAGGATGTACGCCGAGCTCGTCCTTTAAGATATGTTCACACCGCTGAAACTGACGCAACGCGCTCGAACGATCCCCGAGACGCTGATAGATGCGCATCATGGCGCAATGAGTCTGCTCATGCGCCGGATCTCTACGAAGCATCTCTGAGCCATATTCAATCCCTTTTTCCCAGTGCCCGTTCGCTTCTGCGTGGGTCATGCCTTTTTGCACCAAACGGAGATACATTTCGTGGAATCGCTCTCTTTCGGACTGGCACCAATCGAAATACCAGTTCTCCAGCAGTTCTCCCCGATAACAGGCAATGACTTTTTCGATGGACCGGATGTGTTCTTCGGTCAGCGAGGATCCAGATAGCCCCTTCACCTCCTCATACGCGCGTTCAAATTCCGCCACATCCAGCTGCAAGGTGTCCGTCTGATTAAGGCGGATCCATTCGTTTTCGGACTCGATCAACCCCACCTGGCTCCACGCCGGCCATTCATTCAGCGAACTCTGCAGTTGCCACAGCGCTTTCCGTAAATATTTCTTCGACTGCGACGTCGTGCAGTAGTCGCCCCACATCAGGCTTGCCAACCGTTCCCGCGAATGGGTGCGATTGCGATGTAGTAGCAGATAACCGAACAATTCTTGTGCTTTCCCGGAGGCCGACGTACTTATGGCACCGTGCTGATAGTTGATGGCCATTTTACCAAATAATGATACCTGGATCTGTTCCATAGGACGGCCTTTCTGAGATCGAGTGGGTCGATGAGAGACGATGCGGTTTCCGAGTGGAGAACCCTTCCGCATCGGGGCGATGAGCAAGCACGTAACCCACCTATCCCTACCTGCATGCGTAGCCCATCATCAAAACCCGACACTCCCTCCCACGAACATATTCTCTCTGCCGCATCCCGCAGGGATGCCATCCCTTCACCGGCCGATCGGCCACAGGCCGCATCGCCGGGCCCCCCCAACCCCCGCCTTCACCGGCCGCATCGCCGGCGCAAGCCTTACCTCAACCCCTCGATAAACGCCACGATCGACGCCACTTCCGCCTCACTGAGCACCCCCTCGTACGACTGCATCCCCACCTGGTACCCGGCTACGACCTGCGCGTCGGGCTTCAGCATTGAACGGGTCAGGTAGGCGGCGTCCGCGGTGGCTGTGGTGCCGTCGGTGAAGATGCGCCGGCTGCCGTGCAGGCCCTTAAACGTCGGACCCGTCCGCCCCTCGGTGGTGCCGTCGCTCGAGTGGCATCCTACACACCCCCACTGCCGGTACAACACCGCGCCCCGCGCGGC
>JBGSPJ010000038.1:0-11390 GCA_041738655.1 Rhodothermales bacterium | reverse complement strand
TGCCCCGACCCTCGCCCCGCCGAACAACAGGGTCGACGATGATGGGGATGGTGAGATCGACGAGGCCGGCGAGGAGCTGGCCTTCGACATCAACGTCCCCCTCGCCCAGCGGAAAGACCGGGTGATCGACCTCGAGGCCGGTGAGCGGCCGGCGATATCGGGCAACCAGATGATCTGGTGGGTGATGAACGACCGGGGCAACACCCACGAGCGCACGCAATCTATTCCGATCGGGTTGGAGGTACATGGGATGGCGTTCGCCTTCGGCCTGAAATTCCCGGCGAACTCGGGCCGCTTGATTCCATTCGAGCCCATCTCGCATTCCACCTATTACCGCTATCGGATTTACCATCGGGGACCGCAACCGCTGGATCGAGCCTACCTTGGCGTATGGGTCGATCCCGATCTGGGAAATGCTACCGACGACTATGTAGGCTCGGATACCACCCTCGGCATCGGCTACGTCTACAATGCGGACAACGAGGACGAGGGCCGGGATGGGTACGGCACGCCGCCGCCGGCGCTCGGCTACGATTTCTTCCAGGGCCCCATTGTACCCTCCCCGGGCGATACCGCCCGCGTGAGCGGCCGCCTCGTCCCGGGGTTCAAGAATCTCAAGATGACGACAATGGCCTTTTACAACGGCGGCGGCGATGTCACCGGAGACCCGAGTATAAACGAGGACTTCTACGGGTACATGGATGGTCGATGGCGCGACGGGCGCCCCTTTACGTTTGGGGGCAATGGGAGAGATATCCAGGGCGGCGGATCGACGATCCCCACGCGGTTTATGTTTTCGGGTGATCCCGTGACCAACACCGGATGGACCGAGCGCAATCCAGATCCCATCAATAACTCGGTCCCGCCCATCAGCCCGGGCGATCGGCGCTTTTTACTCGCCACCGGCCCCTTCACCATCAACCCGCGGGATTTCCAGGAGATTGCGTTCGGGATCGTGCTCGCCAGAGGTACCGACAACCTGGAGTCCGTCGCCGCCCTCCGACGGGCAGACCGGCAAGCTCAGGCCCTTTTCGAAAGCAACTTCCAGCTCGCCGCGCCCCCCGAGGGCCCCATCGTCATCGCAACGGCCACCGACCGCGAGGTCGTCCTCGAGTGGACCAACCCGGCTTCTTCCAACAACTACCTCGACGGCTACTCGCAGGTCGATCCCCTCGCTCTCGCCGACCCGGCTTCCCCTGTCTCCGAGCGCTCCTACCGCTTCGAGGGCTACGACATCCTCCAGTTCACCTCCGAGGACGACGACGCCGGCGCCATCATCGCCACCTACGACCTCGTTAACGGCGTCACCCGCATTGTCGACGGCCTCCCCAACGAACTCAACGAAGAACTCGCCCGCGGCACGGACTCCGGCATCCAGCACTTTCACCGCCTCCAGAACCTCGTCAACTACCGTACCTACCACTTCGGCGTCCGCCCCTATGCCTACAGCGCAACCTCCTTCCCGCGCATCCTACGCGGCGAGATCGCCCGCGTCAGCGTGACCCCGGCGCGCGTCCAGGACGACATCCCCGAGGCCAGCCGCGAGGCCGCCGAGGACCTGAGTGAACCCGACCTTATCGGTATCCCCAGTAACGCGCTCATCGAGGGCCGCGCCTGGGCCGACATCGTCAACCCGGGACGCATCCGGGAGGCCACGTATACGGTCGAGTTCTACGCGATAGAGGTCGAGGCCCCGGCGTCCGTCCATGAGGAGGATGCCATCGACCCGGCGCCGTTCGTAACGGCAAAAAACGCCCGGGCGACCGCCACGACGTACGACATCAAACGCGACGGCGTCATCGTCTTCGACGGGTCGGCCACCGGCCAGCCGGCGCCATTAAAAGAGGATGTCGCTGTAATTGACGGGTTACGGTTCTCCATCCTCGCCCCAGGGCTTGGCATCAAGGCCCTGGGCACCGTTTCGAATAGCGCCGGCCCCATCGATCCGCCCGACATGGCGGCGTTCGCCTTTAATACGTCCGGATTCCCGACGCTTGTCGAGGCCGGCATCACACCCGAAGGAGTTCATCCGTTCAACGATCGCCCGAATTCGGGCGTGCAACAGGCCCTCAGCGACGCCCGATGGGGCTTCCACGCCGGCGGGGCATCGAGTATCAACTTCGGCACGACCGACGACGCCAGCACCTTCCTCGGTCGCGTCCTCCGAAACGGTAACGAGGAACGTCTGGGGCTGTTCGACTGGGAGATGCGCTTCACGCAGCCCTGCGTGGACGGGATCAATGGCACCATCGAGGAAACGGACTGCCTCGCCTGGCGCGCCTTCGAGGACGAACTGTTTGTCGAGGTCCCCTTCACCCTCTGGCGGGTCGGGAATGGGACGTTTGACGACCCGAGCGACGACGTCCGCCTCATCCCGATCATCTGTGAGAACGGTTGCGGCGCCGGCACGGAGCCCTTCCGGTACGACCTCGGCGGCGACCACCCGATCTCCGGCGGCAACAACGACCCGCACACCGACTGGATCTACTGGTACCTGCCCGAAGACGACGGCGCAACGCCGGGCGAACAGGGCTATCGGGACTTCTTCTCCGGGGTGACGACTCGCACCGGCCCCGAGGTCCTCGCCCGCACCGTGCTGGTCATCTTCAACGGTGGTGAACTGCCCGACGTCACCGTGCCGTTGCCCGAGGTGGGTACCACGTTTCGTATCTACACGCACAAACGGCCCGTTCCCGGCGACTTCTTCACCATCGACGCCCGCGGCTTTGGCGTCACGCCGGCGGAGGACCCCCTCGATGTCGCGGCCATCGGCGTCGTCCCCAACCCGTACATCGGCACCTCGATCTACGAACGGAGCCGGGCGGTGGACGAGGTGCGCTTCACGAACCTGCCGGCGGAGGCCACGATCCGCGTCTTCACGCTGCACGGAACACTTATCAAAACGATCCGAAAGAACAGCCCCGAGCGATTCATCACCTGGGATCTACAGACCGATAACGACCTGCCCATCGGCAGCGGGGTGTATCTGATACATATCGAAGTCCCGGGGGCCGGCGAGCAGACCCTCAAGTTCGCCGTCGTAAAAAAACATGTGGCGCCAATCGGAGTGCTGGAGGGCCAGTAATGCGAGCGCACGGTGAAGGGAATACAACAGGCGGCCCCTGGCCTGGCGAGGATTCCCCTCACTCCGGCAACGCAAACGCCACATACGTATTCCCCTGCTTCGTCCCCGGCTTCCCGCCTCCGCCGGCTCCAATGACGACATATTGCCGGCCGTTCACGGCGTAGGTCGACGGCGTGGCGTAGCCGCCGGCCGGGAGCTGATATTCCCAGAGCACTTCGCCCGTCCGTTGATGGAACGCCCGGATACGCTCGTCGCGGGTGGCACCGATAAAGACGAGCCCACCGGCGGTGGCGATCGGACCGCCGATGTTAAACGTCCCCGTCGGCGGCAGGCCCCGGGCTTCGAGTTCGGGGTAGGTGCCGAGGGGGACCTGCCAGACGATTTCGCCGGCGCGGAGGTCGATCCCGTTCATCGTCCCCCAGGGGCGCTTCGAGATGGGAAAACCCTCGGGGTCGTAGACCTCGAGGTGCCCGTCGGCCACCCAGTCGAAGTCGTGGTTGGCATTGGCCGGCGCCGGCAACATCGTCATCGTCTCGGGTTCGTTGCTGGCGTTGACAAAAAACATCCCGCTAGCCGGGTTGACCGCGCCGCCCCCCCAGTCGGTACCGCCGTTGAACTGTGGGGCATAGATGGCGCCGCGTGCCGAGGGGGGCTCAAAAAGGACGGAAGGCCCGAATCGGTCGAATAGACGCTTCTTGATGTCGGCCGTAGCCTCCGGTGTCAGATCGGTGATGTCATCCTCGGTGAAGCCCTGCTTTGCGTACGCCGGCGGCTTCGTGGGGAAAGGCTGCGTCGGCCATGACTGTTCGCCGGGGATGGTCGACCGGGGCACCGGGCGTTCCTCGATGGGGAAGATGGGCTCGCCGGTGACACGATCGAGGACGAAGAGGTGTCCCATCTTGGTCGTCTGCACCAGCGCCGGCCGGAGTTGCCCGTCTATCTTCAGATCGACGAGCGTGGGCGCCGACGGGAGGTCGTAGTCCCACAGGTCGTGATGCACCGCCTGGAAATGCCAGATGCGCTCGCCCGTCCGCGCGTCGATGGCAAGGAGCGTATTGGCGAAGAGGTTGACGCCGATGCGGTCCGATCCGTTGTGATCGTACGTCGCCGACCCCGTCGGCACATACACGATGCCCCGCCCGGCGTCCAGGCTCATGCCGGCCCAATTGTTTACGCCGCCGACGTGCTCCCAGGAATCCGGCGACCAGGTGTCGTATCCGAACTCGCCGGGGCGCGGTATGGTGTGAAAGACCCACGCGAGGGCGCCTGTCCGCACGTTAAACGCGCGGATATCGCCGGGCGGCACGTTGAGGATGCCATCGCCAGAGGTGGAACCCATGATGAGCAGATCGTCGAAGACGATGCCCGGTGTCGTGGCGCTCATCGGCCGGCCCCGGAGGTCGCGGTCGATCCCCAGGGCAAAATCGACCGAGCCGTTTTCGCCGAAGGAGGTGACGGGCCTGCCGGTGCCTGCGTCCAGCGCAAAAAGGCGGCCGCCGGCGACATACAAGAGCCGGCGATCACTCCCGTCGGCCCAGTACGCCAGGCCGCGTCCGTGCGGCTGCCCGTTCCAGGGGCGGACACCGTAGTCGTCGGGATCGAAGAACCAGCGCAAGTCCCCCGTGGCGGCATCGAGCGCAAAAGCGCGGAGGCCGGGCGACAGCGCGTAGAGTATCCCGTCGATGACGATGGGATTACACTCGATCGTAAGCCGCTCTTCTCCGGGCGGCTCGAAGGTCCAGGCCAATGCGAGCCGGGCGACGTTGGTCGTGTCGATCTGGGCCAGCGTGGAGAAGCCCGACGCGTGGTCGTCGCCCCGGTAGACGGGCCAGTCGTTGGGGGTCGATTCAGGGCGGGTACCACACGCGAAGATGAGCGACACCGTAAACAGGGTGACGACAAAGAAGGAGACATGGCGCATGACTGGGGGGGATTGGCGATGGGATGGCCTTATTATGCGCAATGACCGGGAGAGAGGCAACGGGAGTTCATTGCCGAACCGCCGGATCGCAACTATATTTCGGAGACGCTACTGGAGAAGAACGCCTTCACCAATCATTATCCGCCAATCGCCAATCGCTATTCGCTATTCGCTAATCATTAATCCATGCCGCCCCCTCCAACCGATACGCCTCCCCAGATCGTCGTCCTCGTCCACGGCATCCGGACTCAGGCGCCGTGGGCCGAGATGGTGAAACATGCGCTGGAAGACGAACCAACCGTCCAGAAGGTCATCCCCGTTCGTTACGGCTACTTCAACATGTTCCGGTTTCTGACGCCGGTGTTCACGCGCCAGGGCCCCGTCCGCCAACTGGCCCGCGAGTTGCGCGACATCCGGAAGCAGTACCCCGAGGCGCGACTCACCGTCATCGCCCACAGCTTCGGGACGTACGCCACAGCACAGGTGCTGGACAACGAGACCGACATCGCGCTCGACCGCCTCATCCTCTGCGGCTCCATCATCCCCCAGGATTTTCGGTGGGATAAAGTGGCGGACCGGGTCAAAAGCGAGATCTTGAACGACTGCGGCACACGCGACATCTGGCCGGTGATGGCGAAGTTCATGACCTGGGGATTCGGGCCCTCCGGCACCTTCGGGTTCGGGAAAAGCCGCGTGCGTGATCGGTTTCACAACTTCGCGCACAGTGATTTTTTCAACCGGGACTTCGTCGAGGCCTACTGGAGCCCGTACATCTCCGCCGGCGAGATCAAACCGTCCGACTGGGAGCTCAACCGCCCGACGCCGCCGTGGTGGCAGTCCCTCATGGGCATCGTCAAACTGCCCGTGTTGCTGGTGCTGCTGCTCCTGGCTACCGTGGGCTGGCGGGCGCTTCGGGCCGGCTATGACGACCTCAACGCGCGCACCGTCTGCATTGCCCCGGGACCCCAGTTGCTCCAGCGGCTTCCCCAGCTAGATGGGGCCGTCGCCTCCCCGATGAGGCTGCGCATCGAAATAGGCGGCCGCGTCGTGTCGGTTGATACGATGCGGCAACGCATTTATTGTATCGGGGACGACCGCGAGCGGGTCGAGCGCATCGTCGCGCGGACGCCCGAGGCCGAACGATTCGGCCGGCTTAACGAGTACCTTCGTACGCTCACCGAAGACCCCGCGGAAGTCGACCAGTTGCTCGACCGGACGACCGGGCCGGCGCCGAAAGTCGTCGTCACCCGCCGCTTCGACGCCGGCGACGCGCTGCTCGTCGAAGTCGAACGAACAGCCGATCCGGAACCCAATGCGTTGTTCAGCCTTCGTACTACCATACCCGACGCCCCGTACGCCCTCGAAATCCTCAAATAACCGGGCTCTCGAACCATGCGTGTTCTGGCCGCTGTAAACCGATTCCTCACTGGACTGCTCCCGGGCATCCTGCTCGCCCTGCCGGTCCATGCGCAGGTTGATTCACAGCGCGACTTCCCCGAGGTGTATGTCGATGTCACGATCTCGGCGGCGCTGTACCAGGATCAGCTCCCGGCCAGCATCCCCACCCTCGAGGCCGACCTCGCCGAGGTGTTTGTCCGCCACATCGACGAACTGGGCGGGCTCGACTTCATCGTCTGGAAACCCGGGCCGGCGCCGTCCGAGACCGGCCATCACCGACTCGTCATCGACATCGAGGGCATCTCACGCACCCTCGGCGATGAGATCCGAGCCCACTTTTTTGCCTTTGTCGCCGGCACCGAACTGATCGATCTCGGCAAGGCCGACTTCGACGGGCGCATCCACTGCAACCCGATCGTGTTCGATGCCATCGACGAAAAATTCGCCCAGGACCCGGCCCGGCTGACCGTCGAAATCGACCGCTGGATGGAGGGCCACCTTACCGACACCTTCGGGGCCGTGCTCACCCGGAAATTCCTCGGCCATATCCCGCTCGCCCTCATCACCTCCCCCAACCCCTTGTTCGATTTCGACGCCGGCACCAATCTGCTGCCCATCCCGATCCGGTATTCCGCCTATTTCCCCGAGGACACTACCCAGTTCCGCGCCAGCTTCACGTCGTCCTTCGCCGGCGTCGCCACCCAGGGCCGCATGCTCCTCCGCCCGACCGGCACCCTGAGCGCGCCCGGTTTCGCGGACGACATCCTCGTCGCCATCTCCTGCTCCGGCGACGGCCAGCGCTGCTTCGAGTACCCCAACCTCGAACTCGACCCCGACGACGCCGTGGCCGACCAGTGGACGACCATCCGCTCCGTCCTGAGCAACACGCACCTCAAGGAGATGCAGCTGTTCATGGTGAAATACAGCCGGCGCCCGTTCATGCACACCGCCGGCGGCCTGATCACCGAAGAAACGCCAGGAGGGATGTGATATGCACACGTACCCCCGTACACTCCACGTCGTACTCGTACTCCTTCTCGTACTCGCCCCTGCCTCCGCCTCCGCGCAGGGAGTCGTGTCGACAAGCCGCGTGAGGCTCTCCCAGGCTCGGGACGTGCTAAAAACGCGGCAGTTCGACCGCGCCGTGGTGCTCCTCGAAGAAGGGCTCCGAATGGCCGAATCTGAGCAAAATCGTGAACTGCAGGCTTCGTTCCAGTTCCAGCTCGGGCTCGCCCTCCAGCAACGCTCGGTCGAGCAAAAAAGTGTGGGGGATGTCGCCCGCGCCATCACGCACTACGAGAGGTACCTCACCCTGCAACCCGAATCGGGCAGCGCGCTCAACAACCTCGCGAAACTGTATGTCGACACCGGCCGCGGCGAGGAGGCCGTCGCGCTCTACCGGCGCGCGATCGGGCTGGAAGACGAATACCAGGCGTTTTATGCACTCAACCTCGCCAATCTGCTGCGCGCGCAGGGCAGGCCGCGCGACGCCGCACGATATTATCAGTGGGCACTCGACAAACGCCCCGACCTGACCGAGGCGCGCGACGGCCTCAACGCTGTCTATGCCGAAGCCGACGTGCCGGCGCTCATTTCTCATCTCTGGAAGGAGATCGAAGAAAGGCGCGAAGTCGGCGCCACGCTCGCCGCGCTCCACACCCTCACCCGGATGTACACCACCGGCACACCGGACCGCGCAACAGCCGGCCAGAAACTCGAGCTGCTCACTTGCGTGGTCGTCGGCCTCGCCCGGGCGCGGTACGGGCCGACGCTGTTTCTTTCGGAGACCGAAAAAGCCGCCGACCAGGTCGAAATAGCCCGCCTCCTGCGCGGCCTTGTCGACGACACGGACATCGGGCCGGGCGTACGGGAGGTGATTGCCGCCCACGAAAAACCGCCGGCGCTGGAGGACTCCCCCCGGACCTGGTGGGCCGATAAAGGCAATCGCAACGATGACCCCGCGGAGGGCTGGTGGCCGCGCGAAGGGTACCGCATCCTCCTCCGCTCGCTGGGCGACTGGTTTCAGCATCTCGACTATCCGAAGGAGGCCGAGGCCTACTACCTGTACGCCCTCCGCCTGAGCCGGACAGCGGACCGCGAGATCGACCTCGACGCCCTCGTAAGCCTGAGCGAGCTGTATGTGGAGCAGGGCGACATGGACCAGGTGAGCGACCTGCTGGAGACCTATTCCAGCTCCCTGTTCCAGGGCAAAGGGCGGGCGTATAAGAAGTCCGACTGGCGCAAGATGTACGCCTTCCACCGCACCCTCGGCATCATGTACGCCACGCTCGGCATCTGGACGAGCGACCAGCCGTTGACGTCGGCCATCTTCCAACTTGAAAACGCCCTCGAAAAACGCGACACCTACAACGACCGCATTGCCCGCCGCAACGACCTGCCGCTCATCCCCATCGAACCCCGCCTCGTGACGATGCTGGCGCAGGGCTACGAGGCCCAGGGGCGTGCGGATCAGGCGAACACGCTGCGTCTGGAATACGCCGGCCGGCTCGCGGAAGAGCAGGACGTGGCCAGCGCCCGCCGGCTGCTGCAGACCGTCGACGCCAGCACGCTCGACCGGCGGCAGAGCCGGCGGTACGAGGAGTTGAGCAATCTGTTGAATGGGAATCAGTAAAAATCTCTCAAACTTGGACCTGCAATGACCATTACGCTAACCATCTCGGAGGAATTGGCTCATCTCCTGGAAACACAGGCAGCTCAGCATGGGCGAAGTATCGAAGAGCATTTACTCCGTCTCGCGACTGGAAACGATCTCACCTATGATCAATGGCGTGACCGATTAAAATCGCTTTCCAAGTTGTTACCAGCGCAAGCGCCATCCCTTCCAGATGAAGCGCTTCGCCGAGAAACCATGTATCGTGTGTAGGTTGCTTCATGGCCTATTTACTCGATACCAATATTTTATTGAGGCTATTTGACACCAGGAGCCCTGTCCATGCGGCTGTGATTAGCGCCGTCAATTCGTTAAAGGCTTCAGGGGAAATCCTGTGCTTCGCGCCTCAGAACGCGGCTGAATTGTGGAATGTGGCGACAAGACCTATCGACAAGAATGGCATGGGGCTGTCGACTCACGACGTGGAACCACTGCTCCTGGAAATCGAGCGACTATTCGAGTTGCGACCGGACACACCCGTAATGTATCACTTCTGGCGAGCACTCATTCGCGAGTGCAACGTTGCCGGGCTGCAGGTGCACGACGCGAGGCTGGTTGCATGGATGCAAGTCCATCGCATATCGCATGTGCTCACGATGAACACCGGAGACTTTGCCCGATACCGCAACGCCGCAGGTATTGTCGTTGTCGACCCACGCGATATTGCGATTGCACAACAGTGATATGTCGCACCGCAGCCCCATCGTGCCCTCCGGCCATAGCCGGCGAACCCTCACCAAACTTCCCCGTATACGAGCCACCGATCGGCTCCCGCATCCATCCCGGCCTCACGCCATGACCATCTGCACCACCCACCTCGCCGGCTTCCTCCTCGCCTCGTTGGTCTTCCTCGCCCCGGCTTACGGGCAGGACATCGACGTCCCCTACGCCCAGTTCACGCTCGACAACGGCCTCACGGTCCTGGTCCATGAGGACCACTCGACGCCCTTCGTGAGCGTCAACATGTGGTACCACGTCGGCTCCGGCAGCGAGAAGGCGGGGCGCACCGGGTTTGCGCACCTGTTCGAGCATATCATGTTCGAGGGATCGGGAAATGTGCCCGAGGGCAAGTTCGATGAGTGGCTGGAGGCCGCCGGCGGCAACAACAACGGCTCGACTACCGGGGACCGGACCAATTATTACGAGGATGTACCCAGCAACGGGCTGGAGCTGGCGCTCTTCCTGGAGTCCGACCGGATGGGCTATCTGATCGACGCTATGTCTCCGGAGAAGGTGGATGGCCAGCGGGATGTGGTGAAAAACGAACGCCGGCAGTCCTACGAAAACCGCCCCTACGGCCTCGCCTTCCCCACCCTCGGCGAGGCGCTTTACGCGCCCGATCATCCCTACCACTGGCCGACGATCGGGTACATGGACGACCTGTCGGCGGCGAGTTACGAGGATGTAGTCGATTTCTTCAAGCGCTTTTACGGCCCGAATAACGCCAGCCTGGCTATTTCGGGTGATGTGACGGTGGAGCAAGCGCGTGTGCTCGTGGAAAAATGGTTCGGCGACGTGCCCGGCGGCGAGCCCGTTCCGCCCGTGGAGGCGCCGGCTGCTTACCTCGACACCGAAAAACGGATCGTGCTGGAGGACGACGTCCAGCTCCCTCGCCTCTACATGGCCTGGCTGTCCCCGGCGGCCTTTACCCCTGGCGACGCCGAGATGCAGCTGCTGGCCGACATCTTCGCCGGCGGGAAAAACGCCCGGCTCTACAACCGGCTCGTGTACGATCTCCAGATCGCGCAGGATGTATTCGCCTTCCAGAACTCGAACAAGCTCTCTTCCTCGTTTTACATCGTCGCCACCGCTCGACCGGGCGTGTCGCTCAGCGAATTGCAGACCGTGATTCAGGAGGAGATCGACCGGCTCAAGTCCGAGCCGCCCACCGAACGTGAGCTCGGCCGCGCCGTCAACCAGTATGAGGCGCAGTTTCTGGATCAACTCCAGAGCATCGGCGGGTTCAGCGGGAAGGCCGAGATGCTGAACAACTACTACTACTTCACGCGCAATCCGGGGTATTTCAACGAAGACCTCGCCCGATACAAGGCCGTCCGCCCCAACGATATCCAGGCGATGGCCCGCTCGTTCCTGAAGGACGATGCGCGCGTGGTGCTCGGCGTCGTGCCCGAGGGCGCCACCGACCTCGCGCCCCAGCTCGTTCCGACCGGCCGCTAAACACAACCTCCCATTTTACCCGGCAATTAACCCCACATTCCTATGTGGGGCCCAGGCATACCCACTATGAAGCTCTATCTAGCCGCCCTGGCGCTCCTCCTCCTCGCCCCGTCCGCCCTCGCGCAGGTCGACCGCTC
>JBGSPJ010000028.1:0-1859 GCA_041738655.1 Rhodothermales bacterium | reverse complement strand
ACCGCGGTCGTCGCCCACGCGCCGCGGACGATGCCTGCCAACACCCGGCCGCCGGCCGCCCCGGTGCTGATCTCGGGCTACGACACCGACCCGGCGTTTACGCCGGCGGACGCCGTGCGGATGCTGGAACGCTACCCGGATGCCCGGCTATCGATTACGCCGGACAGGGCGTGGGGCGCCGCGCATCCGGCGATCGGGTGGTTGAACAGTCAAATACGCTAACTAGAACGCCACATCCATGATGCGATGCCGGCTGATGAAGCCGGCGCGTTCGATCGCTTTTTGCGCGGCCACATTGTCCATCGTCGTGGAGCAAATCGGATGGTGTCCGTTTGTAGCGCATTCCTGGCGCATCAACGCCAGGATGGAGGTCGCCCATCCTCGACCACGGTGTTGTGGAGACACCATCACGCCGAGATCGACGATCCCTTTCTGCGAATCGCTCTTGCGGTACTCACCCAGGCCAATCCATTCGGCTCCCAGGCTCAGCACCCGGAGTTCTCTTCGGTCGATCAGGTTGGCCGAGTAGCCCCGAAGCCAGCCGCTCATATCCGCCTTCCCACCGAGGCACTGCTGCTGAAATGCCACCGTTCGCTCCAGTTCGCCAGCTTCGACCTCCCAAAACGTCACGCCATCTCCATCCGGAAGCGACAACGCCGCCGCCCCGGGTTCATAGAGCAACGTATGTACGGTCACGCCTTTCTGCACATCCAGACAGAGCGCCAGAAACGCGGTGTCGATGGTACTGACGACGGCCCGTTGGATCGCATCCTGCGCGATTACCCTGTCGAACAGTGAACGCGTGCGGTGCTCGAACGCCGGCCGGACGTAGAACTGCAAGAGCGTCCCTTCGCCGTTCGCGGCGTAGTAGCCGGCGGATGCATCATCCACACGGATCTCCCAGTGAGGTGCCGGGTCCGTGACGCCGGCTTCCCACATGCCGTCCATCGGGGCGATCAGGCCGCGGAGATAGGCGGCTTTCTGATCGCGAATGGACGAAAGATCGGGCAGCAGGTGGAATGAAATCATGTAAAGGCCGATGGCTACGGTCGCCTGTGATTCGAGTTGTCCATATCGGACACAATCATCCAGCGACCCGCTTCTCTTCGTAATGTCAGCGTGAATTTGCCATCGTCCGGACCGCCCTCCTGGCCTGCGTAGCCGCCGAGAATGTAGCCGATCTCACCCTCGACGGCAAAAGCGACGGCCCGCAGAAAAAGGGGTCCGCCGTGGCCGGTGTAAAACTGCTCGATGGCCTTGCGGCCGCGAGCGGGCGGATGGCTACTCGGGAGGACAAATCCGTCTTCGGTAAACAGGGCCGCGAGTGCGGCTGGATCACGGGCCGTCCACGCCGCCTCGTAGTCGCGAAGGACGCGGTCGAGGTCCGGCGGAAGGTCGATGGAGGCCGGCTGGGCGAGGGCCGGGAGGGTGGTGGCGAGAAGGATGAGGAAGAGCAGGATGGTGGGCATAAAACTGTTGGACATTCCGACTGATCGTGAGGTCATTATTTCATCATTTTTCGCGTTGGCTTGGGAGGTCCCCAGCCTTCGCGGGGGCAGGCATTCGACGCGTTACTAATGACACATAATGTCACCCTGAGCGGTAGCGAGGGGGCTTCGAGCGGCAAAAGGCAACGGGATCGCGAATAATTTTCGGATCGTGCCGGCTGGATGAGTTGTGCCCTAAGTTGCCTCCCATTGGTTAAGGATCCCTCGCTGTCGCTGCTAATGACATCTTATGTAGAGACGCCCCGGTGGGGCGTATCAGCGAGGTTTCCGAAATACTAAAACCGAACAGACGAACGTGAACGACAGGAGACGCCCCACCGGGGCGTCTCTACAAAATGGGCGAGACGTACC
>JBGSPJ010000221.1:0-7494 GCA_041738655.1 Rhodothermales bacterium | reverse complement strand
CCGCGCCGCGCAGATGAACCTCGGCGCGCGGGAAGCGACGGGCGATGTGCTCTACTTCGTCCACGCCGACGCCCTCCCACCGGGCGGCTACCTGGACACGATCGAAGCCGCCCTGACGGAGGGTTACCCGATAGGTTGCTTTCGCCTGGGGTTTGATTCCGACCACCCGCTTCTTCGCTTCAACGCTTACTGCACACGGTTCGATCTTCCTTTTTTTCGCGGGGGCGACCAGACGCTGTTTGTTACCCGAACGCTGTTCGACCAAACCGGAGGTTACGATGAAGGCCATGTGTTGATGGAAGAATACGACTGGTTGCGCCGCGCGCGCCGGCTGGGGCGGTTTTACATCGCCAAAGAAACGGTAACCGTCTCCGCCAGGAAGTACGAAACCGCCAGTTATCTGCGTGTGAACCTCGCCAACGCGGTTGTTTTTTCGCTCTACAGCCTGGGCGTACCCACACGCCGGCTACGGCAGCTGTATGGCCGGCTGCTGAAGCGCGATTGACATACGGTGGTTGCCTCAGTGGCAAGGAACGTTACGCACGCCACAACCTGACCACGACAATCCAGACTCTGCCGCGTATCTTCTCCCCAACGCATTCACCCACCCAATCGATTCTCACGCCCGTGATCCGCACGCTTCTCGTTGCTCTGTTCTTCGTCGCCGGCTGCGACCGCCCCATCGAAACGCCCATGCCGGCTGCCGCCGACCATCCAGCCATCCAGGCCCTGCTTGTGGGCGGAGGGTCTTCGCACGACTTCGACCGGTGGTTTGATCGGGAGGATACGGCCGTACTGCGCAAGGCCGGCGTCGCTGTCGTCTACACCGACCAACCCGCCGATATCGCCGCCGCACTCGACACGCTCGATGTCCTCATCCTGGCCAACAACCAGCCCATCGAAGACCCCTCGATCCGCTCGGCCATCGAGGCCTTCGCCGGCGCCGGCATGGGCCTCGTGCTTTACCATCCTGCCGTGTGGTACAACTGGAAGGACTGGCCAGCCTACAACCGCGACCTCGTCGGGGGTGGGTCCGAAAGCCATGGTCCCTACGGGCCGTTCACGGTCTCGATCCAAGATTCCAGCCACGCCATCACCCGCGGCGTCGAGCCCTCGTTTACGCTGGATGACGAGTTGTACCGCTTCGCCATCGACCCCGCCGGCCCGGGCATCGACGTGCTCGCCACCGGCCGCGAAGCCGCGTCGGGCACCGATTTTCCGGTGGCGTGGACCGTCCGCCACCCTTCGGCCCGCATCGTCGGCATCACCCTTGGCCACGATGGCGCCGCCCACGAACTGCCGGCCTTCCGGCAGATCCTGGTGAACAGCGTTCGCTGGGCGGCCGGGAATGTGGAATGAATGCGGGCTAACGGCTGCTTTCCCGCGCGGGGATGAAGCGAGGCGACCGTATCGTATATTGCCGCCGTTTCTGGCGTCCCTCTACGACCGTAACCCGCGTCCACGCTCCATTTCATGCCGCACGCCCGATTTCTTGTCATCCTACTACTCGCTTTTGTTGCGACCACCGCGAACGCGCAAAACACGCCGTTCAGGGTCGGGCCGGCGCCGGCGTGGGTGGATATCGCCCCGCTG
This sequence comes from Rhodothermales bacterium, assembly GCA_041738655.1. Lineage (GTDB taxonomy): Bacteria > Bacteroidota > Rhodothermia > Rhodothermales > JAHQVL01 > JAWKNW01. Next base: position 5,901 of record JBGSPJ010000221.1, on the reverse strand, counting down.
CCCGACCCGAACCCCGTGCCGGCCGGTGAGATCAGCGATGGACTCTATTACCTGCGGATCGACGAGCAGCAGCGTGTCGATGGACGGTCGGTGGATTATTTCAGCCACACCGCCTACGCGATCGTTAACTCACAGGGCATCCAGAACGGATCCCAACTCACGATCGACTTCGATCCCACGTACCAGGCACTCACCCTTCATTTCGTCCGCATCCTGAGAAACGGCGAGGTCCTGGACCGGCTCGACCCGGCCGACGTGCGCCTCCTCCAGCGCGAAACCGAGCTCGAATACCAGATCTACGACGGCACCCTCACGGCGTCGCTTATCCTGGAGGACATCCAGACCAACGACCTCGTCGAGTACGCCTACACCCTCGCCGGCGACAACCCGATCTTCGAGGGTACTTATGCCAGCGCTTTCTCCACCCGCCTCGGCATCCCGGTAAAAGAGCTCACCTATCGTCTCCTCTGGCCGGCCGATCGGACGCTCAACGTCCGCAGTTACGGGGCCGAGGTCGAGCCCGAAATCCGCCTCCTGGATGGCGCCAGGGAGTACCGATGGCGACTGACGGACGTGCCGGCACTGGTGCCGGACGACCAGTTGCCCTACTGGTACAACCCCTACCCGTGGGTCCAGGTGAGCGAATGGGAGAGCTGGGAAGCCGTCGCGACCTGGGGCCGATCGCTGTTCGATCGGGTGAATCGCCCGTCCGAGGCCCTGACCCGGGAGGTCGACCGCATCCGCGCCGGCCATGCCACTCCGAAGGATCGCCTCGCCGCGGCATTACGCTTTGCTCAGGATGAAATCCGTTACATGGGGATCGAGATCGGTGTCAACTCCCACGAGCCCCGCTCGCCGGCCGACGTGCTCCAGAAGCGGTTTGGCGACTGCAAGGATAAATCGCTCCTCCTCGTTGCCATGCTCCGCGAACTGGGCATCGAGGCCCACCCCGTGCTGGTCAACACGATCGACGCGCGTGAAATGGACCGCTGGCTGCCGGACGCCGGCCTGTTCGACCACGCCATCGTCCGCGCCACCGTCAACGACACCGTCTACTGGTTCGACCCCACCAGCTCCCTACAGCGAGGCGCCGCCGAAGCCATCCACCAGCCCGATTTTGACCAGGCGCTTGTCCTCGAACCCGGCGCCAGCGCCCTCACGTGGATGTATCCCCCCGTCCTGGGCCTCCCGCTGAGCGAGATCGAGGAGTCCTTCGACCTCCGCGACGGGCTCGACGCCCCGGCGGCCTACACCATCACATCGACCTACCGCAGTGAAAACGCCGATTATATGCGCGGCCTGCTCGCCAACTCGAGCCGGCAGGAGCTGGAGAAGAACTACCTGAACTATTACGCAGAGATGTACCCACATATCGCACCCGCCGGCGCGATGGAGATCGAGGACGACGAGGTCGCCAATGTGTTGCGAGTGAAGGAGTATTACCGGATCGACTCGCTGTGGACGTCCGAGGGCCGGCGCACCTCCGCCTACTTTTACCCCCTGGAGTTCAGCGCGCTGCTCGAAAAACCATCCACACGAATTCGCACCATGCCAATCGGCATCTCGCACCCCGTCCACCTCGACCAGACGACCCGCATCCACCTGCCCGAGCCTTGGCCGGTGGACTTCAGCGTCACCGAGGTGGAAGACCCTGCGTTCAGCTACCAGGGTGTCGTCACCAGCGAAGGCCAGGCGGTCATCATCACGAACAGCTACCGGACTAACACCGATTTCGTCGCTGTGGACGCTATTCCAGCTTACATCCTACATGTAGAGCAGGTTGAAAACCAGCTGGGCTACGAGTTGTACCGGGATGCGTCGTTGCTCGATGCCGATTTCCCATGGCCGATTTCGCTCGCCGGCCTGGCGGCGCTGGTAGGCATTATCGTGATGCTGCGCCGCAAGCCTAAACGCCGGCTAGGTAGTTCGTAAGTCTTCCTCGCGTCAGGCGCTTCTATCGAATTCCGGCGCCAATCGTCGCGGCCGGATCGTCCTGGAACTGCGCCGGCTGTGGACGGGGGTTCGGCCAGACCTCATCGAGCGTCTCGCCATCGTAGAGACGGCCGTTTTTCATCACCATTCGGATAGTGTTCGTATTGCGGATGTTCTCTAGCGGGTTAGCGTCGAGCACTACCAGATCGGCCAGCTTGCCGGCTTCGATCGACCCAAGATCTTTGCCGAGCCCGATGGCCTCCGCGCCATGAAGGGTCGCCGCCCGGAGCGCGTCATGCTCTCGCATTCCGCCCGACTGCACTGCCCACAGCTCCCAGTGATAGCCGAGACCCTGTAGCTGGCCGTGGCTACCGATACCGACCCGTCCTCCGGCTTCGACAATCGCCTTCGCGACGGCCGCATGTTCGGGGAACGCAAATTCCTCGGCCATGAACCAGCCGGCACTGCGCCGGCGCGTGGACGAATCGATCACCTCGTGTGGTGTGAACCTGCGCAGCTTAAGGTCGTCGTGCGGCTGTTCCAGGGCGTAGTAGTAATTCTCTGCGAAAGGCCCTCCGTAGGTCACCAGCAGCGTCGGGGTATAGGTGAGACCAGTCTGGGCCGCAAGCTGCACGACATCCCTGTACAGCGGATACACCGGGAAAGAATGCTCCTGTCCCGGGTAGCCGTCCAGCATCATCGTCAGATTGAATTTGAGCATCAACGCGCCTTCGGTCGTTGGCATCAAGCCCTGTTCCCTGGCCGCCATGATGATCCATTGCCGCTGCTGACGGTTGCCAGATGCGTACATTTTGATAGTCTTCGTATCGTAGTACACACTGTATCGTTTAAGCACCTGACGGGCGTGATCGAGATCGCGAATAGGGTCTTCGGCAAAATCACCGAAGACGCCAGGGCCTGTCGAATATATACGCGGACCCACGATTTCGTTGGCCGTCACGAGATCGCCATACGTTAGCACGTCCGTGGTCGACGTCTGTGGGTCGCGCGTCGTCGTCACCCCGTAGGCCAGATTTGCGAGGTAGATCCAGACGTCCGGTTTATGGACCCCCCAGGCCGGCCACATATGCGAGTGGGTGTCGACAAATCCAGGGATAACGGTCTTGCCTGACAGATCTATCACTCGCGCATCCGTCGGCACCTGCTGGCTTCCGGTCGGCCCCACGCCTGAAATCCGGTTGTTGCGGATAAGGATCTCGCCGTTTTCGATGACTTCGTCGCCGCGCATCGAGATGATACGGGCGCCCCGAAACAATACGACACCGTTCGGCACATCGCGCGGCGCCTCAATGCGCACACGCGTCTCGGCCGGCGTATAACCCTTAACAGCCATGGCCGATGTATCCGCGGGCTGGGCAGCCTTTTTCACAGCGGCCAAACTGTCGTCCACCGCATCCGCGCGTTCGAGGTCGTACACCACGTGCGCATTGCCTATCGACCAGTGCACATTTCTGCCATCTGAGCTCCACACCGGAAACTGCCCTCCAATATCGGTCAGCTTGCGAACCGGAAAAGAGGCACTTTCGGGCGATGCGACCGGGATTACCGGCGTTTCGCCACCGAGCAACGGGACAGCCACCACGTAAAGGTCGTTGTTCACCACGGCAAGCGCGCGATCTCCCGAAGGAGCCATTATGGTCATAGACGCGACGTTGGGCTCCTTGGCACCCGGACGCGTGTTTCCAGTCACTTTCACGTGGGCTTTTTCATCGGTCCCGTCCCATCTGATCGAGATGAGCCCTTTCGTATCATGATGGAGATAGATCCTATCGGACGAGGGGACGAAGTGTGGATGACTGCGTCCGTCGGCCGGCGCGACGAACATGGTGGCGCCCCCTTCCGCGGATACCCATACCAGATCCGATGACGCACCCGCCGCGACCGGACCTGTAGCGTCGAGATACGCCTGGGCTGGACCCCGCACAGTGACAATGCGTTGCCCGTCCACCGACCACGCTGGTTCCCGATAGATGGCGGGCTGCTGAGTCAGCCGGGTCGGTCTGCCCTGACCGTCCGATCGCGTCTTGTAGATATGCCCGCCGTCGCCTTCCCACGACACGTAGGCGATCCATTTGCCATCCGGCGACCACGCCGGCTCAGCCTCCGTAAAGGCCGACGCTGTCAGGCGAGCGGGCGTACCGGCAGGATACGACATCGTGTAGAGACGATCCAACGCGCCGAACGCTAGCCGTAAGCCGTCAGGCGACGGGACGGCACTCTGGATTTGACGGATGGTGAACGTGGGATCATCGCTGATGGGGTACTCGAACGCCACCTTCGGCCCGACACCAACCGAAACATCGACCTCGATCGGCACAGGAATAGCCGCACGGCCATCCACCGGGATGCGCCAGATATGGCCGCCGTATGAGGCGACGAGCTCCCTGGAATCCGGTGTGAACGCCATGCCCGGCAGCACGTCGCGGTCCGCGATCGACTCCTGGTCGTCCCTCTGTACCGGATAGGCCAACCAGCGTTCCTCACCGGAGGCGAGGTCGCGTAGGCGAAGCCCTGTCTTGTCTTCGTGCCGGGTGCCAAAGACCAACCATGTACCGTCAGGCGAGAGTGTCGGCCGGAAAGCGGACCCATACCTGGAGGTCCGCGGAAACGTCTTGCCTGTCTCCCTGTCGTACACGCCCAGTTGATACTGAGGGAGAGCCGCGTTGTACTGCCAGCTACCGGTTCGGGAAGCATACCAGATGTAGCGGCCGTCTGGAGTTACGGCGGCGCCAATAGTCTTCAGCGTCTCCGGCTTTTCGATTAGCACCTTGCCCGATCCGCCGTCTATGTGACCGATCCAAAGCTTCACGTCTCCCAGACGCGTTTCACCCTTTGATGCGACGACGTATTGACCATCGGGCGTCCAGGCAGGCGAGATGTACATCGAGGCGTCACCCTTCGTAATCTGTACGGTATCCCGCATTGTCAGATCGATGTACCAGAGGTTCTCCCCACCACTTCGATCGGAGGCAAAAAGGATCCGCGTCCCGTCCGGGCTGTACCGTGGCTGCGTGTCGAAGGCCATGCCTCGCGTAACGGGAGTAGCCATGCCACCAACAATCGGAACAGTGTATAGATCGCCCAGCAGTTCAAACACGATCGTCGTCCCGTCCGGGCTGACGTCTAGCGACATCCAGGACCCTTCATCGGTGGAGAACGAGACGGTCCGTGCGGCATTGAGGGGCAGGTCTTTTTTTGCCTTTTTTGTAGTGTCGGCAGGCGATTGCTGGGCCTGTGCAGTCGAAAAGATGAGCGCCATCAGAGCGACGCCAAGCAAACGAAATGCACGAATCATTACAGGACTATGCGTTAGGTTGTTTTTCCGGTCTGACGTATTCTACGCCATTGGGAGCAAAGAGTAAACGGAGGGTCGCGCCGATGGCCAAATCAACGCCTGTAATCCTGGAAGTCTGTATCGATTCCGTGGAAAGTGCCCTCGCGGCCACTGAAGCCGGCGCCGACCGGCTCGAACTCAACGCCGCCATCGAACGGGGCGGCCTGACACCCTCCCCGGGTCTCGTCGCCGAGGTGCTGGCCGCGACCTCGCTGCCAGTCATCGCGATGCTGCGGCCTCGCGCCGGCGATTTTGTATACTCGGATTCGGAATTCCGCATCATCCGGCGCGACGCCGAGGCGCTCCTCGCGGCCGGCGTCTCCGGGTTGGCGTTCGGGTTTCTGGATGCGTTTGGCAACATCGATCGACCGCGCACCTTTGCCCTGATAGCGATCATGAGCGGGAAAGAGTCGGTCTTCCACCGCGCGTTCGACATCGTTCCATCGCTGGAGTTTGCGCTGGAGGAATTGATCGATCTGGGCATCTGGCGCGTGCTTACGTCGGGCGGCGCCGAGACGGCCCTCGCCGGCATCCCGCAACTCGCCCGGCTGAACGAACAGGCCGCCGATCGCATCGAGATCCTGGCCGGCGCCGGGGTCAAAGCTAGCAACGTC
>JBGSPJ010000720.1:0-9664 GCA_041738655.1 Rhodothermales bacterium | reverse complement strand
CGAAGTGGGCAAGGAAATCAAACGATTCAGTGCCTCCTTCATCAACGAGCACGATCTGTGGGCGTTATCACTAAGTCAAAGAGCAACTGCTAGAAGTCTACAGCGCAAAACATAGTTAAAACTCTACAGCGCCTGACATATATCGTGCCCCTACAGTTCTACCGCATTCCGCCGGCGAGATAATCCAGCACCAGCGCCGTCATGGCGCGGATGCCTACCGGCACCGCGGTGTCGTCGGCCGTCATCGTGGGTGTGTGCAACCCGCCCGACGTTGTGCCCGGCTTTGTCGTCCCGAGGCGGAAGAAAAAGCCCGGCACTTCCATCGCAAAATAGGCAAAATCCTCGGCCGTGCCACTCGCCTTGAGAGCAACAACGTTTTCGGCACCCACCACCCGCTCGAGCGTCGGCCGCATCCGTTCGCCCAGCGCCAGGTCGTTCACCGTGACCGGCAGGCCCCGTTCGTATTCAAACGCGTAGGTGCCGCCGGCGGCGGCGGTCGTATGCTGGATCACTTCTTCCATACGCCGCTCGATGAGGTCCTGAACGGCTGGATCGTAGGTCCGCACCGTGCCTTCGAGATAGACCTCCGCCGGGATGATGTTGCTCCGCTCGCCGCCGCGGATGATGCCCGTCGTCACCACCCCATCATCCAGTGCCGAGAGGTTGCGCGATTTGATGGTCTGGAGCGCGAGCACCACCTGCGAGGCCGTCACGATGGGATCCACGCCGGCTTCGGGCTCGGCACCGTGGGATTGCCGGCCGATGATGCGAGCCCGCCACTGATCGGCCGCGGCCATCACGGGTCCGAAGGTAAACCCGAGCTGGCCGACTTCGAGCGACGGGAGGGCGTGTAGGGCGAAGATGGCTTCCGGACGTGGATCGGCGAAGGCGCCCTCCTTCAGCATCAGCGGCGCGCCCCCTTCTTCGCCGGTGGGAGGTCCTTCCTCGGCCGGCTGAAAGATGAACACGACGGTGCCGGCAAGCGACGGCTTCATCTCCGCCAACACACTCGCCACCCCGAGGCCGACACTCACGTGGATGTCGTGCCCACACGCGTGCATCACCCCGACCTCCTGACCGCCGTAGGTGGTCCGCTTCGTCGATGCAAACGGAAAGCCTGTAGCCTCGACCACCGGCAAGGCATCCATATCCGCTCGCAACGCCACGACCGGCCCGGGCCGGCCGCCCCGCAGCACCCCGACCACCCCGGTGATCGCAATGCCCGTCCGCACTTCATCGAAACCGAGCGAACGCAGATGGCCGGCCACCAGGGCGGCCGTCTCGTGCTCCTGGTTGGACAGCTCGGGATTCTGATGGATCTGATGCCGGAACGCAACCGCCTGTGGGGCGTGTCGATTGACCAGCGCATCCAGATCCGGCATCGCGGGTTGGGCGTTCGCGAACTGCAGGGTCAAGACGGACAGGACGAGGCCGGCGAACAGGCGAGATGGGTTCATGGGATCGGAGGGATTGAGGAAGGTAGGGGCATGGATGCCCTGGAAGATACCATCCAACTACCCGTTCAGCCATCCTCTCGGAAAAACGTCATCGTCCAGTTCGTCTCCCAGGTAGCGCCGCCATCCGGCGAGAAGGCCTGCTCCCAGCGCGGGGGCTCGTCCGGTACGGCCGTCCAGGTAAACCGAACCTTGATGGGCCGGCCTCCGAGCACGTCATCCGCAAAAAACAGCCCCGTCGTCCCGTCAAACCCGCCGATTACCGGTGCGTCAGGATAGTGGGGGTTCCGCCCATCGATCCACCAGATAGCCCAGGTACGGTTCGCGCGATCATAGGAACGCACCGCCGATGCCCGCACCTCCCCATCCGGAAAACCCAGGATATTATCCTCCACATTCCCATACCCACCGAGGATCTTACGCGTCGTGGAAAACCCCTCGAAGGCAGTCCACTCCGTGCAGCCGGTCAGGCGTTCGTTCAGCCGGCGATGCCGGACGCGCCAGCTCCCGATGATAAAGTCAAAATCCGCCGGCGGGGCGAGTTCGATGACGTGCGACATGTGCATGTAGATCAAGGTCTTGAAACGAACCGCCCTTCACTGACGGCCGCATGCACGAACCTACGAACGGCGGGCTGTCAATGGTATGTCATAGGCATGCAGGTGGAAGATATCGGCACCCTGCGTAACCATAAAAAACAGGTCTCGTAGGGGATAACCTCCCCGTCATCTCGCACGTTGCTCGGCGCATTCATGGCCAGACTTTTTCCTCAGGATTCATCACTACGGCCGTACGTGGATTATTACTGGGTGGTCGACGAATTCGATGCACAAACGCTGGGGAATGAGGCTGTGTATGAATTCCCATCCCTCGCCCCCGAGCTGCTACTTGGTCTGGAAGGTGAGATCATCATCGACTACAAGGGCCGGCGTCATTCCATCGTCGAAAGCACGCTGTTCTCCCACATCGACGAGGGGTTTATGGTCTATCCCCATCGTATTCGTCGGATGATCGTGGTAAAGTTCAAAAACCGAGGCATGGCCGCCATAATGCCTTTCGTCGGCTACAACGCATCCGAATTGATTGCACGGCCATTCGCGCCTGGTCTGGACGTATTCGGACGCCGGCTCGAGGTGTTCGAATGTCATCTGCGCACCCTCCCTGACGATCAAATCGCCCCCGAACTGGACTCCTGGCTGATGAAAACGTTTAACCGCCATGCGACGGGAATCGTTTATGACCTCTCCGACCATCTCACCCCCTCCATGTCGGTCAGCGAGGTAATCGCGCTCACACGTACCTCATACAGCACCGTCGAACGCCATTTCCGAACCGACACGGGGCTCTCGCCCAAACAATACCTGATGCGAAACCGCGCCCGTCATGCCGTGCGGGATATCTTCGCCACCGCGCATACAGGTAGGCAGAATGACTGGTTCGACCTCGTGGCGAGCTATGCGTACCACGACCAATCCCATTTCATCAAAGAGATCAAACGATTCACCGGCTTTACGCCGGCACAACTCGTGTCGTTACCCTGGTTCAGCCAATACCGCCCTCAGATCGAGCCCTGACGAGTTTTTACAATGCATTCGCCCGACACGAGGCGATCTTACAGGGGTGTGACGCTTCTTTTCACGATGCCACCCAATCGGTGTAGTTCAACGCCAGACGTTCCCCAACCCAATCTCCCTGTCGCCAGGCGGCAACACGCTCCAATGCTAGAAATCCAGGACCTCGTTAAAGTCTACCCCGGCCCCGTGGCCGCGCTGCAGGGCATCCGGCTGGAGATTCCGCAGGGCATGTTTGGCCTGCTGGGGCCCAATGGATCGGGGAAGACCACGCTCATGCGTATCCTCGCCGGCCTGCTCGAATCGACATCCGGCCGCGTTGTGTTTCAGGGTGATGATGTTACCCATCATCCGGAGAAAATCTGGCCCCGACTCGGGTACCTTCCTCAGTATTTCGGCTTCTACCCGAACCTGACGGGCGAGGCCATGCTGCTTCATATGCTGCGGCTCAAGGGTGTCGACGCGCCGGGCGGGCTGACGGCCCTGTGCGGGGCGCTGCTGGAGCGCGTGAATCTCACCTTCGCCGCGAAGCGCAAGGTCAAGTCGTACTCGGGGGGTATGCGACAGCGGCTCGGCATCGCGCAAGCACTCGCCGGCGACCCGGACCTCATCATTGTCGATGAGCCGACGGCAGGGCTCGATCCTGAAGAACGGATTCGCTTTTATCGCCTCCTCGCCGAACTGGCCGAGACCCGCACCGTCCTGTTGTCCACCCACATCGTGGAGGATGTGGCCATGTTGTGCCCCCGATTCGCCGTCATCCGGAACGGCCGGCTGGTGGCCACCACCACGCCTGACGCCGCTCGGGCCCTGATCGCCGGGATGATTTACGAGGGCACCGTAAGTCACGCGGACTTTGCGGAGTTATCGCGTACCGCGCGCATCACCCAGTCGTACCTGATCGAAGGCCAGAATTTTGTCCGTGTCCATACAGAAGGCCGGCCACCCGATGGGTTTACACCGGCCACACCGACCCTCGAAGATGCCTACTTCGCCTTGATGCAGGGAGGTACCGCATGACATGGCATCGCATGCTCACTATCGGGCAGCACGAGCTGCGCACCCAGGTTTCCGGGCCGCTCTTCTGGTTTATGATCGGGCTGGTCGTCCTCGTCACCCTGATGCTCAACCCCGACGGCATGATCCCGTCGGGCGACGCGGCAACCGGCTTACTGCCGTACATCAACTCCAGCTACGCGCTGGCGAACATCTTTAGCCTGAGTGGCAGCCTGGTCTACACCTTCATGGCCTCGCTGCTCGCCGGCCTGTCTGTCATCCGCGACGACGAAGCCCAGGTTGGCGAACTGCTACATAGCACACCACTAACCCGCCGAGAATATGTCGGCGGCAAGCTGGGCGGCGTGCTGGCCGCGCTGGCCGTGGTGATGACGTTTCATCTCGTATTCGCCATGTGGCGAGTACAATTTGCACCGGTAACCAACCCGGAGATGCGCATCGGCCCGTTCGAGCTCGGTAACTTTGTCGCCCCGTTCTTTGCCTTCCTCGTGCCCGGTGCCGTGTGCTGCGCGTGCGTCTCCTTTGCGATCGGCGAACGCAGCCGGCAGCCGATGCTGGTCTATGCCTTCCCGATCGTGGCCTTCCTCGGCATCCTGTTTTTCCTCTGGACGTCGGACGTAGCCAGCGGGGACACCGCCGCGAACCACCTGATGATGATCGCCGAACCCTGGAACCTGCGCTGGCTCCGCCAAACCGTATACATGGTGGATCGGGGGGTGGCGTTTTATAATGAGGCACCGCTGGCATTGGATGGGACGTTCTGGCTGAGTCGGCTCTTTTTGTCCGGGCTCGCCGGCGTGGCGGTTTCGTACGCCCTCTTCCGGCGAGAGGGGGTAGACACATGGATTTCCCGACAGACAAGACGCCGCGCTCGGCGTGTCACTGCGGAGCCGGCCGATAGCGTGCCGGCGAGCTTCATGCCACTGGGCGACCTTGGGATGCGTACCAAAAAGCCAGACTTGTGGCCGAGCCTGTGGTATATCCTTCTTGCCGACCTGCGCGAGCTGCGCGGCCAACCGGGGCTGTATGTCCTGGTGCTTTTTATGGTGATGATGGTGCTCGAGTTTGCAAGCGAAGGCGGGCGCGTACTCGGCATTCCGGAGATCCAGACCGCCGGCAACCTGGCGATCGGTGGCATCGATGTATTATCCTCGTTCGCCGCTTTGCTGCTGCTTTTTTATACCGTGGAATCGCACAACAGGGAACGGCTCACCGGATTTGCGTCTATCGCCTATGCGGCGCCGTTTCAGACGGCCGCGTTGCTCGCCGGCAAGAGCCTCGCCCAGGGGGTGGTCGTCGCCGTGATCGTTGTGGCCTGCACGCTAATGGGCCTCAACGTACTTATCTCCCAAGACGCGGGCCGCGTCGAAATAGGGCCTTTCCTGCTGATTTGGGGGCTCGTGCTGGCGCCGACGTATTTTTGCTGGAACGCTTTTATCACGGCGGTCTTCGCGCTCGTCCGCGAACGGTACACGACATATGCGATCGGCCTCAGTGCACTGTTGGTGACGGTCTACGCCTTCCAGAGCGGGGGGATGACCTGGGTGTTTAACTGGCCGCTTTGGGGCACGCTGCGCTGGAGCGATATGGGCCTCTTTTCGCTCAACGGGCGAGCACTGGTGCTCAATCGTCTCCTGGTGCTTGGCGTCGGCGTGTTCTTCTCGGCTGTAGCTCTGCTTGGATTTGCCCGAACGGAGCGAGACGCCGCCGGCCTGCTGCATCGGTGGCGGCCCAGGCAGATCGGCCGTGTGGCCGTCACGCTGGCGCCCTTCCTGATCGTCCCGCTTTTCATCGGCGTTTACCTGACACACGAAATCAACGCCGGCTCCGAGGGTCACGCGGCCGAAGCCCGCGCAAAGTCCTACTGGCGGCAACATGTCGCGACCTGGGCAGGCGCGCCTCTACCCACGATCCTGCACGTAGACGCGGAAGTACGCCTGGAGCCGACGCGGCGGCGCGTAGACATACAGGGTACCTATGTAATCGCGAATCGCTCGACGGCGCCACTGGACGCCCTGCCGTTCACGGTCTTCGCATTCGACAACGTATCTTGGACGATCGATGGGGAGGCTCACGCGTCGGAGGACCGTGCCGGCCTGCAGGTGCTGCACCCGGCCCGACCGATGATGCCAGGGGATGAACGGCGGATCGGCTTCTCGTATAGCGCTGAATTTCCCGCCGGCATGACACGAAATGGTGGTGGCGTCAAGCAGTTTATCCTCCCCTCCGGCGCGGCGCTAAATGATTTTCTTCCCGTTCCCGGATTTGACGAAACGATCGGCGTGGATGCCGACAACCGGCCCGACCCACGCGTGTATCCAGACGATTTCTGGCGCGGCGAGCTGCCGCCCATCTCGGGGAACGCGACGGCGTTCACGACCCGTTTTACCGTGATGGCGCCCGACGGCTACACCGTCAACATGGTTGGCACGAAGCGGTCCGAGCGCTCCGATGGCGGCACAACGACCTCGGTATGGGAGAGCGATGCGCCCGTCAAGGCCGTCAACCTCGTCGCCGGCCGATGGGATGAAAAGCGACAGGGCGGCACAGCGGTATTCTACCACCCCGACCATGCCTACAATGTCGACGAGATGCTGAACACTCTCGTCGCGGCACGCGAGCGCTACTCGGCCTGGTTCTATCCGTATCCGTGGCAGGAACTCCGGCTGAGCGAATTCCCAAATATGGTCACGAACGCGCAGGGATTTCCAACCAATATCCCGTTCTCGGAGACGTCGGGATTTCTATCGAGGCGCGACGCCGATCTGAGCGCCGCCTTCGTCGTCACCGCACACGAGGCCGCGCACCAGTGGTGGGCAAATGTGCTGACGCCTGGCGAGGGCCCGGGAGCCGATGTGCTCATCGAGGGCATGGCGCATTATGCCACGCTCCTGTTGCATGAAAGTGAGAAAGGCCAACTGGCGCGCATCGCGTTCGCGACACGTATCGAGGAGGAGTATTTCGATCAGCGCCGCGTGGATCGCGAGCAACCCCTGGCCCGGACGGTCATGACCACCCAGGCCGATGAAAGTGTCATCTACAACAAGGGCGCCTGGGCGTTCTGGATGTTGCACAATCACCTCGGACGCGAAGCCATGTTCGCCGGCCTGCAATCCTTCATTCGTGCCTATCTCGCGCCGAACGACTACCCGGCACTGCACGACCTCATCGAAACACTCCGCCCCTTCGCGGCGGACTCAAGCGCCTACCAGGCGCTTGTCGACCAGTGGTTCTTCGATGTCGTGACACCCGAATATCGCCTGGACGATGTGCGTGTCGAGCAACGGGGCGATCAGTGGTTCGTCGAGGCCACCGCTGTAAATCGGGGTACGGGGACGGCTGATGTGGCGATTATCGCGCGGCGTGAGAAGCGCTTCACCGATGCCTACAGAGAAGGCCGGATCACCGTCCGGCTCACACCTGGGGACCCCCAACCGGTATCCTGGCTGTTGGACTTTAAGCCGCAACGGCTCGTCGTCGACCCCGACGCGATGGTGCTCCAGGCGAATCGGACGCTGGCCGTCGCGGAGTTAGAGTAGCGATCAACACAACTTGAACAAAGCGCCCCGTTGAGAGGTAGTGTTGCAGCTCTGCAATGCACTCATCTATCCTGACCCCCTCATCGGACGCATGCCGACCAGCTTCGAAAGCCGCCGCGAAAACGGACGATTTCAGAACGTGCCACCCCGTGGTATGGCCGGGCTGTCCGAGTTCATCAAATGGTCGCGCAACCGGGAGCGTGGAGGCTGGGATCCTCCCGGCACGGCCTATTCGCTCGGCGCCCCTCCACCGGCGCGCGTCGATCCGGCCGTCACTCGGGTAACCTTCGTTAACCACGCCACCGTACTCATTCAGATCGCCGGGCTCAACATCCTCACCGATCCGATCTGGGCGGAACGGGCGAGCCCGGTCCCCTTCGCCGGCCCGCGTCGCGCGCGCCCACCCGGCATCCGTTTCGACGACCTCCCGCCCATCGACCTGATCCTGCTCAGCCACAACCACTACGACCATCTGTGCGCGGCCACGCTTCGCCGGCTCGCGAGGCGCGATGCCCCGGGGATGATTACCGGCCTGGGCAACAGCCCCGTCCCCCGGCGCGCCGGCATCGCCTCGATCCGAGAACTCGACTGGTGGCAAGCGGCCGAAGCGGGAGGCATCGAGGTGACCTACGTGCCGGCGCAGCACTTCTCGGGCAGGGGGCTGTTCGACCGGTTCAAGGCGCTTTGGGGCGGCTTTTACCTCCGCGCCCCCGCCGGCACCGTCTACTTCGCGGCCGACTCCGGCGCAGGGCCTCATTTCGAAGAGATCCGCAACCGCCTCGGGGTGCCAGACTTCGCCTGCATCCCCATCGGTGCCTACCGGCCGCGGGCGATCATGCAACCGGTGCACGTATCACCCGAGGAGGCCGTGGAGGTCCACCAGCAGGTCGGCGCGCGGCAGAGCATGGCCATCCACTTCGGCACCTTCCCCCTGGCCGACGACGGACAGTTCGAGCCAGCCGAACAGCTGGAGATCGCCCTCAAGAAGGCCGGCCTGGGGCCCGCGGATTTCTGGGTGCCGGCATTTGGAGAAGGGAGGGATATCATGCTTCAACATCCTACGCGGCGGCCGTTTTGACCTCGGCAGGAAAATCATCCGTCCCATGAAAGAAGAGACGGGCATTCTTGAAGACAAGCGGCCAGAATGGGATCGAGGCCGAGGGATCGTTGGTCGCGTAGGTGGCAATCCATCCAATTAAGAAGAGCAGCTCCTCGTCCATCGCGACGTGCGCGTGGAAGGCTACTTCGATTGCGTGATCAATTCCGCCCGGCGCAAGACGACGCACTACCTCAACCACTTCGCGATCGGGTAGGATGTCCGTCACGATGGGCGGCCCGGCCACATCCTTCAGGGTATCCAGCCCTGCCAGCGAGTCAGCGTATAGAGCAGGCCGGCCGCGAAGAGGCTGCCGAAAATTTGCTTGTTGTACCGGGCCAGCCAGAGCGGTAGATAGATATCGAAGTTATCCGATCGATCGTCGGTGTACCGCGCGGCGACGTCGGTCAGCGGGCACCGCCAGCGATTGAACAGGATGATGACGACTTCGACACACACAATGGCGATCAGCACGCCGGCTTTGCGAAAGGCGCCAACCGCCGCGAAGATCGGGAAGGCCACGATGCAGCCGGCAAAAAAAGCCCAGACAACGGTGTGGACTAGCTTAACGACTCGGAGGGAAGTTCGGGGGCTCATTGCCGGTCAGGGTTAGTTCCTTTCCACGATTTGGGACCCATCATTCATCGAAAGGAAACGCCCCGATGCCCGCCAGGAACGCATGCATGGCGGCGATGCGCGGATAACTCGGGTTCACGGCGTACCTGTTGTAAAACGCCAGAAAGCAGATTTCCTGGTCTGGAACGCGAATCCATCGAGGAGTTGCAAAACACGCTGTCACCCTCACGTCCCGCAAAACGTCGCGTACGGCCCGAAGCCGGCGGGCGCCGGCTCGGTATACGCTTCCCAACCGTCGCGCTCGACGAACGGGTCGGATACGGCCTCCAGCAGCCCGTCGAACGGCGCCAGGTCGCCGCCCATGGCGGCTTCGAGCGCGGCCTCGACGAGGTGGTTGCGGGGGATGTAGAG
>JBGSPJ010000718.1:0-1919 GCA_041738655.1 Rhodothermales bacterium | reverse complement strand
GGTACCGACCACGGCGGTCCGCTCCCCGATCGTCTGGACACAGGTCCCGCTGGCGGCGAAGCTCCCCTCGTTCGGCAGCGCCGGCGGCAGGTTGGCCGGCGGAATCCGGCGCCAGTTCTTCCCGCCATCGGCCGTAGTGATCAGGTAAAACTGGCCGTTGACGGCGTCGCTGAAGGCGATCCCGTTATCGGCATCCCAGAAATCCATGCAATCCAGAAAACCGGCCGGCTCGCGGTTGACGAACTGGAGGACCCAGGTTTCGCCGGCGTCGGTGGTCTTGTAGATGCGCGACGATTCGCCCGTGCCGATGCTGAGAAGGTAGGCCGTGCGATCGTCCACGCCATGGACATCCCGAAACTGGAGCGTGTCGGCCCCCGGAACGACGCCGGTGTGCCATGTGGTGCCGCCGTCCGTCGTTCGTCCGTATGTGCCGCCCACACCGCTAAGCCAGACGACGTTTTCGTCCACCACGCTGATGCCGATGAGGAGCGCATCGACCCCACTGGTCTGGGGAATGGTCTCGGGAGGAACGGGTGGCGGTGAACAGGCGCACAGGGTAGCGGATAGCGTCAGGCAGAGCGCGAGGCCGGCAGGTCGAAATCCTTTCATGGCGAGAAACGGGCTGGGTGGATTAGTCCCGAATATACGCCTCCAGCGATTTTTCTAACTCCAGGGCCGAAATTTTGCCATGCAGCACCCGGTTGGTGCCATTGGGTTCGATGCGGAGATAGACGTAGCGGCCGGACTGGTACACAGCGAACTCACGCAACGGGGTAGCGGAGATCTCGGTTGTCGGCGTCTCGCCGGCCCCCACGACCAGCTCGAACGACTCGGGGTTAAACCGATAGCGATACTGGGTATACAGGATCATCAAGGGGTTGACTACGGGCCTCAACTCGTGCGCGCTGTAGCGGTACAGCCACGCGATGCCGTTGGCATCGAGCGAACGGCCCTCCATCTCCCCTTTAATGATCATGGCCCGCGTGTAGGTGTCCGGACGGGATAACCAGACAGGCCCGCGGTTCCAGTACGGGACCACCATAAGGAAAAAGAGCAGAAACGCCAGCACGTACCGCACCAGGTCCTCCTTCGTGGCGCGCGGGCGCGCCGGGGGCCGTGTGGCGCGGGGTGTGGCGTACGATGGAAGCTGCGGGGTTGTTGATGGCATGGCGCGGGCTGGCGGACTGAGGAGAACGCTCCCAAGGGGCAAGGGCGATGCCAGCCCGCGTGACGCTCACCATTCGCGCTTCCGGCTAAATGGCTCCCGTGTCGCTGCGTGAAAGGCTTTCCGCGCGGCAACCTTTCGTTCCGGGTTGTGCCCCTACCGATTCCCCACCGGCGCCGTGGCGACCCCGATGCCGGAGTCTCCCATGCCGTAGTAGAGGTACCAGATGCCTTCGGACTCGATCAGGCCTTCGACGAATACGACGTTCGCGATCTGACCGGATTTTTCGAGTTCGTTGGTGACCTGGAGGAAGGGCTCGTCCGAGCGGGCGATGAGCTGGGCGGGGTTCTTCGGGTCGAACAGGGCCTGGGCGGCGGCATATTGCAGGCTGTCGTCCGCGCTGTTGTACAGCAACAGGATGCCGTGTTCGGTGAGCATCGGGGGTGGGCCAGGCTCGACGAGCCGGCTGTCGAACATGCCGGGGCGGGGGCGGATGGCCGGCTCCTCGACGACCGTCCAGTTCAGCAGATCGGTCGAATGCGCCGCCCAGATGTTGGTGTCGCCGAAGTACATCCAGTATTTCCCGTCGATGGGTTCGGGGAGGATCGCGCCGGACTTGGTCCACCCGCGCTCGGGGAACGTAGGGCCGTGGCGCGTCCACGTCCGCAGGTCCGGCGAGGTGGCGATGCCCAGCCGCGCGGTTGTGCCGTCGTAGCCGGTGTAGGTGAGGTAGAACGTGCCGTCGATGTGGACG
>JBGSPJ010000694.1:0-7110 GCA_041738655.1 Rhodothermales bacterium | reverse complement strand
CAGGGCGGCGCTGGCCGTGTTTTATCGGGTCTATCCGCCGGCCCGGGATGTGCCGATCGTTGCAACGATTGGCATCGTACTCGTGGCCTTCGGCGGAGGGTGGCTCGCGGCGCGCCGGGGGACAGGCCGCCCCATCGCGTTGTATCTTCGCCGGCTCGCGGCCTTCATCCTCCTGATTATCCTGCCGGCCTATCTTATGCTGAACCGCGGGATGCAGACGCAACTGCAGCTCCGCATGGTCGAAGCCGTCGATACCTTCGACGCCGAGCGCGACCCGGGGGTCGTGTTCGCGGTGGAGCAGTTGTTGGAGCTGACGCGGGAAGAGCCGGTCGTCCGCGGCGAGCTGGCGCTGCCGGCCACATCGGGGCAGCGTATTCGTTTGAACGAGGCGCTTGCCCAGCGGGTGGTGAGTTCACCGCTCGCCAACCTCGGAACGTATGAAGTGAGCCTCACCCTGTTCGATACGGCCGGCGTTGTGCGCGGCCGTTATGTAGAGGGCGAAGGCCCGGCCGAGGCGCCGGCGATCGATGTGGCGGATCGGGACGATTTTCGCGTCCTCGTGCAGATCTACGAAGAACGGAACGACCCCGACAGTCTGATGGTCGAGTTGATGACCGGCCGGCGCATCGCGTCGCGGCTCCAGTACGAGGGCTTCGCGCCGCTCACCGCCGCCGGCGCCGGGGGCGAGATACTTGGCTGGTCGCTCGCGCGGATCGAGCCGAAGACCATCCTCCAGGACGATGCCGCGTTATTTCCGCGCGTCTTGCTGCCGGCCAGCGTGCTCGATGTCCAGAGCACGTTTGCCATCGCCGAGTTTCGCGACCAGGCCCTCTACCGCAACGTTGGCTCCGTGTTTGGTCGATTCCGGCTAGGCGACGACGTGGCGCGCCGACTCCAGTTGGAGCCGAGTCTGTGGCAGACAGAGTCGTCCGGCGATCGATCGTTCCTTACGTACTACACCCGCCGGCCGTCCGCCTCCGCCGGCGGGGCGCAGGGGTCCTCCAGCCCCCCGCGTGTGATTGCGGTCCGAGCGCCGATGCTCCACCTGTTCGATCACCTGTATTACCTGTTGCGCATGACGCTGGCTGCGCTGCTGGTACTCGCCCTGCTGTACGGCCTCACCCGCCTCGCGCAGCGCCGCGTGGAGGACGATCGGGTGCGTTTTGCCGACCGCGTGCTCAACGCGTTCCTGTCGGTCGGCATGGCCGCCGTGCTTGTCGTCAGCGTACTCGGGCTGCAGGTGATCAACCGGGAGAACGACAATACAATCCAGAGCTGGATCGATCAGGAGCTCGACCGCGTCGAGGAGAACCTGGCGCTTCAGGCGGAGGTCGGTGAACTGCCGGGCGACGTGCTGGCGAGGACCAACATCAGCACGCTGGCGGCGGGGGTCGGGCTGGACCTCAACGTCTACCGCGGGACGACGCTCGTCGGCTCCAGCCGGCAACAGCTTGTTCGCGAACGGCTCATCGACACCCGGCTGCCGCCGGCGGCCTACGAGCGGCTGTTTTTTGCCGGCGACCGAAATGCCTTCACCTACGAGCGGGTGGGTTCGTTCAGCTACCGCGCAGGCTACCGGGCCCTGCCCGATCGCGACGGCCGACCGGACTACGTGATCTCGGTGCCCACGCTGCCCGAACAGGAGCGCATCGAGGAGGAACGCGCGCGGACGGTGGCCTACCTCTTCGGGTCGCTGCTGCTGCTGATGCTGCTGGTGATGCTCACCGCCGGCCTGCTCGCCAATGCTCTCACCCGCCCGATCGGGCGCCTCCGCGAAGGCCTCGAAGCCGTGGCGAGCGGACGCTTCGAGCGCCCCCTGCCCGTCGAGACCGACGATGAAATCGGCGAACTGGTGCAGACCTTCAACCAGATGCAGGAACAGCTGGCGGAAAGCCGGCGCCGGCTCACCCAGCAGGAACGACAGCTCGCCTGGCGCGAGATGGCCCGGCAGGTGGCGCACGAAATCAAGAACCCGCTTACGCCCATGAAGCTGTCCGTTCAGCATCTGCGGCGGGCCTTCGCCGATGCTCGATCGCCGGCGAACGCCGGCGAAGACAGCCGGTTCACCAGCCTGTTCGACCGCATCACGACCACCCTCATCGAGCAGGTGGATGCCCTCGCGCGCATCGCGAACGAATTTTCCACCTTCGCGCGTATGCCCACGCGAAACCTCGAGCCGCTCGATCTGAACGCCGTCATCCGCGAGGCGGTGGATCTCATGCAAGAGCAGCAGGACGTCCAGATCGACATCGATCTCCACCCGGCGCCTCTCGTGGTGCTCGGCGATCGGGAGGAGCTGCGCCGGATCTACATCAACCTGATCAAAAACGCCATCGAGGCTACCGCCGACGATCGCCCGAACCCGATCGCCGTGGCGACATCCACCCGGTCCGGATCCGAAGGGCCCCAGGCCTATAGCATCGTGCGGGATCAGGGTACCGGCATCGAACCGGAGCTTCGCAAGAAGTTCTTCGAACCCAATTTTTCTTCCAAGACGAGCGGCACGGGTCTCGGCCTCGCCATCGTCCGCAAAAGTGTCGAGGATATGCGCGGGACTATCGGGTTCGACACCGAGGTGGGCGTGGGTAGTACGTTCTGGATCGAGCTGCCCCTGCTGCCGGCTTCGTGAGGCGGGCAAAGATTATCCGCCGTTCGCCGGCTAATCGATGTTTGATGTGGAACGATACTGTATCTTTGCCGGCTCGCGGTTTGCCCTTTTTATCATTGAAGTGGACGGCTCATGAGAGCTATTGTCATTGGCGCGGGGGAAGTAGGCTTCGACGTAGCGCGCTTGCTCGCGATCGAGCAACACGACGTTACGGTAGTCGATACGGACGCCGAAGCGCTGCAGGCGGTGAGTGACAAGCTCGATGTGCTCACTGTGCAAGGCGGTGGCACTTCCCCCGAGGTGCTCACCCAGTGCGGGGCGCAGCGGGCCGACATCCTCATCGCCGTCACGACCGTCGACGAGGTGAACATCATCGCCTGCATGATGGCCCGGCGCCTCGGTGTCGCGACGACGATTGCCCGGGTACGGAGCGATGTGCTGGCCGAAACGGGCTCGGTGATCCAGGCATCGGATTTCGGGATCGATATCATCATCCATCCGGAAGAAAGCGCTGCCGCCGAAGTCATCCGCCTGATGCGGCGCTCCAGCGCGACCGACGTGCTCACCTTCGCCGATGGCCGGCTCCATCTGGTGGGCATGCGGCTCGATGCGATCTCGCCCGCCATTGGGAAGTCGCTGCGCGACCTCGCCGAAGAGCTACCGGACATCCCGTTCCGCATCATGGGGATCGCGCGGGGCATCCGCACCCTCATCCCCCGCGGCACGGAGCGGCTCCAACGGAACGATCAGGTCTTTGTACTCGCGCAGCCCAAACACATGCCGCACGTGGCGAAGCTGCTCGGGAAAAGCGAATCGCGCATCGACCGCCTGATGATCCTCGGCGGAACCAAGATCGGTGCGCGGGTCGCCGCCCAGTTGAGCGGGGAGAAACACAAACGGCTGAAACTCGTCGAGCCAGACCGCGAACTCGCCGAGCGGCTCGCGCGCCAGCTGCCCGAGGTGATGGTCATCCACGGCGACGCGACCGACATCGACCTGCTCGTTATGGAAGGGCTGTCGGAGATGGACGCTTTCGTAGCCGTGACGGACGATGAGGAGTCCAACCTCGTCTCCTGCCTCATGGCGAAGCACCTGGGGGTGTCCAAGACCGTCGCGCTGCTCTCGAAAGGCGCGTACGTGCCCATCAGCCAGGTGATCGGCCTCGATGCGGCGGTCAACAAAAAGCTTGCGATATCGCGCGAAATCATGCGTTTCCTGCGAGGGAAACACGTGCTCAGCGTGGCCACAGTGCACGGGCTCGACCTCGAAATCCTGGAGATCGAGGCGCACCCACGCGCGCCCATCACCCGCAAACCGCTCGCCGGGCTTACCATTCCCGGCGACATGCTGATCGGCGCCATCCTGAACGGCGAGGGCGAGGTGGAGGTGGCGACTGGCTTGACCCATGTCGAGCCGGGCGATCGTGCCATCATTTTTGTCCGCCCGCATTTTATCCGCGAGGCGGAGCGGTTTTTCTCGAAGGCGTAACCGCCACTATCTGCCGGGATCATGGTCCTCAATATCAAAGCCGTGGTGGGTACGCTGGGCGCGCTGGTGTTTTTCCTCGGCGTCGCGCTGGTGTTGCCATTGCTGGTTGATCTGCTGTACGGCGAGGGGCACTGGCTCTCCTTCGGGATCACCGCCATGCTGGCCATGGCCGGCGGTGGCGGCCTGTGGTACCGATGGGGCGGCCGCGGCCACGAACTCCGCACCCGCGACGGCTTCGCGATCGTGGCGTTTTCCTGGATTGCGTTGTCGCTGCTCGGCGCGCTCCCCCTCTACCTGAGCGGCACGCTCACGTCGTATACCGACGCCTTTTTTGAGACGATGAGCGGGTTCACGACTACCGGAGCCACCATCCTCGGCGGCGCGGACACCCCGCCGATCGAGACCCTCTCCCACGCCCTGCTTTTCTGGCGGAGCCTCACCCACTGGATGGGGGGGATGGGCATCATCGTGCTCACCCTGGCCATCTTGCCCATTCTCGGTATCGGTGGGATGCAGCTGTTCAAGGCCGAAGTGCCGGGCCCGACGGCCGACAAGCTGACGCCGCGCGTCCGCGAAACGGCGCAGCGGCTGTGGCTCATCTATGTGGGTTTCACGGCGGTGCAGATCATGCTGCTCTGGCCAGCGATGGGGCTGTTCGACGCTATCAACCACGCCTTTGCAACGATGGCCACCGGTGGGTTCTCCACGAAGAATAACTCGGTGGCGGAGTATGGGTCGGGGTACGTCGACTGGGTGATCACGGTCTTCATGATCCTCGCCGGCATCAACTTCGCCCTCCACTACCGCCTGCTCAAGGGGCGCTTTGGGCCCGTGTTGAAGGATATGGAGCTGCGTATGTACCTGACGATCCTCGGCGTCGCCACGGTGCTGATCACTATTTCGTTGATGCCGGCGGGGGAGTCTTTCGGCGTCGCGGTGCGGCTGGCCGCCTTTCAGGCCGTTTCCATCGTCACCACCACCGGATTTGCCACGGCCGACTACGAATACTGGCCTCCGCTGGCGATGACGGTCATCTTTCTGCTTTTTTTCGCCGGCGGCATGGCCGGCTCGACGGGCGGCGGCATCAAGATCATCCGCCACATCCTCATGTTCGAGAACTCGTTCAAGGAGCTCAAACAGCTCATCCACCCCCGCGCGGTGTTCACCGTCCGCCTCAACGGGCAGCCGGTGTCTGATGATGTCATGCGCAACGTGCTCTCGTTTCTCGTGCTGTATTGTGGGTTGGCAGGGGTCGGCACGCTGGTTATGGCAATGACCGGGCTGGATGTGTTGAGCGCGTTTACGGCCACGATTTCGTGCCTGGGCAATATCGGGCCGGCGTTCGGGGATTTCGGACCGGTCGAGAACTACGCGTCGATATCCCCCTTCGGGAAGTGGTTTTTGTCGTTCCTGATGATGGCCGGCCGGCTCGAGATCTTCACCGTCCTCATCATCCTGACGCCTGTTTTCTGGGAGAGATAAGCCATGCTCCGCCGCATTCACCACGCCGCCATCATCTGTTCGGATTACGAGGTCTCGAAACGCTTCTATGTCGAAACGCTCGGCCTCCGCGTCGTCGCCGAGAACTACCGTGAGGAGCGCCGGTCCTACAAACTGGACCTCGCGCTGCCCGACGGCGGCCAGGTGGAGCTTTTTTCATTCGACGGCGCACCGCCTCGCCCGTCGTATCCCGAGGCGCAGGGCCTGCGGCACCTGGCGTTTGAGGTCGATGACGTCGAGCAGGCTCGCGACGAGCTGTCGGCCCGCGGCGTGACAATGGAGGCGATTCGGGTGGATGCGTATACGGGCCAGCGCTTTGTGTTTTTCGCCGATCCGGATGGGCTGCCGTTGGAGTTGTATGAGGCGGTGGAGAAGGGTGGATAAAGAAATGAAGCCGGCTTCCGATGCCTGAAGGATGGTCTCGTCCTCCTTCATTCTTCGACCTCGTCCCAGATGCGCTCGGCCCATAGTTTTGTTGCCGTCTTCGTGGTGCTGACGCTGTGCGGTTGCGCCGGCGCTCGCCCGTTCTCGCCCGAGACGGAAGAACTCGTTGTCTTCAAGCACAACCCGTACAACGAATACCTGCTGATGGTCTACCGCGATGCCGGGGGGCAGACGCGCCATGTGCTGCGGCAGTCCGGCGTGTGCGAACTGGTGGTGACCTACGAGGCCGGCGGCCGCGTCCGCCTCAAGGAGCGGGGTGAGCGCGAGCGTGCGATCGACGTGCGCGAGGCCGCCCGGTTGACGCTCCGTATCGACGCCCTCCTCCGCGCGCGGGAAGAAGAGGAGGATCCGATGACGTCGATCTGACAGCCACCGTCACTGGCCGCTGAAGTCCCGAAAACCGAAGTAGTGCAGGACGTATTTCATCTTTTCTGACTTCTGCGCCCCGAACCCCGGCAGGGCCTGGACGCGTTTCCGGATGACCTCGAACGGCGCACCGTCGTTCCAGAGGCCGGCGGCGTCGCCGGCAAACTGCTCGGCCACGATCGCCGCGACGGCCTGCGTCATATCCGCCATCTTGTTCGTGAACCGATGCACGGCCGGCGGCTCGCCGAAGAGCACCTTGAAGGCGTCGGGATCGTGCGCGGCGATCGATTTCATATCCAGATGCCCCAGCTTTTCGTGTAGCCGCTGCGGCCCCATGAAGGCGTACTCCGCACGGACCCGCTGGTCGTACAACAGCCCCAGCAACGCCGCATTCGGCGATTCCCGGATGTACGCATCCGCCGCATGGTCGCCCGTGAGCGTACCCTCTTCCTTGAAGCGATCCATCATGCGGGCCAGACCGCCCTCGAGATGGCTGTAATCGATGGGTTTGATGGAGTGAGACATGGGGAATAGTGAAAAGTGAATAGTGAATAGTGAATAACGCGAATCAGGAGTGTTAACAAAACGCCATTTACCAGGGCAATGTCATCCCGGACCTGATCCGGGATCCAAAAGAATGGCTCATTCGGCTGGTTCCCGGGTCGGGGCCCGGGATGACAAACTGCCTTTGGGGGTCGTTTCGG
>JBGSPJ010000680.1:0-12072 GCA_041738655.1 Rhodothermales bacterium | reverse complement strand
CTCGAAGCCGCGCGCACCATTGTGCCGGACGTCATCGTCACCGACCTCATGATGCCGGGGCTCGACGGGATGGATCTGTGCCGCGCGATCCGCGAGGACGACGCGCTGGATCACATCCCGATCCTCGCCCTCACCGCCCGCGCCGACGCCGCCAGCGAACGCGCCGGCCTGGAGGCCGGGTTCGACGATTATCTCGTCAAGCCTTTCGACGGGGCGACCCTCGCGGCGCGGGTTCGTGGGGTGGTGGAGCGGTATCGCCGGCTCCGGGCGACATTCAGCGAACACCTCACCGTCGGCCCCGAGAACATGCTGGTCCCATCCGCAGAGCGGGTGTTTCTGGAGAAGTGGCGCGGCGTGTTGGATGGACGGATGGCCGAGGCCCACCTCACCGTGGGCGACCTGGCGGATGACATGGGGATGAGCGTACGACAGCTCCAACGCAGGATCACCCAGCTTACCGGCGTTTCGCCCAACGCGGCGCTGCGGGATTATCGGCTGGACGTGGCGCGGCAACGGCTGATGCAGGGTGCCGGGACTGTATCCGAAATCGCGTATGCCGTGGGGTTTACCTCGGCGTCGTACTTCACGAAGTGTTACCGCGAGCGCTTCGGGGCGGCGCCGACTCAGGAATCGGCCGGTGAGTCGCCCATAGAGGCGTCAGGAGCCTAGCCAGAACGCGAGGACGAACATCGCCAGCAGCGCATCGACGGCGACCAGGTAAAAAAGCGTACGGGCGGATGCGGTGGAGTAGGTCATGGGTGTTGGATTATCGTTAACACCTTTCGATTGAGAGACACGCCGGATAAATTAAGCCCATACCCCGCCGGCACCGTACCTCCATACCGCGCCTCGACCTGTAGGGGATTTCCTGCATACGCTAACCCTCGAATGTGATGGATAGGATCCGGAATGTTTATCTGTTTGCCCTCTGGATCGCCGGCGTGGTGCTGGTAGCCGGCTGCCAGGGGCCTCCCGAGCCCGAAGCGCGTTGGTGGCGCGGGAATCTCCACACGCATTCGTTGTGGAGCGACGGCGACGACTACCCGGAGATGATCGTGCGGTGGTATGTGGCAAACGGGTACGACTTCGTGGCGCTGTCCGAACACAACGTCATCGCCGAGGGCGAGCGGTGGAGCGATGTAGAGGCCAACCGCGGCGGCCGGCCGGCATTTGACCGGTATCTCGCCGCCTACGGGGCGGAGTGGGTCGACCAGCGCGTCGCCGGCGATACGCTGTTGGTGCGGCTGCGCACCCTGGAGGAATTTCGCCCGCTGTTCGAGGCGCCCGACAGTTTCCTGGTGATCACCGCCGAGGAGCTGACCGATGGGTTCGGGGGGAAGCCGGTGCACATCAACGTGACCAACATCCAGCAGTTTATCCCGCCGCAGCGCGGCGAATCGTTGCGGCAGACGATGCAGAACAACGTCGACGCCGTGTTACGCCAGCGGGATTCTACCGGCGTCCCGCTATTTCCCCACATCAACCACCCGAATTTTGGCTGGGCGATGACGGCGGAGGATCTGCTGACGTTGCGAGGCGAGCGGTTTTTTGAGGTCTACAACGGCCATCCGGCCGTGCACAACGAGGGCGATTCCCTCCGCCCCGGCACCGAGCGGATGTGGGACATCATCAACACCCGCCGGCTGCTCAACGGCGACCCTATCATGCTGGGTCTGGCAGTGGACGACAGCCACAACTACCTGGAGATGGGGCCGGCCCAGAGCAACGCCGGCCGCGGCTGGGTGATGGTGCGGGCCGATACATTATCCGCCGAGGCGCTCGTGACCTCTCTCGAGGCCGGCGATTTTTATGGCACAACCGGCGTGGTGCTGGAGGACGTCCACGCCGACGCCTCCGGCCTCTCGCTGGAGATCCGCCCCGAGCCCGGCATCACCTACACGACCACCTTCTACGGCACCCTCGCTGCCCACGACACCACCAGCACCCCCGTGCAGCTGCCGGACGGTTCGTACGTGAGCCGGCGGTACAGCGAGGAGGTCGGCCAGGTGCTGGCGACGTCGGATGAACTCACGCCCAGGTATGTGTTCACGGGCACCGAGTTGTACGTGCGGGCGAAGGTGGTGTCGTCGAAGCCGAAGGAGAATCCGTACCGGGAGGGGGAGATGGAGATGGCGTGGACGCAGCCGGCGGTGCGGTGAGCGTTCTGCGTTGAACGTTTATGCGTTGAACGTTTGTTCGTTGACCGGTATAGACGAACTCAATGGAGCATCGCTCGGCCTTGCGCTGCGATGTAGACCACGCGTAGGTCGAGTTGGTCGACCCATTGATCAATATAGGCAACGTCCAGTTCGGCGCCGCGGACACGGAGAATGCCGGCGGCATCCTCGATCTGTCGTTGGGATTCGCCCAGTTTGGCCCACTCCAGCTTAGCAATCAATACATCTTCCGCCGTAGCGATCACCAGATTGACGTTCTCTACGACGGCCGCTTTGCGCCGCTCGAATTCGGCCTGGCTGAAAGGGCGCGTCTTTAGTAGGATGAGGTCGGCCTTCCAGCCTGTTGCAAAGTCGATGATATTGAATTGACCGCGGCTCAGGGCTGCCTCGCTTGCTGTCGTTGCATCCACGTAGTACTCATCCCGGGGAAGGAGTCCAGCGAGCCGTTCAATTTGCCCGGGCTTCGGCGCGATGACGAGATCTATATCTGCGGTCGACCTCGGCACACCGTGATAGGAACTCGCCATCGAGCCGGTGAGCATATAGGGTATTCCAGCCTCGTCGAGGACCTGCACCATCCGCTGTAGCATGGAGTCCATTGTTAGCGGGGCTCAGGGTTCTCGATCACAATCCCGTGAGTGATTCGGATCAACTCCAGCATGACCTGGCGATCGGTCCATTCGGGATAGGTACTGCGCAGCCGGGCACATGAGAGTTTCCGCACCAACTCGCTCATTTCCATAGCCATACGCACTTTCTGTGCTCCGGGCATCCGCCGAAAGATCTCCATCTGGATGGCAGCGGCTTCCGGGCTCGTGTCGGTCATAGGGATGTCCGGATTGCGGTGGAGGTGTCGACGGGGGGAAGCTAGAGGCGAGCGAGGTCAGGGCGATGGAAGGTGAAACGCCGTTACGAAGGACAGTTCCATTGGTCCGTGCGACATAGATTGTTATGGCGTGGGTAATACAGGCCGGCGCCACGCCCTCCAGGCCCACACTCCCACGAGCCCCAGCAGGATGAGGCGGAGGAATTCACCCGCCAACGGAGGAAGTCCGAGGTACGCGGCGGTCGCCGGCGCGGCGAAGACGTAGTAGATGCCGGCGGCGGCCGCGGCGAGGCCGGTGAGCATCCGGGCGGGTGTGATCCGGAAGATGCCGTTTAGGACGGCGACTACTCCGAAGCTCGCGGCGGCGGCGCCAAACACCTCCAGGTAGACGGACGGCGCGGAGGTGATCGGACCGTTTTCCGTCAGGAAATACCCCAGGACAAACCCGGGGAAGGCGCCGGCGAACGCGCCGTAAGGCGTCGCGATCCAGCGGGTGGATGTCCGCGCCGGGCCGATGGCCTGCTGGAGGGCCTTGCGCGGGACGAGGTCCAGGCACCCCTTCGGCACACAACGCACACACGACGCGCAGCGGGTGTCTTTCATCGCCACAAGTGGGTGCTGGCCGTAGAGTTTTTCGACGGGTAGGACGGGGCAGAGGGTGTTGCAGAAGCCGGCTTTTTGTGGGTAGATCGCCCCCAGCCC
Organism: Rhodothermales bacterium; assembly: GCA_041738655.1. GTDB lineage: Bacteria > Bacteroidota > Rhodothermia > Rhodothermales > JAHQVL01 > JAWKNW01. Next base: position 8,367 of record JBGSPJ010000680.1, on the reverse strand, counting down.
CAGGGCCAGCGCACCGACCACCAGGATCATGATCCCCAGAATTTCCCCCTCTTCGTTAAACAAAAACCGCCGCGCCGGCACCAGGAGCAGCAGCAATGTGATGCCCGCCACGGCGAGGGTCTTCTGGAGCCCGGCCGGCATCGAGCGTGCGGTGAGGAGTCCATTGGGCAACATGTTCAGCGTCGCCAGCGGGCAGAGGGCCCGCCAGATGAGCGGGGAAAGGAGAAAGGTGGCCGGCAGGGTGGGGATCAAGACGTTCCACAATAGCTCCAGTGCCGATTCGGGCGCCGAAAACAGCCCCACGATCAGCGCTCCCGTCACCAACAGCCCGAGCCCCTGCGCCACCCGCCAGCCGGCGGAGAGGGATTGGGAGGTGGAGCGCATTGCTATGGGCATGGCATAGAGGAATCGCCGTGGGATAGAGGAGGCGAGGCCAAGATAAAACGCAGGACCCGGGGGCGGTTGCGAGGGGGATTCCTACACGTTTAGGGCGAGGTCATCCTGAGCGTCAGCGAGGGATCTTTAATAGACTAGACGTTAACCCCGGGCACACACCCGTCCAGCCGGCTCGATCCGGAAGGTATTCGCGATCTCGTTGCCTTTTGCCGCTCGAAGACCCCTCGCATTCGCTCAGGGTGACATGTGAACACCTTAAACCCTTCAACCATCCGTTACACACCCATGCGAGGCGTCGCTCACATTCTTGATATACTTGTACAACGTCCCCCGAGTGGCGGGGAAGGGCGGGGCGATCCAGGCGGCGCGGCGGCGGGCCATCTCCTCATTGGAGATCGCGACGGAAATCGACTTGGCATCGGCGTCGATCGTGACGACGTCGCCATCCTTGATCAGCGCGATGGGGCCGCCGTCCTGCGCCTCGGGCACGACGTGGCCGATGATAAACCCGTGGCTGCCGCCGCTGAAACGGCCGTCGGTGATGAGGGCGACGCTACTGCCCAGGCCGGCGCCCATCAGCGCGGAGGTCGGCGTCAGCATCTCCGGCATGCCCGGACCCCCTTTCGGGCCCTCGAAACGGATGACGACGACATCGCCCGCTTTAATTTTCCCCTGTTCAAGGCCGCGGAGCATGGCTTCCTCGCGGTCGAACACCCGCGCCGGACCGGTGAACACGAGGCCTTCCTTCCCGGTGATTTTCCCGACAGATCCACCCGGGGCGAGGTTGCCGCGGAGGATGTAGATGTGGCCGGTGGCCTTGATCGGGTTCGAAATGGGGCGGATGATGGGCTGTCCGGCCGGCAGCGCCGGGGCCTCCGCGAGGTTTTCGGCGATGGTTTTGCCCGTCACCGTCATCGCGTCGCCGTGGAGCATGCCGGCTTCTAGGAGGAGCTTCATCACCGCCGGAATCCCGCCAATGTCGTTCAAGTCCTGCATGACGTACTGCCCGCTCGGCTTGAGATCGGCCAGGAACGGCGTTTCGTCGGAGAGGCGCTGCATGTCTTCCAGTGTCCATTCGATGTCAAACGCGTGCGCCATCGCGAGGAGGTGGAGGACGGCGTTGGTGGATCCGCCGGTGACGAGCACGACCCGCATCGCGTTTTCGAACGAGGCGCGGGTGATAATCTTGCGCGGGGTGAGGCCCTGTTCGAGCATGGCCTTCAGGGCGAGGCCGGCCGAGCGGCATTCGTCTAGTTTACGGGGGTCGATGGCCGGCAGGCTGGAGCTGAACGGCAGCGAAAGCCCCATCGCCTCGATGGCCGAGGCCATCGTGTTGGCGGTGTACATCCCGCCGCAGGCGCCGGCGCCGGGGATCGAGCAGCGGACGATGTGCTGGCGCTCGGCCTCGTCGATCTTGCCGGATAGATACGCGCCGTAACTCTGGAAGGCGCTCACGATATCCAGTTTTTCCCCCTTTTTGGAGAACCCGGGCTGGATGGTGCCGCCGTAGATCATCAGCGCGGGGCGGTCGAGCCGGCCCATCGCCATCACACACCCTGGCATGTTCTTGTCGCACCCCGGGATCGCGATGAGCCCGTCGTACCACTGCCCGCCCATGATCGTCTCGATCGAATCCGCGATGAGGTCGCGCGATTGGAGGCTGTACGACATCCCGTCCGTCCCCATCGAAATCCCATCCGACACCCCGATCGTGTTGAACCGCATCCCGATCATGCCGGCCGCCTCGACCCCCTCGCGCACCGCGGCGGAGAGGTCGAGCAAATGCATGTTGCACGGGTTACCCTCGAACCAGACCGACGCGATGCCCACCTGGGCCTTCTGCATGTCGGCCTCGGACATCCCGGTGGCGTACAACATCGCCTGCGACGCGCCCTGGGATTTGGGTTGGGTGATGGTTTGGGAGTGGCGGTTGATGGAAGGCATGGGGCAAATGCAAAAGGCAAAATGAAAAATGCAAAATGGAATGTGTGAGGGTGAAAGCTACGCGATGGAGGCGAAATGCAATACAGCAAGATCGTAGGATTCCTTTGATCCCGAGAATCTTTATATTCGGTTCTACTTACCTCACCATCCACCCCCACCAACGTTCGCCGCGCATGAAATCCGTTTGTTCGGGTCTGATCGCCAGTTCTGTGTTTTTCCTCATCGGATGCCAGCCGGCGGCCGAACTAGCCGCTCCTGCCGCGGCGCCTGAAAGCGCTTACGAAACCGTGGGCAGCATCGAGCGGGCCGATCCGCGGCTTGACGCCCTGGTGCCGGCGGATGCGACGCTGGAGGTGCTGGCGGACGGGTTCGCGTGGTCTGAAGGGCCGGTCTGGGTGCCATCGATAGACGCGGTGCTTTTTTCGGACATCCCCAACAACACCATCCACAGCTGGGGCGAGGACGAGGGCCTCGGGGTGTATCTCCGGCCGGCCGGCTACCAGCTCAACAACCCACCCGGCGAAGAGCTGGGCACCAACGGGCTTTTTCTGGACGGCGCCGGCCAGCTCGTTATGGCCAACCACGGCCTCCGTGGCATCACCCGGCTGGATACGGCCAATTTCACCCACACCATCCTCGTCGATCGGTTCGAGGGTAAGCGCCTGAACAGCCCGAACGATCTCGTGGTGCGCGCCAACGGCGACATCTTCTTCACCGACCCGTCGTACGGACTCGAAGGCCGCGAGGAAAGCCCGATCCGGGAGCTTGACTTCAACGGGGTCTATCGCCTCACGCCCGATGGCACGCTCAGCGTGGTCACCCGGGCTTTCCAGAATCCGAACGGCATCGGGCTCTCGCCGGATCAGACGATCCTGTATGTCGCTCAGTCGAACGGCCAGGAGCCCGTCATCCGCGCGTACGACATCCAGGCCGATGGCTCCGCGGCGAACGAGCGCATCTTCTTTGACGCTAGGGAGCTGAATGCGCAGACCGGCCGGCGCGGCGGGTTCGACGGGTTCGCGGTGGACGCCGCCGGCAACATCTTCACCTCCGGCCCCGGCGGCGTGCTCGTGGTGACGCCGCAAGGCGAGTACCTGGGCACGTTGCTGACCGGGCAAGCGACATCGAACGCCACGTTTGGCGGGCCCGACGGGTCCGACCTCTTTATTACGGCCGATAGGTATCTCCTGCGTGTGCGGACCAGCACCCGGGGGATCGGTTTCTAACGTCTACGATCCACTCACAAACGGAACGCGACATGAAACGACTCAACCGAACCAGCACGGCAATCGGTCGGCTCACCCTCGGGCTGATGGCCCTGGCAACATTCGCCGCCGTCGGCGTAGATGACGTCGAGACCCTGAAAGTTGGCCAGAAGGCACCTGCGTTTAGCCTGCCCGGTATCGACGAGAAGACCTACACACTCGATAGTTTTTCGGATGCCGAGATCCTGGTGATGATCTTCACCTGCAACCACTGCCCGACGGCCCAGGCGTACGAGGAGCGGATGAAGCAGCTGGTGGTGGATTACAAAGATCGCGGTGTGGCTGTCGTGGCCGTTTCTCCGAACGACCCCGCGTCCGTCCGGCTCGATGAACTTGGGTATACGGACCTCAGCGACTCCTTCGAGGAAATGCAGATCCGGGCGGCGGATATGGCCTACAACTTCCCGTACCTGTACGACGGCGAGACGCAGGAAATGTCAAAAGCCTACGGCCCGGTTGCGACGCCGCACGCGTATGTTTTTGATAAGGATCGGGTCCTTCAATACATCGGCCGGATCGACGACGAAGAGCGTATTGGGAAGGCGAAGACCCACGACCTCCGCGATGCGCTGGACGCGATGCTCGCCGGCCGGCCAATCGCCAACCCAACAACCAAGACGTTTGGCTGCTCGGTAAAATGGTCCGACAAAACCGGCGACGTCCAGCGCGCCTTGAAAAAGTGGCAGGAAGAACCCGTTTCCGTCGAGACCATCACCGTCGCTGGCGTCAAGGATCTGATGAAAAATGACACCAACAAGCTCCGGGTGATCAACATCTGGGCGACGTGGTGCGGGCCGTGTGTTACCGAGATGCCCGAGTTTGTCGACATCAACCGGATGTACCGTGGCCGGCGGTTCGAGCTGGTCACCATCAGCATGGACGGCCCCGAGCTTGCCGAAGATGTGCTGGATGTCTTGAAACGCAACCACGTTTCGTCCAAGAATTACCACTTCGCCAACGAGGACGCGTACGCGCTCATCGAGGCGCTGGACCCCGAGTGGCCGGGTCCGATTCCCTACACGGTTTTGGTCAAGCCGGGTGGTGAGATCGTGTTCAGGCAACTGAGCAAGATCGACCCGCTCGAACTCAAACGCGAAATCGTTCACCACGTCGGGCGGTATTACGACTGATATCCCCCCAACTCATCCTATCAATAGCATGAAAGAGCACCAATCATCCCGTCGGAGCGCCATCAAGAAGCTGGCCGGCGCCGCCGCGATCGTATCAACCACCGGGTTCAGCACGGAATTTGATCGCCAGCAGGATTTTAAGCTCGCGGGTAACGTCAAACACTCGGTCGCCCGCTGGTGCTTCCGGGATTTCTCGATCCCGGACCTCGCGAAAAACGCGAAGGAGATGGGCATCACGTCCGTCGAGATCCTCCAGCCGTCGGAGTTCGGGCCGCTGCTCGAACTGGGCATGACCTGTGAAATGACGGTGGGCGTGGGCTCGATCAACAAGAATATCAATCGGATTGAGAATCACGCCGAGCTGGTCCCACAGTACCTCCAGCACATCGACCTCGTGGCCGACGCCGGCTTCAAAAACCTGATCATGTTCTCGGGCAACCGTGAGGGCATGGACGATTATCAGGGCATGCGTAACTGCGCCACGGCCATCAAGCAGGTCGTCGGCCACGCCGAAAAACGCGGGGTGCTCCTCAATATGGAGCTCCTCAACAGCAAGGTGAACCACCGGGATTACATGTGCGACAACACCCCGTGGGGGATCGCGCTGGTGGATATGGTGGGTTCGGACCACTTCAAGCTGCTCTACGACATCTACCACATGCAGGTGATGGAGGGCGACGTGATCCGCACGATCAAGGACTACAAAGATTACTTCGGCCACTACCACACTGCCGGCAACCCCGGGCGTAACGAAATCGACGACACGCAGGAGCTGAACTACCCGGCCATCATGCGCGCCATCGTCGAAACCGGCTACGAAGGGTTCGTCGCCCAGGAGTTCGTGCCGCTGCGCGACCCGATGACCTCGCTTCGCGAAGCCATCAAGATCTGCGACGTGTAGGCCCGGGCTCCAAACCCGCCGGCCGGCGTACAATGCCCTGTTATTCACCAACACCAGACTTCCATGCGCGACTATTCGATGTCACCTTCCGTACCCGTCGCCGAAACCGGCGTCGACGTACGGGCCGATTTTATCATGCGGACCTACAGCCACCTCTTCGGGGCGATGCTCGGGTTTGCGTTGTTCGAGATCGTCTTGTTCAAGACCGGGTTGGCGGAGACGATCGCAACAACGCTTTTGAGCGTCAACTGGCTGTTTGTGCTTGGCGGCTTCATGATTGTCAGTTGGTTCGCCAGTCGGACGGCGATGCAGGCGGAGTCGTCGGCTTCGCAATACGGCGCCCTCGTGGCGTTCGTCGCGGCCGAAGCCATCCTGTTTGTGCCGCTACTGTTTATCGCAAATCAAATGGCGCCGGGCGTGATCAACAGCGCGGCGATTGTGACGCTGCTGGGTTTCGCCGGCCTGACGGCCGTTGCCATCGTGACGCGGAAGGACTTTTCCTTCCTCGGCGGCATCCTGCGCTGGGGCTTCATCGTGGCGCTGGTGCTGATTGTGGCCGGGGTGATCTTTGGGTTTGAACTCGGAACGTTCTTCTCGGTCGGCATGGTCGCCCTCGCCGGCGCGGCCATCCTGTACGATACGTCGAACGTGCTGCACCATTACCCGGCGGATCGGCACGTCGCAGCGTCGCTGGCGCTGTTTGCGTCGGTCGCGCTGATGTTCTGGTATGTCCTGCGGTTGTTTATGTCGCGGGACTGACCGTGCGGGGCCCGGCAACGGGGAAACCGTGTGGCAATTGTCGTGGTAGGGGCGAGTCTGAGACTCGCCCCTACGTGTTTACCACGGTTTCGTCCGTAACGCACCACCGCCGGCGACGACGTATGGATGCCCCGCGTATCCCACACCCCGCGCATCCATGACGCACCGACTGATCGCCTGTTTATTCCTTGTCGTCCTCGCCGGCCCCGTCCTCGCGCAACGCACGCCCGATCTCAGTGGCTGGAAGACCAACACCGACAAGCGCTCGATCGAACTCGACGAGTTGATGTCGGGCGGACCGCCAAAAGATGGCATCCCGGCGATCGACGCGCCACGATTTGTCTCGGTCGCCGCGGCTTCCGCGTGGCTGAAGCCCCAGGAGCCGGTCGTGGCGATCGTGCTTGGAGATGCCGCGCGGGCCTATCCACTCCAGATCCTCACGTGGCACGAGATCGTGAATGACGAACTCGCCGGCACGCCCATCACCGTCACCTTCTGCCCGCTCTGTTACGCGGCCATCGCCTTCGACCGCCGGCTGGAAGGCACCACCTACTCGTTTGGCGTCTCGGGGATGCTGCGGTATTCGGACATGGTGATGTACGACCGGCAGACGGAAACGCTCTGGCAGCAACTCAGCGGTGAAGGCATCGTGGGCGATCTCACCGGAGCCACCCTCCGCCAGATCCCCGCGCAGATCGTCTCGTTTGAGCAGTTTCGGGCAGATTACCCCGCCGGCGACGTCCTCTCTCGCGAAACCGGCCATGCGCGCGACTACGGCCGCAACCCGTACGCCGGCTACGACAACATCAACGAGCGCCCCTTTCTGTACCGGGGGCCGGACGACCGCCGGCTGAAGCCGATGGAAAAGGTGGTGACGGTCAGCCTCGGTGGCGTCGAGCGCGCCTATCCGCACGGCATCACGCGGCGCGTCGGCGCGATCAACGACGCGGTGGGCGGGGAGGAGATCGTGGTCTTTCACGGCAAAGGCGCCGTATCGGCACTTGACGACGCCAAGATCAGCGCCTCGCGGGAGATCGGGACAACCGGCGTCTTCCGCCGGACGGTGGAAGGGCTGACGCTGACATTCCGCTACGAAAACGATCGCTTCATCGACGCCGAGACGGGCAGCGTGTGGTCGGCCCTGGGGCGGGTCGTGGAGGGGCCAATGGCCGGCCGGCGCCTGGAGCCGATCCCTCACGGTAATTACTTCGCGTTCGCCTGGTTCGCGTTCAGGCCCGGAACGACGGTGTATGAGGAGTGATGGGATCCGGCGCGTTTCACCGCGAAACCGTAAACATCGCCCTCACCTCATCGCTTTCCCGATAGCCATATCGAATGGCCCGGGCGCGTACGACTGTGGTGCCGGTTGGTAGCGACAGGGGTTTATGATAGAGCAGCCACCGCGCCGGCTCGGCGTCGCCGAGGACGTAAGCGATGGAGGCGCCCTGGGTGGGGCTCTGGAGCATGAGGAGCAGCGGGCCGGCAAACCTCCCACCCGACGGGGTGTCCGCCGGCGCGATGTGGTTGGCGGCGTTCGGTATAAACAGCGGCGGCTGTGTTGCCGGCTGGACGCCGCCCGGCCACATCGAGGCAACCATCGCGTCTTCCGAAATATCCCCCATATCCCCACTTTCCACCCGCCACGTGTCCAGCGCGGCCCTGAGGCGGGCTTTGACGCCGGCGAACGCCGGCTCGTCGGCCAGGTTGCGGATTTCGTGGGGGTCGGTTTCGGTGTCGTAAAGCTCCTCTGGAGGGCGGGATAGCTGGAACCACAACTTCTGCGCCCCGGTCAGCCGGCCCTCGGCGTGAAAACGGAGCAGGAGCTTCATCGTCTCGTTCCGGTTTTCATAGGGGATGAACTGGACGTAGGGTAGGTCGGGGTAGAAGTTCTGGATGTACTTGAACCGGCGATCGCGCACGGCGCGGACCCGGTCGTACGCCTCGTCGTGCCGGTCGCGCGCGGCGAAGACGA
>JBGSPJ010000664.1:0-26242 GCA_041738655.1 Rhodothermales bacterium | reverse complement strand
AGGGCCGGCGCGGCGAGGATCGGGGTCCAGCCGGCGGTGTCGGCCGGGAAGCGGATGTCGAAGTAGTACTCATCCAGCAGCCGGAATGGGCGGACGCCGCGGGCGATCGGGTGGGCCGGGGAGGGCAGCGTGAGGTCGGTCTCGACGGTTTCGATCTTCGAGCGCCACTCCCGCTCGCCGCGGTCGTTCTGCCAGTCGAAGTAGCCCCCGGTCCAGGCCAGCACCTCCGGCGCCAGGCTATCCGGTGCGAAGGTGGCGAAGTGGAAGGTGACGAGCCCGACGCCGCGGGCCATGAGCCGGCGCATGACGGCCATCCGCTCGGGGTGCATGTAGGGGACGAGCCGGCCGAGATGACCGTCCTGCCCGTCCGAAGTGAAGAAGATCGCATCGGCCTCGTCGAATACCGCCTCGTCCTCGGGCCATCCGCCGTAGACGATTTCCGCCTCGACGCCGCCCGGAACGGGCGCTTCCTCCAGCATGACCATGAGGAGCCGCACGGTTTTGAGGTACTCGTGCATGGCCGGCGGATGGCTTTTGTCGCCGGCGACGAGCACGATTCGGGTGGGATCCTGGCCGGCACAGGGCCGGCACTCGGCCGCGAGCACGAAGATCAGGCAGGTGATTAACCGACGCATTATCAGCACATATGAGGGGAGCGGATGGGTATCGACCGTTAACTTACGGCATTCGAGGAACCTGAAACCCCTTTTTTCGTGCTTTGAACTCACACGTACCCACAATGACCCGGTCGCGGCCCTGCCGGCGACCCATCGGGTCTGATCTATCGAAACCAGGTTATATACACGCAATAGCTATCATGAGAAAGACGGTCTACACTACCCTTTTCAGCGTCCTGACGCTCATGCTTGTGGCGCTTGTCGCCCAGCCGGCCAGCGCGCAGCGCGACAACAGCAAACCCCGCCCGAGCCCGAACGCGACGGTGTCGCAGACGATCGGGACGACGGAGGTGAACGTACACTACAGCCGCCCGGGCGTTAAAGGCCGCACGGTGTTCGGCGGGCTGGAAGGCTACGGCAAGGTATGGCGCGCCGGCGCCAACGAGCCGACGACGATCACGTTCGCTACCGACATCATGGTGGAGGGCCAGCACCTGGTAGCCGGCACCTATAACCTGTTTTTCCGCCTCGCCGAAAACGGCGAATGGGGCGCCATCTTCGCCAAGCCGGTCCGCTGGGGCACCATGTACGACGAAGCCAACAAGGTTCTGGAAGTGAAGGTGAAAGCCGAAACGATCCCGAACCACGAGTGGCTCAACTACACGTTCGACGACCTGACCGAAAAGTCGGCCACCCTCGTCATGAAGTGGGAGACGAAGCGCGTGCCGATCAAGATGGCGGCGATGTGATTGGAGTGACGGTTTAAGGTTCAAGGTTCGAGGTTTAAGGATTGACCTCCTTGAACATTAGACCTTGAACCTTAAACCATTTTACCGCCCCTAACCATCGCCGCCCCTTTTTCCCCGATCATAATCGACGGGGCCTGGGTGTTGCCGCTGATGAGGGTGGGCATGATGGAGGCGTCGATGACGCGGAGCGCTTCGATGCCGTGGACGCGGAGTTGGGTATCGACCACAGCCATGTCGTCGCTGCCCATCTTGCAGGAGCCGACGGGGTGGTAGTCGGTCTTCGACCATTTCCGGATGTAGTCCTTGATCTGCTCGTCGGACTGCGTCTCGGGGCCGGGCAGGTGTTCGCGCTTGATAAACGGGCGGAACGCCTCGGAGGCGAGTAGCTTGCGGCCCCATTTAAAGCCCTCGATGGAGATCTTCCAGTCGTACGGGTCGGCCAGGAAGTTAGGGTCGATCGCCGGAGCGTCGAGCGGGTTCGTCGTCCGTAGCGTGACCGAGCCGATGCTTTTCGGGCGCAGATTGCAGGTGTTGATCGTGATCCCGTGACCTTTGATGCGCATCCGGCCGTGGTCCACCACATACGCCGGCAGGCAGTGGATCTGCATATCGGGTGAGCGGACCTCGTCGCTGGTCTTGAGGAAGATGCCGGCCTCCGCGACACACGCCGTCACCGGGCCGGTCTTATAGAGCAGATACTGGATCCCGTGGCGGATAGCCTTATCCCACCGATCCTCTCCGTTGTAGCTCACCGGCTGGCTACACTCCGCCGCGATGTACACATCCATGTGATCCTGGAAATTCTTCCCGACGCCCGGCAGGTCGTGGACCGGATCGATTCCCAGGGTCTTCAACTCGTTCGCCGGCCCGATGCCGGATAACAGCAGCAGCTTGGGCGAGTTGACCGCTCCGCCGCTCAGAATGACCTCGGCGCGAGCGCGGAGCGTCACTTTTTCTTTTCGCCCTTTCAAGTATTCGACCCCCACGGCGCGCCCCTTTTCGACCACCACGCGCGACGCCCACGCGTCGGTGAGGACCGTCAGGTTCTTCCGGTGCTTCACGGAGTGGATGTAGGCCGTCGCGGCGCTTTCGCGGCGAACGTTGCGCTGGGTCACCTGGTAATAACTCACCCCCTCCTGCTGGGCGCCGTTGTGATCCGGCGTATAGGGGAGCCCGATCTCCTGCGCGGCGCGCACAAAGGCGCGGGTGAGGAGGTTGGACTGCGTCTGGTCCGCCACGTTCACCGGCCCGCCCGTGCCGTGGTATTCATTGACGAACCGTTCGTTGTTTTCGGATTTCCTGAAGTAGGGCAGGACATCGTCGTAGCCCCAGCCGGCGTTGCCGAGGTCGCGCCACTCGTCGTAGTCCGACCGGTGCCCGCGGATGTAGATCATCGCGTTAATCGACGTGCTCCCCCCCAGCGTCCGCCCCTGCGGGTAGTGCATTTCGCGGTTATCGACGTGTTTCTGGGGGACCGTCGAGAACCCCCAGTTGACCCGTTGGCCGACGAGTTTCGTGAACCCGGCCGGCATGTGGATGAGGGGCGAATTGTCTTTCGGACCGGCTTCGAGGAGGGCGACCTGGACGTTCGGGTCTTCGCTCAACCGGTGGGCGACGGCGCAACCGGCCGCGCCGGCGCCGACGACGATGTAATCAAATGCGGTGTGTGTCATAGGTGGGGACGCGTTCAAGAGGTTCGTTGCCCGAACATACGTCACTTCCTCCACACGGAAAATCGATTGCCGTCTTTTAACGGTCGTCACCAGACCGCGGCCGAGACGATCTTGTGGTAGATCTCCGTATTCTCGTAGATCCCCGAGAACGCCTCGGCCCCGGGCCCGAAGGCAAATACCGGGATGAGCGAGCCGGTGTGTCCGCCGGTGGAAAAAGTCGGCTTCATCTCCCCGTAGCCGGCGCCAGTCGACAGCGCAAGACCGCCCGTCTCATGATCGGCCGTGACGACGACCAGTGTATTTCCGTCGCGCGCCGCGAACTCGATCGCCGCCCCGATGGCCTCGTTGAAGTCCGCCATCTCCGTCATGAGGTACTCGGCGTTGTTTTCGTGCCCGCCCCAGTCGATCTGCGAGCCCTCGACCATGAGGAAGAACCCCTGATCCCCCTGATCCAGGTACGCGATCGCCATGCGGGTGGCATCCGTCAGGAACGGCCCGCGGCCGTCGAGCATACGCGGCATGCCGTCCGGGGCGAGGAGGAAGCCGTATTTCTGTGGCGGCGCCGGCGTGCCGGCGAGGGCGGTCGAGTCCATCACAAAGCCGGCGTCGATCAGCTGGCGGTAGACATCCTGGCCGTCCTTCCGGTCGGCAAAAAACTGCACCCCGCCGCCGGCGAAGAAATCAACCCCCGAACCCGGCAGTTGGGCGGCGATATCCTCGTACATGTTGCGGTGGGCGACGTGGGCGTAGAAGCTGGCCGGCGTCGCGTGGACGATGGACGAGGTAGCGACGATACCCGTCATCTGCCCCGTCCGCGAGAGGCGTTCGACGATCGTTTCCACCCGGGCGGTGTCGGCATCCACCCCGATGGCCGCGTTGTAGGTTTTGACCCCCGAGGCGAACGACGTGGCGCCGGCGGCCGAGTCGGTGATTTCGGCATCCGCCGGCTTCGTCTTGATGTACCCGAACGCGTCGAACTGCTCGAAGTAGGACGTCGAAACCGTATCGTTGAAGTACAAGGTGGAGATCTGCGCGAGCCCCATGCCATCGCCGACCATCAGGATGACGTTGGTCGGCTTCGCCGGCGACGGCGGCGCGGATGGCGCGCATCCCGGCGCATGGAGGAGGATGCCGGCAAAGAACAGCAGGCCGGCGCACAGCCGGCGTTGGGGTGAAAAACGCAGCAGGTGGGTCATCATGGGGCCAGCAGGCGAGAGGTGAAAAAAGAACGCGGGACAGACTACTACGGATAGATTAAGCGGCGATTATGGATCGATTTCGTGCGGCTCAAGCCAACGTCTGGATCAAGATATCGATACGAGCCATTTGACGCACGCGCGGCCGCGCCGTACGTTTAGACTTCTTCACTCCTTAGAATGACAGCCCTGTGCCCGTAATGTCTACCCGTCGCTCGTTCCTACAGTCCGCCGCCGGCCTCGCTGCGGCGTTCTCCGTCGCCCCTTCCCGCCTCCTCTCCGCCCCAATGAAGACGATGCGGATCTTCATCGGCACGTATACCAGCGGCGCCAGCAAGGGGATCTACACCGGGTTGATGGACACCGGCTCGGGCGCCATCTCGGACGTCCGCCTCGTCGGCGAAACCGAAGCGCCCTCGTTCCTCGCGACCAGCCCTGACCAGCGGTTTCTGTACGCCGTCAATGAACTGGCTACGTTTAATGGCTCGCCTGGAGGCGCTGTTTCCGCCTATGCGATCAATGGGCGGACGGGCGACCTCCGGTTCCTCAATCAGCAGCCGACACGGGGCGCGCATCCGTGCCATATCATCACCGACCGCACGGGCCGCTGGGCGCTGGTGGCCAACTACTCTGGCGGCAACCTGACGGTCCTCCCCATCGGACTCGATGGCCACCTCGCCGCGCCGGCCACGGTCGTCCAGCACACGGGGAGCAGCGTAAATGCCAGCCGGCAGGAAGCCCCGCACGCCCATTCCGTTCACTTCGACGCCAAAAATCGATTCGTCGTCGCGGCCGACCTCGGTCTCGACAAGCTGATGGTCTACCAGTGGGATGCCCGCAGTGGCGTCCTTAAGCCAAATGAACCGGCCTGGCTGGCCTCGGCGCCTGGCGCCGGCCCGCGGCACTTCGCCTGGCACCCTTCCGGGCAATACGCCTTCCTCATCAACGAGCTCAACTCTACCCTCTCCGCCCTTTCGTACGACGCCGGCGCCGGCGTCTTCACCGAACGCCACACCCTGTCGACTCTCCCCGAGGGCTTCGCCGGCACGAACTCGTGCGCCGATGTCCACGTGGCCCCCGGCGGCCGGTTTGTGTACGGATCGAACCGGGGCCACAACAGCATCGCCGTCTTCGGGTTCGACGCCGGGGCCGGACAGCTGACGGCCCTCGCCCACACCCCCACGGAGGGCGCCACCCCGCGCAATTTCGGGATCGCCCCCGGCGGCCGGTTCCTCCTGGCGGCAAACCAGCAGTCGGACACCGTCGTCAGCTTCGCCATCGACCGGCGCTCCGGCTTGCTCAGCCGCGTCGCCTCCGCCGAGGTGCCGACGCCGGTGTGCATCCAGTTCATCGAGGATTGACCGACGACCGCGTTCCTCGGAAGGAATATGTCCATCACGTACCCTCAGCTTCCGAAGAGGCTGAGGGATTTTTTTGTCCGGCTGGCTGCGAATGGCATCATCCCCCTTGCACTATATCGCATCGCGACGTACTCTATGTCCCTACACGACATAGACCTCCACAATCCGCCATGATCCCAACTGCTCTTGTCGGTGCCTCCATCAAGCCCTTTGTGTTATCGATACTCGCGGAGGGTGAAAACTATGGATACGCGATTATCCAACGCGTGAAAGAACTCACATCCGGCCAGATGGAGTGGACCACCAGCACCCTATACCCCGTGCTCCACGGCATGGAAAACAGCGGGCTGCTCCGGAGCGAGTGGCGTGTTTCCCCGGATGGCCCACGGCGCAAGTATTACGCGCTGACCGAAAAAGGGGCGAGTATGATGGAGTTGGAGAAGAAGGTATGGCTGGATGTGCATCAGGCGCTGATGCAGTTGTGGAATCCTGCGCCCGGGCTCAGCGCCGGGCTCGACCTCGCCTGAACCTCGTGAACCTATGCGTCCCTACCACTTCGATCTCGAGCTGGCGATTGCCGCGTGGCGCCGGAGCCTGACCTTTAACCGCACCTTCAGCGGCGACGACCTCGACGAACTGGAGCAGCACCTGCGCGATCAGGTGGCCGGCCTTGTAGCGATCGGCACACCCGAGGAGCAGGCCTATCGGCAGGCGCTGCGCGAAATGGGGGATCAGGGTACGGCCGAAACCGAATACCGCAAAGTGTACTGGGGCAAACTGCATCGTCAGCACCGTTGGGTAGATGAATTTTACTGGAGAGGTTCCATGATCAAAAACTACGTCTCGATCGCGGTGCGTCAGATGCGCCGGCACAAGGTGTACACCTTCATCAACGTGCTCGGTCTTTCGGTGAGCATGGCGTGTTGTCTGCTGGTCGGGCTTTATATCCGCGACGAACTGGCGTTCGACCGCTTTCACGAAAAAGCGGACCGACTGTATATCCTGACGGGCAAAGGAACCGATCATATTTCGCTTTCCACGCCCTACTCGCTGGCGACCGTTCTCGGTAGCGAATTGCCTGATGTCGCACACGCGACCCGCGTCTGGGGCGGACGCGATATCCCCATCCTGCAGATGGACACACGGAATCAGGTGGATCGCCAGGTGTTGCTCACGGAGCCTTCCTTCTTCAAGCTGTTCACGTTCCCAACGCTTGCCGGCGATCCAGAGGCTACGCTCGCGAAGCCGGACGGGGTGATTCTCACGGCTTCGTCCGCGAGGCTGCTGTTTGGATCCGAGGACCCCATCGGTCGTCAGGTGTCGTTCCCCCCGATGCTGAACGAAAACATAACGTTTACCGTAGGGGCCGTTGTACACGATCCGCCGGCCGCGTCCAGCATCCAGTTCGATGTGCTCGCACCCCTGTCTCTCATGGGGCCGATGATGCTGAAAGAGAACGAGTGGGGGTTCAGCCTTCTCGAGACCTACGTTGAAACGATGAACCCGCTGGACGTATCGACACTCACCGAGCGGATTACCGGGGTCTTGCAACCCCACCTGGGGGAGGAGACCGAATTTGTGTTTTCGGCGTACCCGATGGCATGGCAGCACCTCTCTGGTCTGCGCGCGAACGGCCTGACCGGTCAGTCGAAGTATCTGTATCTCTTCGGCTCGGTGGCGTTGCTCGTTCTGCTCATCGCTTCCGTCAACTACGTCAACCTCGTGACGGCCCAGGCCATGCGACGCATTCGCGAGGTCGGCGTGCGCAAGACGCTTGGTGCCTTTCGCATGCAGCTGGCTACCCAATTTCTCGTCGAATCGACCTTGCTCTGCCTGGCGGCGTTCGCTCTCGCCGGCCTTGCCACGGCCGGTGCGTTGCCTTTCTTTAATGACCTGGTCGACAAGCAGCTGACGGCCGGCGACCTGTTCAACGGGTGGTCGCTGCCCGCATGGGGCGCCGCGCTTCTGGCCCTCACGACGGTGGCCGGCATGTATCCGGCGCTGTATCTCGCTCGGTTTGAGCCCATGTCCATGCTTCGCGGCGCCGGGGGTGCGGCTTCCCCGAGCGGCGGCCGGCGGCTTCGCCAGGGCCTCATTATCTGCCAGTTCGCCATCTCGGCCATGCTTCTGATCGCAACGGGCATCATCTACCAGCAGATGCAGTATGTCCGCCAGGCCGATCTTGGATTCGACGGCGAACAGGTTGTCGTGATCGACCTACCCCAGAACATGCCCAACGCCTCCCGTGAGACGCTCAAGCAGCGCGTAGCCGCCTATCAGGGAGTCCTCAGCGTGACCCTGGCGAACGGGACCCCGGGCCGATTCTATTTGGGCTTCAACCGCCCTGCAGAGGAGAGTGCCCCCGACACACCCAATACAGGGCAAACGATCAGCTACCATCCTTCGTCGGTGGACTACGACTATATTAGAACCTTCAACATTCCTTTGCTTGCGGGGCGCGACTTTTCGCAGGCCTACCCGGCAGACGCGCTCAACGCGTACATACTCAACAAAACGGCCGTCCAGGAACTGGGGTGGAGCCCTGCCGAAGCCGTCGGTAAAACGTTCAGGCTGGGTCCGCCTGAAGTCCCGAACGGCGAGATCGTGGGTGTCGTGGAGGACTTCCACATTGCGACGTTACACGACCCCATCGCCCCCGTGGTGCTGCAGATGCATCGGTCGGGACCCGTCGGCGGGCTGCCGTTTACGCTATCCGCCAAACTGGAGACCGGCAACATTCCAGAGACATTGGCCTACATCGAGGCGCAGTACAGTGCCCTGGCGCCGGATTTCCCCTTCGCGTTCGGATTCATCGACGACGAATTCGACGCGATGTACCGCGCGGAAGAACGACTTAGCCGCACCATAACCGTTGCAGCCGCCCTGGCCATCTTTCTCGCCTGCCTCGGCCTGTTCGGCCTTGCGGCCTTCACGGCAGAGCGACGAACGAAGGAAATCGGCATCCGAAAGGTCCTGGGTGCCACCGTTTCCAACATCGCGCTCCTCTTGTCGCGCGAGTTTCTGGTACTGGCGACCCTGGCTTTCATCCTGGCCATTCCGCCGGCCTACCTCCTCATGCAAAACTGGCTGTCCGAGTTTGCCTTCCGGATCTCGATAGGGCCCGGCATCTTTCTGCTTGCGGGCGGCCTCCTGTGGGCCATTGTGCTTCTGACGATCGGACACCGTGCTGTGCGCACCGCCCTGGCCGACCCGGTGGAGAGCCTTCGGTACGAGTAATATCGCTTTGATCTGGACACCGCGCCGGCACCAGTGCCAAAGGGCTAACCCCTCCTAAGCCGGCCAAACTACTCAGTAGATCGCGATCTGGATATCGGAGTGAAGAAAATCGTTTCCCTTAAAGAGGAGCGGTTCCTGAAATGACATGGCGAGAGCGTAAGCAAAGCAGTCCCCGAAGTTGAGGCCGGCTTGATGCCGCCCTTTTCCAAAACGGCGGAATGCCGAGCGTGCTACTTCCGCCTGAGACGCCGTTACCGACACAATTTCAATACCGAGTCGGTCCATCAACAAATCCAGCTCCCGTTCCCCGGGTTCGCCCAACCGCGCATGAACGACCATTCCCACCTCTACCAGGGTCGCCGCGGATAGTCTGCGAAAAAGCGAAGCATCGATCGCAGCGAGTAGTCGATCGGCTTCTGCCTCACCTAAAAGAATGGCCAGGACGGCAGAAGTATCCAGTACCATAATCAGGCAGGGAGTCCCTCCTCATCGTATCCCAGAATGTCGTCCGCCGTGCGCGCATCCAAAACGGGTAGGGCCGCGACTCGCGTCTGAATGCGTTTTACTTCTTGAATAAGCGCAAGCCCGTTTTTGCGCCCTTGTTCTCGGACCAGACGCTCCCTCAGTGCGCGTACGACCGTTTCGGTGAGCGTTTCGTCTGTAAGCCGCGCCAGTGTTCTGGCCAGCTGGTCTGCCTCGGGATTTTTGATACTGAGCGCCATGGCGTCACCGAGTGAGCTTCTATAAAAGGGTGCATTTTCTACCTGAGCTTGATGGTCGTGTTCCATTGCCGCACGTCCTGCTCGTCGGTAAACCTCGCCCCGTCAGCAGTCAGTGGACCCCTGGAGAACGAGCGGGTCGGGATTCGGCCAAAGGGTAGCCCATAAAAAAACCCCTCGGCATCCAAAGTGGCCGAGGGGTTTTTCATAAGTCCAACTGAGGCCGTTGATCACCCCTCTGGCTGCACCGCCGGCTCCGATCCAGGGCGGGCGCGCCACTGATCCACAAACACCTTGACCCGGGCGGCGACCCGTTCCTTCGCCCGGTGGGCGCTCAGGTAGGCGATCGGGATGAGCAGCAGCGTGATGAGCGTCGAGGCCGTCAGGCCCCCGATGACCACGCGTGCCAGCGAGGCCTGGATCTCGGCGCCGGCGCCGATCCCAAGGGCCATCGGCACAAGGCCGAGGACCGTCGTGAGCGTCGTCATCAGGATGGGCCGGAGGCGAAGCCGGCCGGCCTCGACGATCGACCCTTCCAGATCCAGATCGCTCTCGCGCCGCAGGAGGTTGATGTAGTCGACCAGCACGATCGCGTTGTTCACCACGATCCCAACAAGCATGACGAGCCCCATGATGCTCTGCATGTTCAGCGTGTCATTGGTGAGGATGAGCATCGGCACGACGCCCACGATCGCCAACGGGACGGAGAGCATGATGATCAGCGGATCGAGGAAGCGTTCGAACTGGCCGGCCATCACCATGTAGATGAGCACCAGCGCCATGACGATCGCGAGCAGGAAGTCCTTCTCGGCCTTTTCCTGTTCCTCGTACTGTCCACTGAAGACCACCGAGAACCCGTCCGGAAGCGGAAGCTGGGCAAGGTCGGACCGGATCTGGTCGACGGCATCGCCGAGCGGGACGCCCTGCTCGAGGTTGGCCGTTACGTAGGTGACGCGCTGGCCGTTGATGCGGCTGATGGTCGTCGGGCTGCGGCCCTTTTCCTGCGTCGTCAGCGCCGAGACGGGCACGATCTCGCCGGCCGGCGTGCGGACCCCGATGTCGTCGAGGTCGAGCGTCGTAAGGCGGTCTTCCGGGCGGAGGCGGACGCGAATGGGGAATTCATCGCCCTTCACGCGGAACTGGCCGGCAAGGACACCGCCGACGTTCGACTGCACCGCCTGCGCCACTTCGCGCACGGACAGGCCGAGGTCAGAGATCTTCTCCCGATCAAAGATCAGGTTCTCTTCCGGCTGGCCTTCCCGCCGGCTGACCCGGGCGTCGCGAACGCCGGGCACCGTGGCAACCCGCTGTTGGATCTGGCGCGCGAACTCGTTCGCGGTCTCCATGTCGTACCCGCGCAGTTCAATCTGTACGGCTTCGGCATCGTCGCTCGAGCTGAAGAGGCGGTTCAGAATCCACAGGCCCGACTGCGCCTGCACCCGGATTTCGGCGCCGGGGATGAGGCCGGCGACGGCGTCGCGGATCTCATCGGCCAGCTGGGTGCTGTTCACCCGGCGGTTCGCCGCGTCGACGAGGGTCACCTCGACCTGCGCGTCGCCGTTGCGCACCTCGGTGGTGAAATCTTTTACCTGATCCGCCGGAATGATCGCTTTCACGACCAGCGCCAACTCATCCAGGTACTGGCGGACGACGGCGATATTCATCCCTTCCGCCATCTCCATGTCGATGCTGATCTCGTCGGCATCCGTTTGCGGAGCGAGCTCCACCGGGATCTTGGTCCAGAAATACGCCGACAGAGACACCAGCACGATGGCGACGATAAAGACCGTCGGGCGATGCTTGATGGCGGTTTTCAGGGCATTCGCATAGCGGTTCTCGAGCCGATCGAAGAACGCCCCGATGCGTGAACGTTTCGCCGGCTCGCCATCCTTGCCGTTTTTCTTACCGACGGACAGGTACCGGCTCGACAGCATCGGCACAAGGCTCAGCGCCACAACCAGCGAGCAGAGCAGCGCAAACACGATCACGATGGCCAGCGACTGGAAGAGGGCGCCGGAGGTCGTCTGTGCAAAGGCTAGCGGAATAAAGATCACACACGTCGTCAGCGTCGATGCGATGATGGCGCCGGTGACCTGCTTGGTGCCTACCAGTGCGCTTGTTCGCGCCGTTTCGCCCTTACTTTCTCTAAGCCGGACGATATTCTCGAGCACGACGATCGCGTTATCGACCATCATGCCGATACCGAGCGCCAGCCCGCCGAACGTCATCTGATTCAGCGTCATGCCGCTGAAGTAGAGCACGCCAAACGTGGCGATGACCGAGATTGGAATCGAAAGTGAGATGATAAATGTCGTCGATCCGTTGCGCAGGAAGAGGTACAGGATGAAGAGCGCCAGGATGGCCCCGTACAGCGCCGAGCTCTGCACGTTGTCCATCGACTGCTGGATGAACGTGCTCTGGTCGCTGATGACGCTCAGTTCCAGGTCGGCCCGTTCGAGGTTGATGCGTTCGACCTCGGCCTTGATCTCTTCTGCCACCGCCACCGTATTCGCGCCCGACTGCTTCTGGACCGCGAACCGGATCATCGGCACGTCGTCCAGTTCCACCAGGCTGAAGGCATCCTCGTAGCCATCGCGCACCTCAGCGACATCCTGCACGCGGATGGGCTTCCCGTTGACAACACGGATGACGGTGCGTCCGATCTGCTCCACGTCCGTGTATTCGCCGCGGGTGCGCACGTACATGTCGCTCAGCCCCTGCTTCATATTGCCGCCGGGCAGGGTACTATTTTCCTGCGAGATCGCCTGCTGAACGTCGATAGCCGTCAGCCCGCTCGCCTTCAGGCGATCGCGATCCAGCTCCACCCGGATTTCCCGGTAGATGCCGCCGAACAGGTTGATCGAACCCACCCCCGGGATGCGTTCGAAGCGCTGGGCGAGGTCGCGCTCGATGATACGCGTCAGCTCTTCCAGATGGCGGGAGGACTTCGCCGCGATGATGATGATCGGGAAGCTGTTCGGGTCGAATTTAAACAGACGCGGCGGATCGACCTCCGGCGGGAGCTGGTTGATGACCCGGTTCATCGCGTCGCGCACGTCGTTGGAGGCCTCCGCGAGGTCGACCCCGCGGGCAAACTCCAGCGTGACGCGGCTCGAGCCGTCCTGCGACCGAGACGTGACACGTTCCATGTTCGGAACACTCGCCACCGCGTTCTCGATACGGTCCGTGATGATCGTCTCGATCTCCTCCGGACCGACGTTCGGGTAGTTCGTGCTTACCGACAACTGGGTAAACTCGATGTTCGGCAACAGGTCAACCGGCAGATACCGCAACCCGACCAGTCCCAGGGTGATGATCACCAGGTAGAACATGGTGGTAGCGATCGGCCGCTTGATCGAAACGTCGGTAAGGAAGCTCATACGCTTGATGGACTGGGTTTCGATTGACTCGGTTTCACGGGATCTGAAGTCGTACGCCGGCCCCCGTTCAGGGCGACGTGTCCACGGCAATGTGCTTAAATTCGCCAGATTTGGCCATGCGCTGTTGTTTCTCCAGGAACTGTTCGAGGAGATCCTCGCGCTTCAGGTTCTGGAGCGCGATGAGGCGTTTCCAGGTCGTGGCTCGTACCCGAGCCTGGGGCTTCTCGCCCCGGAGCAGGTGCTGGCCGAGCGTCACCACCCAGGCGTTGGGCTCGATGCCGGCCACGCCGGCGAGGTCGTGGCCTTCGGCGATGACCTCGACTTGCCGGAACTCCAGCGGCGTCGGCTCCGTCAGCGGCATCTTCTCGTCATCGGAGCCCGGCATGTCCACGGGGATCTCCACCCCGAGCGTCGTCGCCACAAAAATGCCGACCTGACCGGAAGCAGGGTCCTCATACAACGCGCTCATCGGAACGATCGTGGCCTGCTCGCTCTCGCCGTAATACACGTCCACGTTGACGAACATGCCCGGCTTAAAGAGCCCGCCGGCATTCGGCACGTCGATCTCCGCCGTCGTGCTGAACGAAGCGGCTTCGAGGAAGGGCGAAATGCGCGACAGGGGCCGGACGACTGACGTATCGGTCCACCCCTCGCTGGAAATACGGGTGGTCTGCCCCTGGCTGATGTACGCGAGCATGTTCTCGGTCAGGGAGATTTCGATCCGCACATTGTCCAGGTTACCGATCGTGAACAGCGGGACGTTGCCGTTCGCGCGCATGCCCACTTCCGCGCTACGCTGCCCGATGCGGCCACTGATGGGTGCACGGATCTCGGTCCGTGCGAGGTTGGTTTCGCGCTCCTGGACCGTCGCGCGTGCCTGATCGACCTGCGCCTGCGACCGTTCGTAGCTGGCGCGCGCGGCATCCACCTGCGCCCGCTGGGTCTCCAGATCGAGCACGGAAACCAGCTCTTTGGCCGCCAGCGACTCCGTGCGTTCGAACTGCAACGTCAATTCGCGCAGCCTGGCCTCGGCCTGCTTCGCGTCCGCCTCGGCAATCCGGAAGCTGGCCGTCGCCTGATTGAGTTGCTCCCGGAACTGGCGCGCCTCCAGGCGGACAAGCACCTGCCCCTGCCGTACGAGATCACCCGTCTCTACCGGCACCTCGGCGATGGGCGCCGTAAGCTCGGGGTAGATCTCAACCTGATTGTCCGCCTTTACAATGCCAACCAGCCGCTCCTCAAGCGGTAGCGACCCCAACTGCGCCTGAACCACCTCGACCGCCGGGGTGACGGCCGGACCTCCAAACCCTCCGAAACCTCCTGGACCTCCCGGACCGCCGGGGCCACCAGGGCCGGCGGTCTCCGCCTCACCCCCTCCACAACCGGCCATAACAAACAGAGCAAGCGCGGCGAACAGCGTCACACGGCGAGCCGCCGCCACAGGAACGCAATAATTGGAAGAAGCAGCTCCAGGAGCCGCCACGCGCCGGATATGAGGCCGGCGGGGCATGAGGGTTTGCATGAGGGTATATAAAGGGAGAATAGTCTTACCGGGATTGGACAAGATATCGGCCCGGTCCACGAGGTGGGTTAAGCGGGTGCTAAAGCCTTGTTAAAGATGTAAATTCTCCTGCCTAGAGGGATCGCGCGCCGTGCCGGCGCTCCTCAAACATCGACCGACAGAAGTGCACGGCCGCATCGAAGTCGGTATACGCCACGTGCAGGCGTTGTGTTTTCCAGACGAGTTGGTACCCTCCCTCATTCCCTCGGTCTGACTCCCGGCGCGGTTTCGGTAAGTGATGGGTTTTGCACAGATTCAGGATGTGACGCGCTTCGGCCTGGTTCATGGGTGGTGGGACTACATGGTTGGGACCCGGCCCTCGTCGCGCGAAAAACCAGACCCTGAACCCAGACAAGAAAAGGCGTTCCAGAGCCGGCGGATGACCCCTCCGAAATGATTTCAGGAGACCACGGGGGCGTCGATAGTCACTCTTTTTTTTCCTTGTGTACTGACAACGACTGCACACACGAAAGCACGGCCCCGACGAGGGAACAGGCGCCGAAGGCTTCCACCCTCTCCTCCCGTTGCAGTACTCACAAGCCCGTTATCTACACCCAATCTCTGGATTAGAGCGGGGATATCTTTGCCCAAACGAAAACCTACAGAACCCGTATGATGACCCGTATTTTTACGTTCGCCTTCGCCCTCTTTCTCTTCGCCGGCTGCTCGGATCCGATCAGTGTGCAGGAATCTGAGTCGCTCGACGTAACCGCTTCCGCCAGCGATCGCATCAAGGACGAGTCGAAGCGCACCAAGCAGACGATCGCCGAAATCGTGCTGGACGTCAACGCCAAGACCGGCGAATTCTCGGTCCTGTTGGCCGCCCTCACCCGCGTCGACCTCGTCGGCCCGTTCCTCGAGAAAGATCCGAAGACCGTTTTCGCCCCCACGGACGCCGCTTTTATCGCGCTCCTGGGTGAACTCGGGCTCAGCGGGCTCGACGACATCGACGACGCCACCCTCACGACGGTCCTCCTCTACCACGTGGCCGACGGCCGCTGGTTCTCGGGCCGCGTGCTGGGCTCGGAGTATATCC
The DNA here is from genome assembly GCA_041738655.1 of Rhodothermales bacterium. GTDB lineage: Bacteria > Bacteroidota > Rhodothermia > Rhodothermales > JAHQVL01 > JAWKNW01. Next base: position 10,713 of record JBGSPJ010000664.1, on the reverse strand, counting down.
CGACGCTCCAGGGCGGCACGCTCCATGTCGACGCCGCCAACGCCGCCCTCGTCGATGCCAACGGTCGCTCCGCCAACATCCTCGTCGGCGCCGGCCTGTTCGACATCACGGCGAAGAACGGTGTGATCCATGTGATCGACCGGGTGGTCCTGCCGCAGCTCTAGTAGGCCGTTGATAAATTCCGCATATCGTCGTTCCGCTCCTCGCCGCTCACTGCGGCGTACCTGAGTACGCCTCATTCGCGCCTTGTCGCGCGCCTCGATCTGCGAAATTTTTCCGCCGGCCTTGGCTTTGAAATTTATTCCGAAAGCCTTCCAGACCTAACTGCTTAGTAAGACTCGAACGCCTCCGCGGCTCAGGCCGCGGAGGCGTTTTTTGTTGGTGGCGGGTGAGGCATTTTTTACTGTACCTTGTACCCCCCAAGACCTCCCCACGAGCAGGCGCCGCATGGACCTCAACCCCGTCATCATCGCCATCCCGATGTACTTCACGCTGATGGCCGCGGAGCTGGTGTACGAGTCGGTTACCCACCGCACCACCTATCGCCTCAACGACGCCGTCACCAACATCAGCACGGGGACGCTGCAGCAACTCACCAATACGTTCTTGACGCTCTTCGGGATCGGCGTCTATACGCTGGTATTCGAGCATTTCGCTCTGATGGAACTGCCGCGAACCTGGATGACCTTTGCTATCGCATTTGTGTTGTGGGATCTGTGTTACTACTGGGAGCACCGCATGGCGCACACGATCAGCCTCTTCTGGGGCGGCCACGTGGTGCACCACCAGAGCGAGGACTTTAACCTGTCGGTGGCGCTGCGGCAAACCTCGACGGGATTCATCTGGGGGCTGCCGTTTTACCTCCCGATGGCCTTGTTGGGGATCGATCCCATGCAGTTCGTCTTTGTCGGCGGGATCAATCTCCTCTACCAGTTCTGGATCCACACCGAGCATATCGGGAAGATGCCGCGGTGGTTCGAGGCCGTCTTCAACACCCCGTCGCACCACCGCGTGCACCATGGGCGGGACCCCCAGTATATCGACAAAAACTTCGCCGGCGTGTTTATCGTCTGGGACCGGTTTTTCGGGACGTTCACCGAGGAGCAGGAGCGCCCGCACTATGGCATCACGACGCCGCTCAAAAGCTGGAATCCGGTGTACGCCAACTTCGCCCACTACATCGATCTCGCGCGCGTGGTGCGTAAAGCGCGAAGCATCGGCGACGCCTTTCGAATCCTGTTCAACCGCCCGGGCTGGTTGCCGGCGTACCTCGGCGGGGCCGCGGCGGTAAAGCCGGTCGAGGCCACGTACCAGAAATACGACGTGCGCGATGCGTGGGAAATCAACACCTACGTGCTCATCCAATTCCTCGGCGCGCTGCTCATCAACGCGTTGTACTTCTTCCAGCACGCCGGTCTGGACCCCATCACCAAAGCCTGTTACGCACTCTGGATCCTGGTGACGACCCTGATGTTCGGCTTCCTCTTTGAGCACAAAAACGGGTGGCTTTCGGCCCTGGAACTGGCGCGTCTCGCGGCGATTCCCGCGGGGATGGGCCTCGTCGCACGCGCCGGCATCCCCCTTCCCGCGCCGGCGATCACCCTGGGGCTTGTGTTCGCGGCGGCCAGCATGCTGGCGTTTGCCTGGCTGAAATGGCTGAAGCCGCGCCGCGCCGGCGTCGTCAGTTGATTCCCGACCCGGTCAGAAGCGGCTGGAGAAAATCGACGACCCGGCGGGCCATGGGCAGGGTCTCGTCGGGCGAGAGGATGTCGCCGGCGAGGACGTGATTCGAGGGGTCGCCCACATCATCGAGCGTGACCATCTCCTTGATCGGCGACCCGAACCGGGGATACGCTTTAGCGATCAGCGCCGGGTTCACCACCTGGTCGTTCGGGGAGTAGACGACGAGGAGCGGCTGCGTGATACGCGCGAAGTCGAGCCCGTCGACGAGGTCGACGAGCCCCATCATCGGGACGAGCGCGCTGCTCGGGTGGCGGGTTTTCCAGAAACGGGCATGCCCGAAGTTCGCCGGCTCCCAGGTGTAATAGGGGCCCACCACCATGCGGGCAAGCTGGGTCCCCCAGGGCCAAAGGAGCAGGCGGGAGGTCGGGTCTTTCGGGCCGAAGTTGGGAGAGACGAGAACGACGGCGAGAAGGTCGTCGACATCCGGCCGGGCGGCCAGCCAGGTGGCGAGCGTGCCGCCGGTGGATGTGCCGATGACCACAACGCGTTCGCCAAGCCGCCGACCGATGGCATAGGCCTCTATGGTGTCGTTGAGCCAGTCGTTGATCGAGGCCTCGCCCATGGCGTCGTCGCTGCGTCCGTGGCCGGCGAGGCGGGTGTAGAAGAGGTTGGCCCCGAGCGCCGCGGCGATGGAATCCGACAGCGGCCGGGTCTCCTGGCGCGTGGCCGAGAAGCCGTGCAGGTAGACGACGGATACGGGCGTGCGCGTTTTTTCCGGCGAGGCCCAGACGATCGTTTTTTCGGCGCCGGGGATGAGGTCCGGGTAGCCGGCCTCGGACTGCGCGAGGTAGGCGTCGAGATCGGCCGGGAGGTCGAGCGCGTGGATGGTCTCGTCGACCACGGGCCGAGGGCCCAGGGTGATGGCGAGCGCGAACACGACGCCTATGAGCACAAAAATGGTGCGTTTCATGCGTTAGAAGCCGGCGTTGTCTGCCAGGCGATGAGCCATTTTGAATCGGTCTTCCGTTTCGAACCGGTCGATCACGTCGTCGCGTTGCAGGGGCGAATCGCCCCGGTTAACGAGCGCATGGTAGGACGTGTAGGGCCAATCCCGAAAATCTTCGACAAACCCGTGGCGGCGGGGGTTTTGATGGATATAAAGCACGAGGTGGGTAAAATAGGGGTCTTTCGTGACTTCGACCCGGTGGAAGGGATGCTCAAAAACACATCCAGTGCGCTGGTATACTTTATTGATGGCCTTTGCGTATCCGTTGAACAGATTGCTGAATTGCTGGCTCGGTGTTTTTAATCGCGCGGTTTCCGGCGACTGATGTTGATGCTCCGCCCACCAGGTTCGCTGCTCGTCTTCTGTCTTGATGCGCACGAGGAAATGGTAGTGATTCCAGAGGAGGCAATAAGCGTAGGTATCGGCGACGGGAGGGATGTACTGCCAGTATTTGTCGAGAAAGAAGGAAAAATTCCGCTCCTCGATAAACAGGTTCTGGCGGTTATTTCCCCGGTTAAAGATGTGGTAGTACGAACCGTATTGCAAAGGAATGGGCTTGGACATGGCAGTCGAGGACTGTGTGAGCAAACCCGAAGGGTCTTGGAGACCCTTCGGGTTTTTGTTGCCGGGCATCTTGCTATACCTTAATAGACACATTCCCGGATAATTTCGTACCCTCGCTCCCTCATTTTTCCCCCAGAAACCATCTACGCTTCACACGGGCGCCATACGTGAGTCCGAAGCGCGCCATCGCCACGTCCCGAACATGCCGCACGGCCTCTTCGGGCGAATCCGTCACAAAGAAATAGTCCATATCCGTCGCATCGATCGTCCCCTCGGCCGCCAGGCGGTCGCGCATGAACGCGATCATGGGCTCCCAGAACTCACGGCCGACGAGCACGAGGGGAAACTGCCTGATCTTGCGGGTCTGCACCAGCGTGGCCGTTTCGAACAACTCGTCCAGCGTTCCGAAGCCGCCGGGCAGCACGATGAAGGCGTACGAGTACTTCACCAGCATCAGCTTCCGGATGTAGAAGTGTTTGAAGCGCACACTGCGGTCGAGGTACCGGTTGTCGGCCTGCTCGTGCGGCAGCTCGATCGTACACCCCACCGACATCCCGCCGGCTTCCTTTGCTCCCCGGTTAGCCGCCTCCATGATCCCCGGGCCACCGCCGGTCATGACGGTAAAGCCAGCCCTGACGAGTTCGGCCCCGAGGGCGCGGCCCAGGACATAGTATGGATGATCCTCCTTGAACCGGGCCGACCCGAACACCGACACGCAGGGCCCCACGAAGTGCAGCACCCGAAAGCCGCGGATCAGCTCAAAAAAAATCCGGATGGCGCGGAGCAACTCGGACTGGCGCGACTGCGGCCCCTGAAGCATCGGCAGGTCGTCTCCGGCCACATCCGCCGACATCACGTACGGTTCTACCATGCGCTCCTAATCGTGTAACTTTCGTTGGTCTTGCTGGCCATACGCCGGCCGGCGAAAGGCGATGTCCACCGCATCCTCCGCCTCCAGCACATCGAATAAGCGGTCTTTCATCGCCTCAACGACATCCTGGTGCTCCGGGCTGTCGATCAGATTGAAGGTCTCGAGCGGGTCGGTCTGGAGATCGTACAACTCGTTCTGATCCCAAATGCCGTGGTAATACATGTACTTGTACCGGTCCCCTCGCAGCGCATATACCGTCGGGGTGTGCGGGAAGTTGTATTCCCAGAAATATTGATAGACAAACTCCATCCGCCAGCCGGCCGCCTCCCGGCCCTGGAGGAGTGGGAGAAAAGAGCGCCCCTGCATACGGCCAGGCGTCGGCTGGCCGGCGAGTTCGAGGATCGTCGGGGCGATATCGATATTGAGCACCATCTGGTCGATGACGGAGCCGGCGGGGATAAAGCCGGGCGCGTACGCCAGCATCGGCACGCGCATGGATTCCTCGTAGGCGTGGCGCTTGTCGATCAACCCGTGTTCGCCGAACGAAAACCCGTTGTCGCCCATGTAGACGACGAGCGTATTCGCCATCTGACCCGTCGCTTCGAGGTAGTCGAGCACGCGTCCGACGCTATCGTCGAGGCCGAGCAGCGTTTCGCAATAGCGGCGGTAGAACGTGTCGAAGTCCATGGTGCCGTGGTACATGTGCTCGACCCCGTGCCACCCGTACCGCTGCGCGCGCACCCAGTGGGGTTTGCCCCGGTAATTCTCCTCGGTATTGGCCATCGTGGGCGGGTAGCGTAGTATCGCATCGTCGTAGCGCCCGAGGTGCCGGGGCGCCGGCTCGAACTCGGCGTGGACGGATTTATGGGAGAGATAGAGAAAAAACGGCTTCTCCGCCGGCCGGTCACTGAGCCAGGCCAGCGCATGGTCCGTCAGGATGTCGGCTGTGTACCCCTCCACTTCGCTCCTCGTGCCGTTGATATTGAGCACGGGATCGTAGTAGGTGCCCTGGCCGCGAAAACTCTCCCAGTGATTGAACCCCGGGCGCGGGTCGTCGCTTTCGCCACCCATGTGCCATTTGCCGAAGAAGGCGGTTTCGTAGCCGGCCTGTTGGAGATCCTGCGGGAAGAATCGGGTACCCTCGGCAAGCGGGCGGTTGTTATCCACCACGCCGTGACGGTAGGAGTACTGGCCGGTGAGGATGGAAGCACGGCTGGGCGAACAGAGGGCCGTGGTGACGAAGGCGTTACGGACATGCACCCCGCCGGCCGCCATCCGGTCCAGATTCGGGGTTTCGAGGAAATCCGGGGCGTTGGGATGAAAGCCCATGAAGTCGTGCCGGTGGTCATCGCTCAGGATGAAGACGACATTGCGCGGCGCCCGGGTCTGGATTGGAGCCGGCGAGGCGCCCGGTAAGATGATTCCAAGCGCCGAGCAGGTCAGCAGCACGAGCAGGGCCTGGAGCGAATGCCTCATAACGGGAACGGGGGATGGGGAGAGGATCAGGAGCAGCGGCCGTCCAGCCAGCCGCCGGCGAAGCCGGCGCGGCACAGGCCGCGCACAAGGTAGGGATTTCTTTTCATCACTTCCCAGACCATCCCACTGCGGTGGTTTTCGATCATGGTTACGATCGGACCCTGGTCGATCCCAAGCCGATCGCTGTCGAACCACCCCAGCGAGGGGTCGACATGGCCAAACTCGATATCTCCCTCCACGAAGGTGTAGATGGGATTAAACGCATCGGCGAAGCCGTATTCGTTGTAAAGATGCGCATCGTAGGTTTCCCGCATGGCGCGCAGGGTAGGGATCACGATCTCCGGCGCAAACGCGATCGCCCCACCGGCGGCTGTCGGGGCGATGGTGCCGTCGTCGTTGATGTGTTCCAGGCTTGCGCCGCGCGCCCAGTAGCGATGAAACCGCACGGTGTCGGCGCCGACGAGGCGCTCCTCGTCCGCCGGCCCATCGCTGGCCGTCAGCCCCCAGAGGGTCTCCCCGTAGCCGGCGAACCCGCCCGGGTTGGCGACGGCGTAGGCTTGCTGGCTATACGTCGCCCTGCGCGAGTTCTCGAAATAATCGATTCCCTTATCCCGCATATACCCGTCCTGGATCTCCCTGAAATCCACCCATACGTGGCTGTACTGGTGTCCGAACAGCGGGCTGAATTGCAGATGCTCCTGATCGTAAAAATCCCCCCAGGTATAGGTGCTCGTGTACTCCTCCCAGGCATCGGGTTCGATGGGATGCGTGGGCGACCCGAGGGCGAGCAAGTAGAGGATCATGGCCTCGTTGTACCCCTGGTAGGCGGCCTGCCCGAAGGCGTCCGTCTCCGGATGCCAGGCCATCGTCAGCAGCGGCGCGCGGCCTCGCTGGAACCAGGGCCACTCGACACGGCGGTAGAGAGAATCCGCATAGGCGCGAATCGACGCCTCGGCCGGCGCGTCGCGGTCGAAGTACGACTGCGCGAAGAGGACGCCGGCCATCAGCAGGGCGGTGTCGATGGTGGATAGCTCGGTCTGGCGAAACCGATGCCCGGTCTCGAATTCGAGGAAGTGATAATAAAACCCCCGATGGCCTATCACGCCGGCGGGCGCGTTGCTCTGGGGCGCCTCCCAGAAAAACCGCAGCGTGGCCAGGGTACGCTCGGCGGCCTCCTCGCGGGTGACATACCCCCGTTCGGCCCCGATCCCGTAGGCCGTCAGCCCGAAGCCGATCGCCGCGACACTGGAAAAGGTGCGTGACGGGTGGCGATCCGGCACGAGGCCGGTCGTGTCGGCGGTCGTCTCCCAGAACCAGGCGAACGTGCGCTGCTGGATGTCGTCCAGGAAGGCCTCGTCGCTGACGGGGATGACAGCCGGCGGCTGCATCGCCGGCTCGCAGGCCGCCACGGAGACGAGCAGGGCAACCAGCGCCGGTATCCGGAGGATCGTGTGCATCGGGTGGTGCAGGGTTGATAGACTGTTGAGATTTCGAAAAGCCTCCCTTATTCCTGGCTTACGTATCACGCGATCCTCAGGCGTCGCATCGCGACGCCGTAGTTTAGCCCCCGCATTTACTTGCGTAAGTCCGACCGTCAAGACGGTCGTCGTATTAATGCGGGGGCGGTGTCCGTATCGCGATGCCCCCGCCCTGAAGGACGGGGGCTATTGTGCTGCATCGCTACGCGATGCGTTAATGGTAAGCCAGACACAACTCGCAGCAGCTTCCGATTATCTAAAAACCACGGTGGCACGGACCGGCGCCTCGCCGGCACGCTCAAGCAGGACCATATACACGCCGGCGGCCAGGCCGCCCCGCTCGATCCGCTTCGTGTGGACCCCCGGCGGTAGCCAGCTGGCCGCGTCCTGCCGGACGGGCCGGCCGAGCAGATCGTACAGGATGATCCGGACCGACTCCACCCCCCCCGTCAGCTCGAACTGCACCGTCGCGTGGTCGCGCGCCGGCAGCGGGTACGTGGATAGTTTGATCTCGGCCACGGCCACACCCGGCTCCACCGCCGTGCCCGTCGGCACAAAGCCCGCCCGTTCGAGGCCTTGCCGCGCCACATCGCTCTGCATGAACACGTCCCAGACCCGCCCCGTGCGGTAATTCTCGATCATCAGCACCAAAGGCCCCTGATCGATCCCGATATGGCTGGTAGCGAACCAGTTTTGCCCGAGGTTGAAGGCGTCGCGGAAGCCGTAATGAAACCAGATCTGGGTGCGATAGGTCGCGTACAGATGGCGGAGCGCGGCGATGGTCTCGGCGGGGGCAAACGGGACGGATCCGCCGGGCGCCGTGGGAGCCAGGGTACCGTCGTCGTTCTGTGCCGGCGGAGCGCCGCGCGCGCTATAGCCTCCCGGCACGTCGGACGCCGTGAGGCCCCACACGTTTTCGCCGTAGCCGACGCGCCCGAGCGGATTGGCGATCGAATACGCCCGGTTGGCCAGCGTGGCGCGACGCGAATTCTCGAAGTAATCGATCCCCCGGCCACGCATGTAGGCATCCTGGATCCCCCTGAAATCAAACCAGGCGTGGGTGTATTGATGGCCGAATAGCGGCGGAAAAACGACAAACGAGTAGCCGTAGTGGGTGCCCCAGGTATACGAACTGGTCCACGCCGGCCAGGCGGACGTCGAAACCGGATAGGTGGGGGAGCCGAGGGCGATCAGGTAGACGATCATCGCCTCGTTGTAGCCGCCCCAGTCGAACGCCAGGAAGCCACCCTCCGGCCGCCACCCGTGGCTGATGAGCGGGGGGCGGACGCGGGCCCAGGTCCACTCCACCCGGCTGTTGATCGAGTCGGCCAGGGCGCGGATTTCGACCTCGGCGGGGTCGGCGGCGTCAAAGTAGGCGCCGGCATGGATGATGCCGGCGAGCAGCAGGGCGGTATCGACAGTCGACAACTCGGTCGTGCCACTCCGCTTGCCGCTCTCCATATCCAGAAAGTGGTAATAAAACCCGCGGTAGCCGGTGGCATCCACCGCCGTGCTCTGTTCGCTCTCCCAGAAGAAGCGCAGTGTCGTCAGCACGCGCTGCACGCCTTCGTCCCGCGTGATCCACCCGCGGTCGACCCCGACCACGATGGCCGACAACCCGAAGCCGACCGACGCGATGCTGGCCGACGAGCCGGTCGTGTTGCGGTCCCGGATGAGCCCGTTCGTGGGGTTGGCCTCGTACCAGAAAAAGTCAAAGGCCGTCTGCTGCACGAGGCTGAGGAAGGCCTCTTCGTCCAACTCGCCCGGATCCGCGCGTACGACGCCGGAATCGCCGCTATCCTGATCGTCGGTGTCCACCGCGTGGACGCCATAGAAATAGGGCTGACCGTTGTCGATGTTAAAATCGACGTAGTGCGACGCCCGGAAGACCCCCGGGAGCGGGTTGTCAAACACCGCGGTCGAATCGGTCGACTTAAAAATCCGGTACCCTTTAATGGTGGTCTCCGGACTGGCGTTCCAGTGGAGGTTGACGGTCCGGTCGCCCGAGCGCTGGACGAGCCGCGCCGGCGGGGCCGGCTGGGCGTGGACCTCGGATGCCCCAAACGACAGACCGATCAGCAAGCCTACGAATACCTGGATCATCCTACCCATTATGGCCCCCGGACGTGATTGGCGTGGGATCAAAACCCGACCCCCACCGAAAACCGCTGCACATCGCCCACGACGCCGTAATCGTTCCAGGCGTAGTCGATCCGCACCTGGTAGTGCGTCAGGCCATACTGGAGCCCGACGCCAAGTGTGAGCCCGGTCTCGGTATCCTGTTGAAAGAGGTTCTGGTACCCGCCGCGGAGCGAGAGCGTGCGCATGAACGTCCACTCCCCGCCAAAACTCAGGCTGCTGGTGTTGTCGCTCGGCTGGGAGGCATCGACGGCGAGATGGAAGCTGTTCATATCGCCGAGTTGGAGCGGCACGCCGATGCCTACGCGAAACAGGATGGGCAACGGGTGCGACTCGGTGTAGAGCGCCGCCGGCAGACTCGAGTTGTCGCCGAAGCGGTCGGGGTCCTGATCAAACCGGATACGGAGGTCGCGCCCGTCGAAAGCGCCCTGCGTCCCGAAGTTCGAGAGGCTGGCGCCCAGGTAGGCCCGGAAGGGCAGCTGATAGAGGACGCCGACGTTGATCCCGAAGGCCTGGAGGCTGCTGTGCCAGATGCGTTCCTGGATGAAGTTCACCTGCACGCCGGCCGAAAACCGATCGGTGATGCGCCGGCCGTACGCGAGGCCGAACGCCAGGTTCTGCACGCTGAAGCGCTCGCCAGTGCCAAGCGGCTGCTCGACCGTCCGCACGTCCATCTCCCCGGAGTTGAGCGAGGTGACGGACAGGAACAGGGTGTGCGTTTGGCCCAGCCGAAGCGCCGCGCCGGCGTAGTTGTGCGTGATGTCCGCCAGCCACTGGCCGTAGGAAAACTGCGCGTCCGACTGGCTCAGGTGCCCGAGCGCGCCGGGGTTGTAAAAGGCCGACGATGCCTCGGAGTACATCGTCACGCCGGCGTTGCCCATGGCCGACATCCGCGCGCTGGGTTCGATGAGCAGAAACTGCCCGATCGTCGTGCCGACCTTCGTCTGCCCTATCGCTTCCGGCGCAAGCACCATCAACAACGCCCCGGCGAATACAACGCGGCGGGAGATGGTCATGAATGTACCTTCTTGTCGCATGACATCGCCCTTTATTTGATGATCGCAAACTTCCCGACGAACTCGCCGGCGCCCTCGGCTTCCACATGGAAGATGTAGAGGCCGGGGGCTACCTCGAGGCTATCCTTCGACCGCAGATCCCAGGGCACCATGCCGGTCGTCGAGCCGTCGTGGTGTAGCGTCTGCACGAGCTCGCCGCGGACGCTGAAGATGCGCACGGTGGCGTTGGCGGGGATGGCGCGAAACTCCATTCGCCGGATACCGCGGCCGGATACGGCGAACCGCTCGGGCTCGAAGCTGGACGAGGCCACGTACGGGTTTGGGACGACATACGGGTCCTCCCCTTCAAACGCGGTCCGCGCGGCGGCCGGATCGATAAATTCGCCGGCGACGCGGAAGGTGAACACGTCGGTGTTGCCAAACGGCTTGTTGACATCCATCAGATACACATCGCCGGCGCGCGGCGCGACCAGCGCCGCC
>JBGSPJ010000642.1:0-3592 GCA_041738655.1 Rhodothermales bacterium | reverse complement strand
CGCACTGCCGCGGATGGCGCCGATCGTCTCGCCAACTATGGCGCCCTCGACGGCCCGGATGGTGGAGGTCCTGGCCGCGCTGTACGATACGAGCGCGACGCATGCGTCCCGCTACTACTACATGAATACCGAGCGTGCGGCCGACGTGCGTCGTGAACTGGACGCGGCACCCGAAGACCGGACCTATGCGCTGCGGCTCGCGCTGGCCGTCGAGTTGCTGTACGCCGGCGACACGGCCGGCGCTATCGACCTTTTCGAGGCCCTGCTGGAGGAACTGGATGGCAACCCAGCGGATCGATCGGCCGATCGCCGCCGGCTCGTCGATTTTATCGCCATCGCCTACCTGCGCTTGGGCGAACAACTCAACTGCATCGGCAATCACGCCGCCGAAGCTTGCATCATGCCCCTCCAGGGCGGCGGCATCCACACCCGGCCCGCCGCCTCCCGCCAGGCCGTCGCCCACTACGAATCGCTGCTGGAGGTCGTCCAGAACGACTACCGCTCGCGCTGGCTGCTCAACGTGGCCTACATGACGCTCGGCCAGTATCCCCACGCCACCCCCGAAAGCCGGCTCATCCCCGGCCTAGCTCCCGGCGACGGGCCCCTGCCGTTTTTCTCGAACATCGCTCCCGATCTCGGGCTCAACGACGCGCACCTCGCCGGCAGTGTGGCCATGGAGGATTTTAATAACGACGGGTTTCTGGACCTCTTCCTCGCCGCGCACCGCCTTCAGGACCCCGTCTACCTGTACTTCAGCGACGGCCAGGGCGGCTACCGGGATGCCACCGACGCCGCCGGTCTGAAGGGGCTTTCCGGCGGACTGAATGTGGTTCATGCCGACTACAACAACGACGGCTTTTCGGACATCCTCATCCTCCGCGGCGCCTGGCTCGGCGCCTCGGGCGCCATCCCCAATTCGCTGCTCAAGAACAATGGCGACGGCACCTTCGAGGATGTGACCGTGGAGGCCGGCCTGCTGTCCTATCACCCCACCCAGGCCGCCGCCTGGGCCGATTTTAACCTCGACGGCTGGCTCGATCTCTATATCGGCAATGAAATCAGCAACCGCTGGCTCTCCGTCTGGCAGCAATCCACCGACACCCCGCCAAGCATGTCCAACCCGTCGGAGTTGTTCATGAACAATGGCGACGGCACCTTCACCGACGTAGCCCCCCGGCTCGGCCTCGACGAGTCGCTGTTCGTCAAGGGTGTCGCCTGGGGGGATGTCCAGAACGACGGCCTGCCCGACCTCTACCTCTCCGTCCTCGGCGGCCCGAACCGGCTGTACCTCAACCGCGGCGGGACGTCGATCGCCGACTGGCGCTTTGAGGAGGCGGCCGGCAAGGCCGGCGTCCACGAGCCGTTTTTTAGCTTCCCTGTCTGGTTCTGGGACTTCGACAACGACGGCTGGCAGGACCTGGCCGTCGGCAACTCGGACCTCCGCCGCGTCGATGACGCCGGCGCCGACCTGGCCCGCGAGTTCCTAGGACTCCCACCCCTCGCCGAGATGCCGCGCCTCTACCGCAACAACGGCGACGGCACCTTCGCCGATGTCACCGTGCCGGCCGACTTCGACCATGTGCTCTACGCCATGGGCGGCGCCTATGGCGACCTCGACAACGACGGCTTCGACGATGCCTATTTCGGCACTGGCGCGCCCGACTACCGGTCGCTCGTCCCCAACCGGATGTTTCTAAACCGCGATGGCCATTCGTTTCACGAGGTGACGTTCGAAAGTGGGTTCGGGCATCTCCAGAAAGGCCACGGGATTGCCTTTGGCGACCTGGATCGGGATGGGGATCAAGATATCTACGCCGTCATGGGCGGGGCCTTCGAGGGGGATTTCTTCCAGGATGCCCTGTTCGAGAATCCGGGGCCTGAACATCCGAATTCGGCCTCGAAGCCGGCGTGGGCCGTCGTCCAGCTCGAAGGTCGCACCGCCAACCGCTCGGCCATCGGTGCCCGCCTCCGGTTCACCGTAACACGCGCCAATGGGGAGCGCCGTGAGATCCATCGCCACGTCTCCAACGGAGGCAGCTTTGGCTCGTCCAGCCTCCAGGTGGAAGTAGGCCTCGGCGATGCGGTCCGGATCGACCGGCTGGAGATCGTCTGGCCCAACCGGGAGCGGACGACCGAGGTGTACGAGGCCCTCGACGTGAACCGGTATTTCCGGGCCGTCGAGGGGGAAGCGATCGAAGCGCTGCCCTACGCGCCGGCACCATTCAGGAAACAGGCCGGCACACACCGGCACGCGCCATGATGCGGCCGATGCTCATACCCCGAAAGGCCCTCGCCGCGGCGTTGCTGTTGGCGATGGTAGTGGGATGCGGAAGTGGGATTCCCGAGCCGGCGCCCGGCCTTTTTGTCGACGTCACCACCGGGGCTGGCCTTGGCGCCTTCCGCCACGAACGCGGCGCCGCCGGCCAGAAATGGATGCCCGAGACGTATGGTGCCGGCGCCTCGTTCGTCGATTACGATGGGGATGGCTGGGTGGACATCGCCGCCGTCGGCGGCAATACGTGGGAGAACGAGACATCTGCCCCGCCGGCAATCGTGCTGTATCGAAATCTGGGCGACGGCCGCTTCGAGGACGCCACCCGCGCCACCGGCCTCGACCGGTACGCCGCCTACGGGTTCGGCGTCACAGCGGCCGATTACGACAACGACGGCGATGCGGATCTCTTCCTGACGGCCCTGGGGGCCAACCACCTGTTTCGGAACGACGGCGGCGTGTTTACGGACATCGCCACGGAAGCCGGCGTAGCCGGCCAGGGCTGGAGTACCGCCGCCCTGTTTTTGGATGCGAATCGGGATGGATGGGTCGATCTCTACGTAGGGCACTACGTGCACTGGACCCCTGAAACCGACCACCCCTGCACCTCCGACGGGCAGGCGCGCGATTACTGCATGCCGCATGTGTACGCCGGCGCCGGCGCCTCGTTTTATCTCAATACCGGTGATGGGCGCTTCGTCGACCGCACCGAGGCCGCCGGCCTCGCCGGCAACCCCGGCAAGACGCTCGGTGTGGCCGAGTACGACCTGAACGGAGACGACTGGCCGGACTTCGTCGTCGCCAACGATACGCGGCGGAATCTGCTCTACATCAATCGAGGGGATGGGACGTTTGCCGAGGGCGGCGTGGCAAGCGGTGTGGCGTACGACGACAACGGCCGTGCCCGCGCCGGCATGGGGATCGACATCGGGGTGCTCGACGAGACCGGAGAGCCGACCATCGTCATCGGCAATTTTTCGGAGGAAATGGTCGGCGTGTACCGCGAAGCCGAGCCCGGCCTTTTTCGGGATCGCGGCGGCGTGTCCGGCATCGGGCCGGCCACGCTGATGGCGCTTACGTTTGGCGTACTCCTGGCCGACATCGACTCCGACACCGACCTCGATGTCCTCCTCGCGAACGGGCATATTCTCGAATCGGTGCATGAACGGCAGGACGGCGTGACCTACCGGCAGCCGGCGCATCTGTTTCTCAATCGAGGCGACGGGGCGTTCACCCGGGCCAGCGCCGCCGAGATGGGCCCGCTTCATGGCGAGGCGCTTGTGGCCCGCGGCATCGCCGGCGGCGACTACGACCGCGATG
>JBGSPJ010000632.1:0-26293 GCA_041738655.1 Rhodothermales bacterium | reverse complement strand
ATGCGGATGCCCTGGCGGGCCTCGGCCCCAACGGGGGCGGCGCACACGCCGAGGGCGAACGGATGGTGCGTGCTTCCCTACGCATCGCCACCCAGCGCGCCACCCTGCTGGTTTATCGGCTTACGCGGGACTGATCGTGGAACCGGTCAGACATATGTTTGTTATGTGTGTGATTTTGGATGTTCACACCCTACCGATCGATACACGTGGCTCATCGCGAATCTACACAAAAACGGGCCGGCAGTGGCTTTCCGAGCCCGGCGGAAGACTGGTTGGAGGCACGCTTGCGGTTGGATGACCTGATCGAGCGACCGGCGAGCACGTTTCTGGTGCGCGCGTATGGTCAGGCGATGGCGGGGGATGGCATCCGAGAGGGCGATGTGCTGGTGGTTGATCGATCCGTGACGCCGCGCGCGGGAGCCGTGGTGGTGGCGTACTGTAGGGGCGAGATGCTCGTTCGCCGGTTGACCATCCGTGCCGGCGTGGCCTGGTTGACGGCGCCGGGCGGCGAGCCGGCCCTGGAGATGGACTCCGAACAGGGCGATATCCTCTGGGGCGTCGTGCGCTACGGCATTCATATGTTTGACCCCGAACCCTCGCCGTCACGAGCGCTCGGTCGCGAATCGGTGCGCGAAGACCAGCCGTTATCCTGAGGGGCTATAGCCGAGACGTATCATTCTAAACGATCCTAACTAAATCGACCATGGCGTACGACCGGGCACTTGCGGAGCGCATGCGCGACCACATGCAATCAAAAGGGGCCGTCACCGAAAAAAAGATGTTCGGTGGCCTCGCGTTCATCTATCGCGGCTACATGTTCTGCGGAATCAACGGGAGTGAGTTGATGGCCCGTGTTGGGCCGGAGGCTCACGCAGCCTGTCTGGCTATGCCCCACGTACGGCCGATGGACTTCACGGGAAAGCCCATGAAGGGGTACGTCTATGTGGGCGTGGAGGGGATCGAATCCGATGCGGCGCTCGAGGCGTGGATTGACCGGACGCTGGGGTTCGTGGCGACGTTGCCGGACAAGTCGGTGGGCTGATTTCAGCGTTTGAGTGTCTTCACGACCAGGATCGCCTGGTCCTTTGAGACCTCGGCGATGCCGGCGTCCCGCTCGTGCGCTTTGGCGTCTTTCAGGACGTCTTCCAGTTCCTGGACTTTCTCCGAATACGTGTAGCTTTTTCGACGCTGGAGGCTCACTTCAAAGCCTTTGTAGTGCGCCTGCTCTTTCGGCTCCTCCATCAGAGCGTAAATGAGCGGTGCCTTGAGCGCTTCGAGCTCTTCCTCGAGTTCGGCGAGCTGCGCCTTGATTTCCAGGTAGCGGTCGAGGATGGAGGCATCGTCCAGGGCACGCAGCATCGGCGAGTGGGAGTTGTGATGGATTCAAGCAGGCATCAGAGCCGGCGCTTGCGGAGCAGATCGATCAGGACATCGAGCTTCGAAGATAAGACCTTGATATCGCTTTTGCGATGCAGCTCGGTCATCGTGTCGAACAGGATCGGCTTCTGGAATTTCTGGGAGATGAAAAATATCCACCCACTAAACAGAAGGATGAGTGTGCCGAGCAGCCATTCGTACCAGGGCACGGAGACACGGGGAAAAAACAGGTAGACGACTGGGTGGAACGCCATCACCGCGCGAATGAGCAAGGAGGTCAGCCGGCGGTCCCACCGCTGGCCGGCGAATCGGCTGAGCGACCACGGAAACCGGCCTACTTTGACGGCGCTCTCCCGGTCGCGGAGGTATCGCGTCCCGTCGAGGGCGTCTTCCATGAACGATTTTACGTACGACAACACGCCGGCCGTGAACATGAGCGCGAACAGGGTGTAGCGCTCGATAGGCGTGCGAATGCTCCCGAATGTATAGATGGAGAGCTCCGGCGGGTTCGTGATGAGCAGCATCAGAGAGACAAAAGCCAGCGCAAAGGAGAACCCGTGGTAGCGACGCGCCCGCGTCAGGCTTTGGAGTACGGCTTCCGGATGGGGCCCGAGCATCGAATCGCCGCGAGGCGTCGACGACATGAGCGCCGCCGAGTCCGTGCTGAACGAGTAAATCCCGTTGATGCCGGCGAGTACATCCTTGGCCCCGCGCAGCCGCGTCGTTTCGTCGATGAACGCACCGCTGAGGTCGACTTCGCTGAGGTTGGCATCCTGCAGATTTGCGCTTCGCAGGTTCGAACCGATGAGACGGGCGCGGAATAAGATGGCTTTGCTGAGGTCGGCCTCCTCCAGATTTGCGCGTGTCAGGTTGGCGCGGCTCAGGTTCGCGTTGTGCAGGCGGGCGCGGCAGAGGTTGGCGCGGAAGAGATTGGCCCGCACAAAATTGGCCCGCGTGAGGTCCGCGCTGAAAAGCTGTGCGCCGGTCAGGTCGCACTCAAACAGATTGGCCTTGATGAGGTCCGTCCACCGCAGATCCGCGCCCTGGAGGTTCGCCTCCAGGAGATTGACTTCCCGCAGGTTGGCCCCGCTGAGGTCCACGCCCTTCAGATTCAGTCCGTGAAGGTCTGGCTGGATAGCTCGGTGCTCGTCGCGCCACTGATTCCAGATCTCCACGCCCTGCCGTAAAATCTCAACGTGCTCGATATTGGCCATGATGCGAGCTTCAAATACGATAGTCGATCCGCAAGGTGCTTGCAGGCGCGGAGGTTGGGGGTTGTGATTGGTACACGGTCAATAGAGGAGCCGGGCCAGCCGGCACTTCCGCAGCGTTGAAGGGTGGATTCAGACTATACTCGTCCCGAAAAGCGGTTCTGCGAAGAGTGCGGGCGCATATTTCGTCGGTCGACATCGTTCTGCGCGACATACTCGTGGATCGTATCTTGGCCGCGCATCAAATCTTACGTACTCCGCATGTTGCGACACCGTCGAAAACGAAAAAAACCGGGGCTGGCGCCCGGGACCATGGTGTATACCGGCTCGCCACGCACCACGCCGGCTGAGATCTCCATCATCGATTACGATGCCGAAACGGTACACGAGACGTTACAAGCGTCACCACCCGACTGCCATGTGCTGGTTAACAAGGCGACCGTGACCTGGGTGAACGTCGATGGAGTGCACGATGCGCCGGTGATCGAGGCGATTGGCGCGATCGCCGGCCTCCACCCGCTGGTCATGGAGGACATCGTCAACCCGAACCAGCGCCCGAAATTCGAATCGTACGATACCTACGCGTTCATCGAATTATACATGGTGCATGAGCGGGAGAACGGGACGTTCGAGATCGAGCAGGTCAGCATGGTGGTCGGGCCGCGGTATGTATTGTCGTTTCAGGAATTTTCCGGCGACGTGTTTGCCCCTGTCATTGAACGGATCCGAACGGGAAAGGGCAACATTCGTAAGCAGGGGGCGGACTACCTCGCCTACGTCTTGATCGATACCGTCGTTGATCACTATTTCCATATCGTTGAGCGGGTTACGGATAGAATGGACGAGATCGAGTCCGCTCTCCTCGCCGATACCCATGACGGCGGTCTCGTCGCGATCAACAATGTCAAGCGAGACGTCCTTCACCTCCGGCGCGCCATCTGGCCGCTTCGGGAGGTGCTGGCGGTCATGGAACGCGACGAGGATCGGTTGTTCGACAAAAAAACCCGGGTGTACCTGCGGGACGTGCACGACCACATCATCCAGGTGATCGAGATCCTCGAAACCCAGCGTGACTTCCTGGCCAGCCTCACCGATCTCTATCTCTCCCGCCAGAACCAGCGGATGAACGAGATCATGAAATTCCTCACGATCGTCGGCACCATCTTCATCCCGCTCACCTTCATCGTGGGGCTATACGGCATGAACTTCGATCACATGCCCGAGCTACGATGGAAACTGGGGTACCCAATCGTCCTCGCCGGCATGGCCGGCATCGCGATTGCACTTGTCGTTTATTTCAGACACAAAAAGTGGTTATAAAAAACTCGCCACACTCCGATTCCGAGGGGCAGACGGAATGCGAAGCACGCCTCAGTCGGTTGCCTCAAGCCGCTTCCAGCGCGCTGACCTTCACGACCGTATCCGACGCGTACGAAGTGCCGGCCGGGCGATCGATGGCTGCCTGGATATTGGGGTAGGCGGTGCTGAACAGCTGCTGGGCTTCACGCTGGATGGCCATGCGGTTGCCGTCACCGATCGTTGCCGTTGCCAGGGCAACACACGCCTTCCAGAGTGCGGCCCGGAGCCCCCATTTCGCGATGGAAACGCTCCTTGTGGTGAGTTTGCCGTGCCGGCGGACGGATACATTCAGATAAGGGAACGTTCCAGTCGCGCCTTCCTCGTAGCCCACCATGAGCCCGGGTACGCCCGTCTTGATCCCCTTTCGGGATTCCTCTATGCTCCGGCCGGCGAGTTTGGGGGAGGACTTCAGCTGCTCGTCACGCCAGGCGATAGCCGCCTGGAGGGCTTCCTGTTGCCCACCGTTCTGGCGGTCGGCGAAGAACTTGGAGCAGGGGTTCGATTTTCGCGTGATACGGACTTGCCATCCGTGGGTCGCCCGCGTGTCGATGCGGGAGATGTTATGCTTGTTGTTAGTCATCGTAAAAGACAGTTTTCGATCCAGTCTGATGCCGCTGCACTGATGCTGTAGGGGCATGTCTAACCCCCGCGCTTCTCTCAGAGGGTGGATCGAGAAAACCGTCGCAGTACGCTTGTCTTCCGGAGGTGCGGCAGGCAGCGCTCAAACAACACAATGATGTGGGTCAGTCCAATAATAAAACAATGTGATGGAGGAATTCTACTGGTGAGATGAAAAGATGATGAGAACCTTGTCAATACATCTCATAACAAGCGAGCCGGCCATCGAGCGCGCCGTTGACGAGGGGCTTTTTCCAGGTGGGGCGGAGGCCAACGGATTTGAGGAGGTCGCGGTCGCCGGCGTAGACAAAGGCTTTTGAGCCCGTACACTGCTGTTTCAGAAAGTCGCCAAACTCCGCATAGAAAAGGTGGAGGTTCTCCTCGCGGCCCATGCGGAGGCCGTAGGGCGGATTGGTTACGATGGTTCGATTCGCCAGGCCGCCCAGTTTCTGGTAGGGGGTGACGGCGAGGCGGATGGCCTCGTAACCTGGTAGGACGGCCAGGTTGGCACGGGCCATCGCGATCACGTCGACGGAGAGGTCGCTTCCGGCAATCAAGCCTTCCGGCAGCGGTCGCATGCGGGCATCCATCTCGGTCTTGACTTCCTTCCATCGACGGGGCTCGAAATCGGGCAGGCCTTCGAACCCGAAACGGGTGCGAAGGAATCCGGCGGGGATCTGGCAGTAATGCATCATGGCTTCGGCGAGCAGGGTGCCGGAGCCGCACATCGGGTCGTAGAGGGGCATTTCGCCCTGCCATCCGCTATGACGAATGATGGCGGCGGCGACGGTTTCCTGCATGGGGGCCATGCCGCCCTCGAACCGGTAGCCGCGGCGATGGAGCGAGCCGCCGGAGACGTCGATGCTGATAGTGGCGTGGTTGTTTTCGATGTAGAGATTGATCCAGAGATCCGGCTCGCGGGTGTCGATATCCGGCCGGCCCCCCGTGCGCTCGCGGAACTGGTCTACGATAGCGTCCTTGATGCGGAGTGCGGCGTATTTCGAGTGGCGAATCTTGCTGTTGGAGACGTTCGCGGAGACGGCGAAGGTCTGATCGGCCCGCATGAAATCCGTCCACTCGATCCCCATGGCCGTCCGGTAGAGATAATCCGGGTTGTGGCAATGGAATGCCGCGATGGGCGCGAGCACCCGCGTAATGAGGCGGGAGCCGTAGATGATGCGGTAGAGCGAGGGTGGGTTGGCGTCGAAAAAGATCCCGCGGTAGGAGGTAGAGACGCCGCGCGCGCCAAGTTCGGTGAGTTCCACCGCGCCCAATTCTTCGGTGCTGTGCGCGATCTGGGCGAAGAAGCGGCGGTTTTCCTGATAGAGGTACATGGCGGATGCTGGCTGAAGGAGGCCTTTATAGCCCTGGCCTGCGGGGATGTTCGGAGGTGGTTTAAGGTTCGCAGCTTAAGGCTCAATGGGTAGGGGTGGTGCGCAGGTCGTCGGTTTCTCTCGCTTCGGGCCATAGCCTCTTTCTGGTTTTGATCGTATGTTCTTGGCCGCGTATTTTAGCGCCGGTAATCGCTCAACACTCAGTACCTGCTCGTGTTATGAGGATCCCGACATATTCAATTCGCCGGCTTTGCACCGTAATGTCCCTGGCGTTCCTCGTTGCCGGCGCCAACGCACAGTCTCCGCGGTTCGAACGCTACTCTACCCCGGACGGCCTCTCCAATCACGCCGTTACCGCCGTGCTGCAAGATAGCCGCGGGTTTCTCTGGGTAGGGACCTACGACGGGCTCAATCGGTACGACGGCGTTTCCTTCAAGCGTTTTCCAGTGGGCGACCAGTATTTCACGGACGATGCCGTGCAACCGGGTGCGCTGCTCGAGTACGGCGGAGGCCTCTGGGTTGGGACCGGCAATGGACTCCATCGAATCGATTTCGGCAGCAACCGTGTCGATCGATTCCTCGACGAGCGGGTAGGTGCACCTACGAAGGGTGGAAATATTATCATGAGCCTCGCCGTGTCGGATTCCGCGACCCTGTGGATCGGCACTGCCAACGGCCTGTGGCGCTTCGACCTTTTGGCCGGCACCCTGGTGCGCCACGAGCTAGATACCGACACGACTCGTGGCCTGCCCTATGTGTTTGCGCTCCATACCGATGCCGCCGGCGTGGTGTGGGCTGGTACGGGTAAGGGACTCCTACGCTACGATGCACGCGCCGATCAGTTTTTACCCGTGGAAACCCCGGAGCCGCTGCCACTCCTGCCCGTCACGGCCATTCAGACGATGGCGGATGGCGCACTGTGGTACAGCAACCTGGGCGGTGGGGTGGTGCGACTCGACGTTGCCACAGGGCGCTGGGCGTACCTGCGCCGGCCGAGGGCAGGGATAAGTATGATGGATTACCGGGTCTATGACATTGCCCAGGATCGCGGCGGCACCGTCTGGATCACCTCGTGGGAAGAAGGTGTCTGTGCCTACGGTGGCGTCGCGGAGGCCTGGACGTGCAGCCGGCACGACCCAGTCGATCCCCATTCGTTATCCGACAATCAGACGACCTCCCTGCTGGTCGATCGATCGGGCGAGTTGTTCGTCGGGACCTGGAATGGCCTCAGTAAACGACAATCGCCAAAGGCCTTTCGTGTATATACCGCTGATCACGAGGCACCGGGCCTCCATCTTTCTCATCACAGGGTCAACGCGATCCACGAGGCGCGCGACGGCGGTCTCTGGGTAGGGTTATATGGAGAAGGTCTGGACCGGCTCGATCGGGAGGCCGGCACGCGGTCACACTTCGAAGGGCGCCCTGAACAAGACAGCCTCAGCAGCAACGAAGTATGGTCCATCACGGAAGACACCGCAGGTCATATCTGGATCGGTACGGGTGGCGGGGGGGTCAACCGATTCGACCCCGAACGGCGCGCATTCAGGCGATATCTTCCTGCTGAAAAAGATTCCACGAGCCTGCCGGACGCCCTGGTCTACACGGTATTTCAGGATAGCCGGCAACGCCTCTGGGTCGGCACCGTCACCAGAGGCCTGGCGCGGTACGATCCGATCGGGGATGACTTTGTAACGTATCCTCAATTCGCTGGCCCGCCGGCGGGGCCGAGTCATTATTCGGTATGGCCCATCCTGGAAGACCGAAAAGGGGATCTCTGGATAGGCACAGTGGGGGGCGGGATCAATCGTTTTCTGGCTGACGAGGACCGGTTCGAGCGGATCCCGAGTGTGCCCGACCTTCCGGTTCAGGCCGCCCGGTATAAGGTGGTGTCGATGACGGAAGCGAACGATGGGTCGATCTGGGCCGCCACCACCGGCCATGGAGCTGTCCGTGTGGACCCGGAAACTGGCATGACAACGGCCTATACGACGGTCGATAGCCTGGCGCACACGTCGGTGGCCTGTGTGTTGCCGGGTGAGGGACGGGATGTCTGGGTGGCGACAGCCTCGGGGTTGTCGGTTTTTGATGGCGACAAGAGGGCATTTACCAGGACCTACACCGCCAGCGATGGGTTGCCGGATGCTGCTTTTCTGGATGGGGCCTGCCACCGGAGCCGGCGGGGGGAGTTATTTTTTGGGACGCAAAACGGCCTTGTCGCGTTTTATCCCACCGAGATTCAGGACAATCTCACACCGCCGTTGATGGCGATCACGGGTTTTGATCTCTTCGGCAAGCCGCACGCGGTTGACGAGACGGGCGAAACAGCTGGCTCGGTTCGTCTCAAACACGATCAAAATGAAATTACCTTCCACTTCGCGGGCCTTGAGTTTACATCGCCGGGCGACAACCGGTTTGCGTATTATCTCGAGGGTGCCGATGCAGGGTGGGTACATACGACCAGTGCCTTCGCCCGCTACCCGGAATTGAACCCGGGCAGGTACACGTTTCGCGTTAAGGGCGCGAACGGCGATGGCGTTTGGAGCGATGAACACGCCAAGATGTCCATCACGATTTTGCCGCCGTTCTTCTGGCGGTGGTGGGTACAGCTTGTGTTCTGGCCATCCGTTGTACTGCTTGTGTTGTGGTGGTCGCGGCGTGAATTAAATAGCAAACTAAAAACAGAGCAGTTGGAACGGCGGGTGGAATCCGAGCGAGAGGCGAGCCGGCAGGATATGGTCAAGGTTCTGCACGACAGGGTCGGGGGCGAACTGTCGGCCGTGGTATTGCGTCTGGAGTACCTGGCACGGTCCGAACAAATCGGGGACGACATACGACAGAATATGCGAGAAGTCTGGGCTAGCGTCCGGAACGTAAGCGCCTACTTCCGAGACGCGACCTGGGCGATCGACCCGGGCAAAGATCGTCTCGTTCATCTGGTCGATCGCCTTGAGGACCACGTCTACAGCCTGTTCCCCGAGGGCAACGCCAGCTTCGTCCGTCCGGATTTCATCCCGGATCTTCCCCTGGCGTCGAGGGAGCGAGAGCATGTATACACCATCGGGGTGCTCGCTGTGACGAATGTGCAGAATCATGCGAACGCCGCGCGAGTCGAGGTTTTTTTTGGAATAGAAGCCGGCATATTGACCCTCCTGGTTCGCGACGACGGCAAGGGATTCGTTCCTGCCGACGTTGTCGGGGGCTACGGGATAAGGCACATGCGCGAACGAGCTGCTGCGATCGGGGCGGATATTGACGTGTCAACCGCTCTCGGAATGGGTACTACCGTCACCGTTCGGTGGAGAATCACGTGATTACGTTATGTTATAGCTGGGTGAAAGTTACTAACCTGGAAGTTGTTTCAGTGGAAAAAAACCCGAAACCCATGGCGCGTTCGTCGATCCGGGTGTGGATCGTGGAGGATAGTGAGTCGCAACGGGCGGCACTGCTTGCACCGTTGCGTGATGTACGTGATATGCTGTGTACGGCGGCGTTTTCGGACTGTGAGTCGATGCTGGCGCGGCTGGACCAAACGCCGGCGAGTGAAGAACCGGATGTGGTGTTGATGGACATCGGGTTGGACCCTTCAGGCGTGGGCGGACACATGTCGGGTATAGCGGGCGCCGCGCAGCTGCGCCGGCGGCTTCCGGATGTAGCGATTGTGATGCTGACCCAGCAGGATGGAGCAAACGATGTTTTTGCGGCGCTGGAGTCCGGTGCCTGTGGGTATTTGAAGAAGTCGACAGGGATTGAAGAAGTCGTCAATGGCATCCGCGAGGCGCATCGGGGAGGCATGTGTATGTCGCCACCGGTGGCGCGTAAGGTGTTGCAGTTTTTTCAGAAACAGCCACCGGTAGAGCAGGACTATGAGCTGACCGATCGCGAGCGGGAGATTTTGCGGCTGATGGAGCGGGGAGGCCGGCAGAAGCAGATCGCGGATGCTCTGTTTCTGAGCCCGCATACGATCGATTCACATCTCCGGAAGATCTACGAGAAGCTGCACGTGAACTCCGCCGCCGAGGCGTTGGCGCGGGCGATACGGAGAGGGGAAATTTAGCGGTGATAGACACCTCCGACCTGACGCGAGGTCGGAGGTGTTCTTGTGAGCCCGTCTCTTACCGTACGACGAGCGCGTAGGCATCACGGCTTCCACCGGGCCGTGCGTTGCTGAGGAGCAAGTAGTAGGTGCCTGGTGTGGTAGCCTGGAAGGTGTATTCCAGGCGCATCCCCTGTGCCTTCGTCATGGTCTGTCCCAGGGGTTCCTGGCGTGGCGTGAAGACATTGAGGCGCATCTGCACATCGGCCGGCATCGGGTCGATCGTAACGGTCACGGATCCCGGTTGAGTCACGTCGACGCCATAATAGTCGAGGTCGCCCTCGGTGGAGATCCAGGCTTCGACGACCTCGCCGCGTTTGATTCGTCCAGCCTGCACAAAGGTGTTGTTGGGTTCGTACTTCTCCACGCCCGAGAACACCATCTTCAGCGTGTAAGGGTCGAGCGTTGTGTACGGATAGCTACCCTGGATCGAGAAGTAGGCTGTTCCTGGCGGGACCGCGAATCCATAGAATAGATTCTGGCCTATATTGGTATTGTGAGATCCGATACGCTCCTGCGCCGCGTTATAGGTGATGAGGGTGAGGCCGATGTCCGTCGGAACCGGATCGACGGTGATATCGAGCGTGCCCGGCGTATCCGAATTCAGTTGGTAAAAGTGTTCGCGGGCGCCGTCGACGAGGTAGGCTGTCGTCTCTCCGTTGAGCGGCATGGCTTTAGCGCAGACGAACCTTCCGTTGACCCCCCCGCACCGCTGTTCCTTAACGAGCATCGCTGTTTCGTCAACATTCATCGTCAAGCTGAGCGTATAGGAATCGCGGCTGACGAACGGGTATCCGCCCTGGATGGAGAGATAGGAGGTTCCTTGCGGTACAGCCACATAGTAGTAGAGCGCTTTACCAGCCTGTGTGTTGGCAACACCGTACGATTCTTGCGCTTCATTGTAGACATTGAGCTGGACGCCAATGTCGAGTGGCACCGGATCCATCAGGATCATGAGGGTGCCGGCCTGTTCGGATTCGACCTTGTAGAAGTGCTGTTTGGCGCCGTCTACGAAGCGTCCGGTATAGCTACTGTTCGGATCGGCGCTTTTTGCGCAGACGAAGGAGGAGTTGGCCGAGCAGTTGCCGGGGCGGCCGGCGTTTCCGCGCGAGGCGCCCGGGGCGGAGGATTCGTTCGTGGTGCCGGCGCCGCCGGTCTTGATGCTGATTTTCGTCGCTTCCTCGATCGTCTGCTCGAGTCGTTCTTTGAGTTTTCGTAGCTGCGCTTGCGCCGGATTTAACGAGAAGGTGACCAAAAGCGCGAGAAGGGCCGCGATGCTGAGCGTTTTCATGGTGATTGTTCCGTGGTAGGTTTTGAAGGGGTGTTCATACCGGTATGCGACACGAAGGCAGGCGACTGGACATGGGCTGGCGTACGTCGGGTTTCGTAAACGAAAAAAGCCGCGCCCTCCGGAGAAGGCACGGCTTTTTTGAGGGGTATCGGGCGCTTACGGGCGCTGAACCAACGTGTTTGCAATGTCGCGCAGGTAGTTGCGCTGGTCGAGCCAGACCGAGAGAAGCTGGCCGCCGGCGATAATCGGCACGCCGACGAAGAGGCCAAGGACAACGCCCAGCAAGATGGACACCATCGGGCCGAAAAAAGACCATCCGAGTCCAACACCGAGCAAGAACCAGACGATAACAATGAGCCAGCCATACCCGCTGATGAGGTTTGCAAAGAACATGAGCACGCGATACTGTTTGGGGTCGTTCATCGTAGTTACCGGTTGAGTGTGAAGGGTGTCTGTCAGCTACATAGGCGCCGGGCCCAGGCGCTACTGGACATCGGTTGCAAGGAGGCGTTAAATTGCGGGGCGGTATGGCGCTTTTGGCGGCTTGAGTATTATCGTGTTACGTGGGAGAACGTACATGGTGCGAGTATGTAGTGGCCATCCACCCCGTTCGCGGATCCGATCATCGAAAAACGCCATGGGCATGAGTAAGGTGAGCGTCCAGTGTGAAAACACGTCCGAGCTTTTTTTTGATGATACATTTATTATTGGACGTGATCCGGAATGTGGGGTCATCATCGATTCCGGATTGGTTAGCCGTAAACACGTACGGATCGCACGCGAGGGAGGTCTCTGGTATGTGCAGGATTTAGGGAGCATGAACGGTGTGCTGGTCGGGGGCGAACGGATATCGTCGACCGTGTTGGACCGATCCTGTTCGCTCCAATTAGGAGTGAATGGACCGGTCGTGAAGCTTGGACTGGTCGGGGCGGACACACCGGCAAAACAGGCCGGCGCACGCCCTGCCGCAGAAGAAAAGGACGTGAATCGAGAACGCACTTCGCCCTCGTTGCCCGTTCCCGAACACCAGAACGGCAACGATGTAGCGCAGTACATCGACCATTACTTTGGAGAAAGCGACCAGCCCGCTGGAGAACACACCCAGTTCATTCGCATTGCTTACAATGTTGTACAGAAGAAGCAGCGTCGCGCTTATACTGGGATCATCCTTGCTATCGCACTACTCTGCGTGATGGCCATCCTGTATGCTGTTTACCAGGATCAACGGCGGAGTGAACTTGAAGGAAGAGCGACAGCGTATTTTGTGCAGAGTAAACAACTCGATCTCTTACTGGTCTCGCTTAAGAAACAGATTGATGAAGCGGGGGTCAATGTTGATCTGGATCTGGTGCAACTCGATAAAGTCCGCCAGCAAAATGCGATGGCGCTTGATGGTTATATTCGCGAGCTGGGAATATATCGGGGCCTCAACGAGCAGGAAAAGGCCATTTATGATGTGGCGCGAATCTTCAACGAGAACGGGTTTGGGATGCCGGCGAGTTTTGTGGGTGAAGTACTGGAAGAAATAAACACGTTCTGGCTTATTCCAAGGAATCGCGAACGTTTTGTGCAAGCTATTCAGCACGCGGAATCCATGGGATACACCTCATACATTGTGCAAAGAATGCAGGAACGACAGCTTCCCCCCGAGTTTTTTTATTTGGCGCTTGTTGAGAGCGATATGCGAGTCGAAGCCGTTGGTCCTCTCACGCGGTGGGGTATTGCCAAAGGGATGTGGCAATTTATTCCGTCTACCGGTGCTAAATATGGCTTGAGCATAGGGCCCCGCAGCGAACAAGAGAAGTATGATATGCAGGATGATCGACACGATTTTTACAAGTCTACCGATGCCGCGACGTTATATCTGCGCCATATCTACACTACCCTCGCTCAGGCTTCGGGGTTGCTTGTAATGGCATCGTATAATTGGGGAGAGCACAGAGTGGCGCCCCGGTTGTCCGGTCTGTCTCCGGAGTCGGCCACCGAGGAAGAATTGTTTGCCGGGGTGCCGGCGGATCCGGACCACCGGAATTACTGGGCATTCCTGACGCAATATCAAGACCGCATGGAGGATCAAACAAAAGAGTATGTCCTCAGGATATTTTCCGCCGCCGTGATTGGCCACAATCCGAGATTATGGGGGTTCGACTTTGATAATCCGTTGTTGCCTCACATGAAACAATCCGAGCCTTGAAGACGCGCTCAATCGCATTGTCGAAGATGCGAATTGTAATACTTTGCAAAATCATTCTGATGGCGGGCCTCGGACTTCATGCTGAGGCCGTGATCTTGTATGCTCAACCTGATCGTGCGTCATCAACTATGTCCGCTGTTGTTCGCCAGCTTTTCGATCACTTTGAGCTGGGAACGGCAAATGTTACAGAGGTAGGCCGTATACCCAACTCGCTACAGTATGTCGTTGAAGGATTACCGGTGAGGGTGCGTCTTGGGCCAGAAGGGGGAGTCGATGATGTGGGCTATCTGTTGTTCAAACCCGAAGAACACGAGAGGCTCGCCCCCGTCGCGGGATTTGTTGAGCGATACGTGCTTCAGCTTCTTATGCACTCGCCCGGTGAGCAGCTGGCGATGCTTGATGGAGATAATGTACTTATTCTTTTGAACGGTATCCGTTTCGGGCATATTGGGTTCGAAGATGTTCGAGGTCTGGTAGACGTGATCGAAAGGCGGCAATCGTGTACGTTGCGGGATGCCGATTTTCGATTGACGCTTGAATGTACGGGAGGTGAGGGGAGGCGCGCGGTGATCGATATGCCGGCGAGAATCGATCTCATTCAAGGGCTGGACAAAGGCGAACTGGGCGAAAAGCTCTGGGCTGCTTTGACTTCGCTGGAGCCTCAACAAGTGAGTTCCACCTGTGAATTCCCTGAAGTGGCATTGATCCCGTATAGGGGATCGATTTACTCGACCCCTCCCGAGGAACTCCATCCCGGGCTACGTTCCGAACGGTTTTATAGACGCGAGGGCGCGAATTACGAGTTGCTCCGAGACGACCAACTATTCTGGGAGAATCTCACAAACTTCATTGCCTGCCCCGCGCCCGATAATCCGTTCGCCATTTCCATCGTTCAAGCCATGTATGGGTCTTTCAAGGAACTGGATGGCGTAGGGCTTTCAGACCTGATCTATTTTCTTTCGCGAGATCACACGATGTATATTGGCTTCGATCGAAATGATGAGGGGTACGTTCGCGCCACGGTCATCTTCAAACACACCTATTACGCGTATCAGCATATGCTCATCATCGATACGATCGCGGATGAGCGCCGGCAGATTGTGTTAGAAGCATCATCCGCTACATTGTACACACATCTTCGAAGTGACAACGTGCGGTCTATGTATGGTCAATATATTGATCACACCGGTGATCGAATTAAAGTTGGAGTAAATCGGTAATTCAATGCATCGTAGTGCCGTAGTACGTCTCGCGAAGGTTTATTGCCTTCTATTCTTGTTTGTAACCCCTTCGGTGAGTGCGCAGAACCGTACGGAAGTGCGTTTACTGGGCCTGCCTGATGTGGCGTTTCAGCAGCAACTGGAAGCGGGCGCCTCGCATGTTGTTACCGCCATGAACCTGGCATTCGGCAGTAAAACACCGCCTCAGTTCGAGGCCCCTTTCGCTACGCCGGCCGGGCGCGACGTCATAAATGAACTATGGTCGAGGGCGCCTTTTCGGTGTCTGAGAACATCACTTCACCTTCGTGCGGATTACATTCCCGGAGAGGATCGCTATGAAATTCGTGGTATACCGTTACAGGTGAAAGATGGGTTTGGGGCGGAATATCATGAAGAAGGCGTGCTCATTGTTGATCGATCTGGCAAGCTGGATGGGTTTAAATTCGGACTCGAAGCACATCGCTACAGGGCACTACTTGAAGATCGACGCGATGTCCAGGAATATGCCCATCGGCAGAAGATTCTTGATTTTGTGGAGAACTATCAAACGGCGTATAATCGAAAAGATATTTCATTTATCGACAACGTATTCAGTGAGCACGCACTCATTATTGTGGGTCGGGTTGTGCAGGAGGATGAGAGCCGTGGGGATAATTTGTTTCAACAGCTGGGCAATGAGCGCGTCCAGTTTATTCGCAGAAGTAAACTCGAATATCTGGCGAGTTTACGCAGTGTGTTTGATCGAAATGAGTATATTGAAGTAGACTTTAGCGAGATCGAGATATTTCGTCATCATACCCGCGAGGCCATTTATGGCGTTAATCTCGTGCAACGATGGCGTTCCTACTCGACGGCCACTGAAGGATACCGGGATGTGGGATATCTTTTTTTGTTGATCGATTTCTCCGATGAAACGAAGCCGATGGTTCACGTTAGGACATGGCAACCTCAGTCATTAACAGCGGAGGATGAAATCATTGATATGGGTTTTTTTGATCTGGAATGAACTGATCTCCTCCCGCATGACCGGGCACGAGATCGTTGAGCCGTCCTTTCGCAGCCTGAATTGTTTCTCGTATGAAAAGAAGTGATCTGATTCTTGTACTGATCCCATGGCTCATGGCCATAAGCATCCCCGCCCTGGGACAGCGCCTCGATACCTTTGTGATACGCGACACAGTGAATGTGCAGATTCCCGTAGTGCTGGATCATCCAGGCAAAGCTACGGTAACGGTTTATTCAACCATTGCCAATCTGCAATTGGTATCGAACATCGGAGTAATTGAGGATTTGAGCGATCCGGGTACGGGCAGGTACAGAGTGGTGATAGAGCCGCGTCGTCAGGCCATAACGATTCGCGCGCAGGGCTTTCGGGACGAAACGATCGCGATTGTCCCCCCGGCGGATGGAGTGGAGCACTATGCGTACAGCGTGTCCGCGGCGACACCTTCCTTTGTGCTCGATGTAAGTGCCAACACCGCCGATGCGGCTGTGTACGTCGATGGGCAATTTGTGGGCACCACGCCGTATCAGGGGCGTGTTCTCGCCGGCGCACACGAGCTTTCCGTTCGGAAATCGGGCTATCGGACGTTTTTGGAGACGATCGCGCTGCGACAGGACATGCGCCGAGTCGTCGAACTGTCGCCGGGAGTTTTTCAGGTGAACCTCTCCTCGGTGCCTACGGGGGCGAATGTGTTGATCAACGGATCGGCACGTGGAGTAACGGATACCGTACTTGAGCTCGACCGCGGGGTATACGATGTTGAACTTCAACGCGATGGTTTCCATCCCTGGCGTGCCACGCTCCCGATTTATCGCGAAGAGGCGATAGCGGCTACGCTGGTTCCTGTCTCCGATCCGCTCATGGCCACCTTGCGTGTCACGGCCGACCCCCCTGAAGCGGTTGTGACGGTCGACGGTGAGGTTCGAGGTCGCGCTCCGATGACCTACCCGCTGGCCGTTGGTACGCACACGGTGCTCGTAACCGCGCAGGGGTATGCCCCCTGGGAAGAGAGCATTGAGCTGGGTCCCGGAGAGGCCAGGGCCATGGATGTGTTGCTTGAACAGGAGCCCGTGTCGGTTTCCATCGAAAGTTCGCCACCCGGAGCGCGCGTGGTCGTCGACGGGATACCGACAGGTACGACGCCCTTTACGGGTCAGTTAATCCCCGGTATCCATCAGGTTCGGCTTGAGCTGATGGGCTACAGGGTCGAGGAGCAGCCCATCGACGTGGCGAGCAACCGGGCTAACGTATTTCGGCTATCCCTTTCGTCGGGTTTTCAGGTGATCTCCAGCGCGGAGAGCCGTCCATACACGCAAAACGCGCTTGTGCAATTCGACGGCCGACAGGTGGTCGTGTTGTATGACCTGTCGCCAGACAAAAAGCGGTATCAGGTGGCCTTACAGATGGCGAGGCCGACGGGTGAGGTGTTAACCGGGGGGAGGATCGAGGGTGATCTGGGCAAGAAAGTCCCGGCCGGCACGGATCGGCGCATTGTTTGGCAGATTCCGAACGGCTTGCCCGCCGGCATCATCGAGTTGCGACTGGATGTTTCGCCAAAAAGTGGACCCTCCAAGGTGTTGTTGGGTGGGGGAGGCGTTTTGGTGGCCGGCGGTGTCGCGTGTTTGCTCTTTTGCGGGGATGATCCTACCATCGCATCAGCGCCGCCAGGCCGTCCGCTGGATAATTGAGCTATGCGTTGGGACGCGTCAGTTGGCGACAACGTATAAAAACTCGGCGCCAGGATAAGCGGAAGCCGGATCCACTACAGGTGCGTTGGTTTTAAGATCACGCCTTGTGCCGTCGCTCAAGCGATGGCTAAGTATGGTCGATGATGTGCCCTGGCGCACAAAAAGGAAGCAAGAGTCTGGATAAACGAAGTCGTTGGCGTTTGAACTGAGGCTGATCGACCCATTACGATACAGACGTAGAGTCTCGCTCAAGAGGCTGTCCGTCTCCTGTATGGCAAGTAATCCCGCGATCACGTGCGGGATCGTGACGTTCGGAACCACGGGTGGATCCGGATCGGGCAAAGGCTTCTGGTTGTTTCTGGCTATGAAGAAAACGATGGCACTAACCACGATGGCGGCCATCAACAACAGACTTCCGAGGAGCCAGGTCGGCCTGGAGGGAGCCGGCGGGTCAGGATTCAGAAGAAGCGTGTCTTTCGCTTCATGGCGAGGGAAGGCCTCGTATGGTCCGGTCTCATCCACGTCGCGCCCTGCCTCCAGTGCCGCTACGATCTCGGAGGCGGTTGCGTAGCGCTGCGAAGGGTCTTTTTTTAAACAGGTATCGACAACTCGAGAAAGCCACCTCGGTATGGTAGGATCGATTTCATGGGCCGGCTGGTGTGGTTTGTGAAGAATGGCGTGGATGAGGGCGGCCTGGCTGGTCGCGTCAAACGGGAGGCGGCGAGTCAGGCATTCGTACAGGACCATGCCGAGCGCGTATATGTCGGATTGCCGGCCTGGTTCACCGCCTTCCAGCAATTCTGGGCTCAGATACCGCATCGTCCCGCGAATTCTGCCTTTCAGGAGTTCGATAGAGTGGCGATTGACGTGCGAAATGCCGAAGTCCATGAGCAGCGGTTGGTTGCCGCGCTCTTTGATGAGGATGTTCGAGCTCTTGATGTCCCGGTGGATGATACCTTCCTCGTGCATATAATGGAGCGCGGAAGCCAGGCTCTGCATCCAGGCAATGACGGTTGATTGGGGAATAGGGGCCCTGTCGATGCGTTTATTCAGATCTTCCCCCTGGATCAGTTCCATGACGAGATAGGGGCGGCCATCGTCCATGCCGGCATCATACACGGTGACAATGTTCGGATGGTCGAGTCGGGCCATGATGGCCCCCTCCCTCAGGAAGTTCTGGATAACTTCGGGCTCGTCGGCGGTGTCAACCCGAGGTACCTTCAGTGCCACGCGTCGCCCCAACTCGCGTTGCACCGCGACATACACAGCGCCCATACCCCCGGCGCCAAGTTCGCGCTCGATAGAGTAGCGGCTGAATTGAGGAAAAGTGGGCGCCAATGTAAGTCCAGGCTGGTGGAGTCGTGGAAAAGACCGTTTAAAAGTAGGCGGAATGCCCGTGGAAGACAATCGAGGCGTGGATTACTGGGTTATCAATACGGTTTTGCTGTCGCGCTCGCCGGTTTCTGCGTGCAGCAAGACGAGGTAAAGTCCCGGCGCCGCGCCGGACGCTGGCCAGTCCAGGTGGTGGAGCCCTGCCGGCATGGGGGTGTCGACCAGGGTTGTCACAAGGCGGCCGAGTACATCGAACACCTCGACACGAACGTGCCCGGCTTCCGGCATCGTGTATTCGATCGTCGTGGATTCGCTGAACGGGTTCGGGTAGGCCGGCAGGAGGGCGAATCGCTCTGGGATGGTTTCGCCCCGGATTTGAGCGATATAGCTCGCGGGACCGATGAGGAGCGCGTACCGGCCCTGGCCGGCATCGAGGGTGATCCGCGAACGGGCACGCAGATCGGTCAACCGCGTGGTGGACCGGTCGAGCAGATACACCTCCTGGCCGGCGACACCATCGAGTCCGGAAACCGTCAGCGTGCCAGCACTCCCCTGTGCGTCAAGCTCAAACGTCTGCCCCTCGTCGATGGATGGCCGTGCATCGAGGGATAATGGGGGGCTAACGGCCAGGAGCACGTGCAGACTCAGGGCTGAAAAGTCGGTCCGTGGCGCCGGCTGGTCGAATGGGTCGAGACCGTCCTCGGCGCCATCGGCGATCACGATGTAGGCGCTGGTGGTGGTGCTGTCGGCGCCGGCGAGGGTGAGTGTGAGCGTAATAAATGCTGGTATGCTGGATTTCGCGGAAGCGATGCGGTCGGGGTCGGGGATCAAGAGGGGCGCGCCGGCCGCTCTACTATTGAAGAAGTAATAGGCCTCATAGGAGAGCATGGCATTCCTCGGCGTAAAGGCCCCATCAAATCCATACAGCAAAGAAGTGGACGGGATCGTGCTGGCGTTGGCGTCGAGCACGGCCTGCCAAGGGACGTTTTTACCGAAAGGTGAGGCGATGATATTCCAGCCAGGCCCCAGGTTCAGCGTAAAATGCCGGCCGTCGTCAAGCGTAACCCCATCGGCAACTTGTGTTGGTACCAGCAGAGGTTCCTTGGCCAGAACCCAGAAGCCTCGGCCAGGGCGAAAACGAAACAGGCCAGAACTCTCATAGGGAGAGAAGTAATTCTGATCGCTTCCGTTGTCGCGGAACACATTCCAGTCCGTTCCCTGCGTCCCGTCGAGGGTCGTAGCCACGTCGATGTCCGTATCTCCTCCGGGAAGACCTATGAGCCGATAGTTTTGCTGTTTCGTGAAGTCGCCAAAACGCGCAACGGTACTAATGGTCAGGGGTTCAGAGTTGTTCGGGCTGACGAGAATGGAGTATAGCTGGGAAGTGGACCCTACGCTATTCGTGGCATTAATGCGTACTTCAAACTGCCCGACCATGCCGGGCGTCCAGGTGATCAGTCCGGTTGAGGAGCCAATCTGCATGCCCGGCGGCGCACTCTGAAGAGTAAACAGTGGGGGAGGATTACCGGTCGCCTGGACAGCATACTGGTAACTTTCACCGGCCGTGCCGGATGTCGGCGGTGTAGACGTGATTACTGGCGCCAACAATTGTGCTCCTACCGCCAGGGTGTACGTCTGGGTGTCAGAACCTGCCGGGTTGGTGGCCTGCACGGAGACGTCAACGGAGCCGACCTGCGTGGGGGTCCATTCGACGAGTCCGCTGGTGGCATCGATAGTCATCCCCGCTGGCGGGCTGACGAGGGTATAGGAGGGTGCCGGATTGCCGCTTGCATCAACATCGTAGCTGTAGGCTATGCTGACGGTTGCATTGCTGACAGGAGTAGAAGTGATGATGGGTATCGTGAGTGCACTGGCGACAGTGATCGAGAAGCTTTGTTCGTCATTTCCTTCAGAGTTAGATGCTTGCACGACAACGTCAAAAGAGCCGACCTGGGGGGGAGTCCATTCGATAAGTCCACTCGTGGAGTTGATGGTCATCTCGGTTGGAGCGAGAATTAGTGAATAATCGAGTGGCTGACTACCGGTAGCATCCACATTATAGGTGTATGATTCTCGTACTGAAGCCAACAACAATGGTTGAGTTATAATCGTGGGCGCTAGTCCCATTACCTCTATCGTGAAAGACTGAAGAGCATTCGGCAAAATGCCGTTGCTGGCTCGAATAGTGACATCAACTGTGCCAGGAGTGGTTGGAGTCCAATTTATGGTACTGCCAGAGATGTTCATTCCCAAAGGAAAAGCTTCAAGAGATATTGTGGGAATGGGGAATCCATCTGTTTCAACTGTATATTGGTAATTCTCCCCCACAGTGGAATTGATTATCGGTATAGAAGTAATTAATGGAGGAGCTTGTTGAGGATTAAATATGGCAATGTCTCGCGGTGATTCTTCAATAAGAATCTTTACATCACTCCCATCCGTGTTGCAGCTGTGGATGAAATCACCTGCTGACCAAAACAACTTGCGTGAGGTTTTCTCAAAAGCAACGTGGTTTATTGATCCCCAAGGGCTACCACTCAAGATTTCTCTTCGATCACTTGTATCGTAGTTAGCTCTGTATAGATTGTCAGATCCAAAGTATATTTTTGCTACTTCTGCATCATCGATTAGACTGCCTGATGGGTCAAGAGGTAGAGCTATTCGTGTACCAGTAAGGAGATTTCTCATGTATGGAATCTCATTATGATAGTATACAAATCCATTTGCAATTCCATACACAGCGCCTAAGTCGCCAAAAAGTAATTCTTCAACATTGGTTCCTGTAATGTCGCTTCTGTTGTAGGTTGGGAGATCGTTTATGCCTCCGAAGTAGATCTTGCCATTGTCAATCAGTAATCTTCTTTCACAACTAATCATTGTGCCAGGAAAGGATTCGATTGTTCCCGACCCGTCCAGATTGATTGATGAAATACTGTTTGGTATTACATTGTTGCACCAGTAAACTTTTTGGTTCTCTGAATCGATCGCTAGACTCATTGCATTGCCAAGATTGGATACAACTATCTCTACATTGCTGCCATCAAGATCGGCACGTTTGATCCTTTGCCCGGAAGCTTCGATCCAATATAGTTTGGGGATTGATGTTTCTTGAGCTACTGCGAATGATAGGAAGTTATTGTAAAAGAATAAGACACATATGATGCAACCGATTTGTTTAGTGGCGATTCGGTTCAGCACGAACAGCGGAAGGACATCCAATTTTAGAAATCTGTCCACAATCGACAGCTTAAAGTCGGCTACCAGAAAAATCTGTTTTGCCATATTGTTGGCGGAAGATGTATTTAAACGCACAAAAAAGGCATGGACCGCACTGGTTGACGTTCGATTCGGCCATAGCGGCCCGTAATTCGACGAGGTGGCAGTTTGATTACGGCAGAAGGCGATCAGCTGTGCTGGCGCCCCGGTCCTGTAGGGATGCGTCTTTTGTGAGGAGATATAAGTAAATACGCTAGACTTGCCATGATCCAACCTTTTGTCGAGCTCAAAATTAATGGTTTACGAACACGTTTCCTATCGAGCGAGAATTACGGTGCCACGAGCGGTGATATCGTGATTGTGAGAAAATACAATTAGATACAACCCCGAGTATATCCTGGCGGAACTCGCATCGGAAGTTGCCCAGGTCGACGCATGTAATCCCGCCGGCTTTTCTCCGTTCACGAGCGTGGCCACGCGCCGGCCGAGCACGTCGAACACCTCGATGCGAACGTGCCCCGCTTCCGGCATCGTGTACTCGATCGTCGTGGATTGGCTGAACGGGTTCGGGTAGGCCGGCAGGAGGGCGAAGGTTTGAGGCACAACTTCCTGCCGAGCGGCCTCGATGTAGGGTGGTGGTCCGATCAGCAACGCGAACCGACTCGTGGCGCCCGAGAGATCGACTGGCACGATCTCCTGTTCACGCAGATCCGTCAGCCGCGCGGTAGCTCGGTCGAGGAGAACTACCTCGAAGCCGGCGAAGTGCTCGAGGCCTTCGGTGCCCAGTGTGAGGTGACGCACCTCATCGGATGTGATCTGGACATCGAAGGTCTGACCGGCGCCAATCGCGGGGCGGGCCTCGACGGCGAGAACCGGCGCGTTGGGCTGGATGAAGTGAAGGCCGAGGGTGGCGAAGTCGCTTCGCGGAGCACGCTGGTCGTAGTCATCGAGACCATTCAGACCCGCATCGATCAGGGCCAGGCGAGCTTGGGTAACCAGGCTGTCGGGGCGTACGAGCGTGAGAGTGAGCGATGGCGGGAGAGGTGACTCGGCTTTCCGTGTTATCCGGTCGGGGTCGGGCAGGAGGAGCCTGGCGCCTTCGCCGGCGTCGTTGAAGAAGTAATACGCCTCGTACAAATTCATGGTTGAAGGCATCGTCCAGGCGCCATTCCGATAGCCGCTGATGACTTCCGTGCCTTGCAAACGGTCATTCAGTTGGAGCACATGTTGCCATTCCAGAGGTCGAGAAAATGGGGATGAAATGATATTCCAGCCGGCCTGGAGCACGATTTCGTAGGCTCCCGCATCGGTCAATGGGACACCCGAGGCCGCGGTCGAGTACCGCAGTTCGTCTTTGCTGAGGATCCAAAAACCTCTTCCAGGTCTGAAGTGAAAGTCAGAGCCCGTTGTGTATGACTCGAAGTACGTGTTGGATGGACCTTCTCTGCCATTATCAAGAAATGCTTTCCAGTCCGTATCCACGCTTCCCGAAACGGTTTCCGCGATGTCGATGTCGATATCGCCCGGTAAACTGAGAAGGCGGTAACTCGTTTTTTCCGTGTAACTGGCGAACGATTCCCGTGCCGTCACCGTGACCGGGGCGGCTGAACGGGATATTCGAATCATAAACGATGCTTCCGGGCTCGAGTCGACGCCGCCGTTTTCGGTTCCGCCATCGTCGATGAGACGGACGGTTATCAGGCTGCTGTCCGGCACATTCGCCGGAGAAAACGTAAGCGTGCCGCCGGCTGAAATGCGGGGCTGTTCACTAAAGATGTCGGGTTTTGACGCGATCACCTCGAAAGCGACGGTTTGACTACTTTCATCTGAGGGCCCTGAAGTGATGGCAGTGGCCCAATTTGGGAAGTTCTTGGGACTGGGGCCAGGTGTGACCAGCTGGTCGCCACCAGAGGTGAAGCCGGGTGCGTCGTTCACCGGAATTACGCTCACTGTAAACGCCGATTCAGCGAAAAGGCCACCCGAATCCGTGGCGTGGAGGGTGACGGTTCCATCGCCGGACGCATCGGACCGAAGGGCGATCGTCAACAGCGCGGGATTGCCCGTGACGGTTACGGTATTGAAGAGGGTGCTGTCGACCTCCCCCTCGATCGAAAAGACGAGCTGGGTGTCGCTGTCTTCCTGGTCATCGAAGATCGTGAACAGGTTGTAGATGACCGGCAGGGCGTCCTCGAAGAGCGTCAAGTCCGCGATAGCGATGGCGGATGGCGGGTCGTTGTCGGAGTTTACGGCGATGGTGAAGGTGTAGGTCGCCGTGCTGACGCCGCCGTTGACGGTGCCGCCGTTGTCGCTCAGGAGGATGGTGATCGTTGCGACGCCACCGGCGTTATCCGCCGGCGTGAAGCTGAGCGTGCCAATGGTCCCGTTGATGGCTATGGCGGGCTGGACGACAAAGAGGGCGGTGTTGTCGTTTGTCAGGTTGACCGACAGTGTCTGCACGGCCTCGTTCATCGGGCCGGCGGCGATGTCGGTCGCCCAGTTCGGGAACAACTGCGGCCCCTCATCTTCACCGATCGAGATATTGTCGCCCTGCGTCATCGAAGGAGCATCGTTGACGGCCGTGACCGCAACCGAAAACGTACTCTCAACGAACAGCCCGCCGGGGTCCGTCGCTCGGACCGTCACATTCGCCGTGCCGTTGGCGTTGGCGGCGTAGTTGAGCGTGAGCGATCCCGCGGACGCGTTGATGGTCGTCGACTGGAAAAGCGCAGCGTTCGTATTGGCCTGTACAGAGTAGGTCAGAGTGTTGTCGGCATCGTCCGGGTCGCTGAAACTGTCAAAGAGCCCGATCACGGTGTCGGCGGCATCTTCGAGCACAGTGACGTTAGCGATGCCTGAGGTTGTCGGCGCGAAGACACCGTGGCTCACGTTCAGGGTAAAGAGTTGTGAGGCAGTTCCCTCGGAGTTACGCGCCTGTACGTGCACATTGAACGAGCCGGTCGATGTCGGCATCCACAGAATGAGCCCACTCGCTGCGTTGATTGACATCCCTTCGGGCGCACTCGTCAGCGAAAAGGTGGGTGAAGGGTTGCCCAGTGCCTCCACATCGTATTGATATTCCTGCCCGACAAGGGTTTGCGTAGATGGTGTTGACACGATCGTGGGGGAGAAAGGCGGATCACTCACCTCGACTTCGAACGACTGAGTATCTCGACCCACCTGGTTGGATGCCTCGACGGTTACGCTGAATACGCCGGCACCAGCCGGAATCCAGGTGATGACGCCGTTGCCAGCGTTGATGGTCATGCCGGTCGGCGCACTGGAAAGGGAGTACACGGGGTTCGGGCTCCCGGTCGCGTTAATGTTATAGGTGTACTCTATGCCGACCGTCGCCTCGACAACCGCGTTCGTCGTGATTGTGGGCGCAAACAGCGGTTCACTGACAAGTATCGTAAAGGCCTGCACATCGGAACCTTGAGAGTTACTTGCCCGCACCGAAACATCGAATGAGCCTGTTGCGGCGGGATTCCACGTGATGACACCCGTACTAGGATTTATGCTCATTCCTGCTGGCGAACTCAAGAGGGCATAGGTGGGTATCGGGTTCCCACTGGCCTCTACGTTGTAAATGAAGGATATGCCTACGGTGGCCGTGGTTGTCACTGGGGCAGAGGTGATGAATGGGGCCGAAAGTGTCGGATCCCCCGAATTATTATTTGCCCCAGGAGTAGCCGTTGTTGCAATCCAATTGTTGACAGGATCTGACCCTCTGGAGACAAATGAAAGTGAAGATCCTGAATTTGGTAATGGCACAAACGTACCAGCACTCCAAAGCCCAGCAGCCGCGGCGACGGATTCCCGGACGTGGCCGGCGGCCCCCCATTGCACGTAGTCCATCATACCGTCCGAGTTACCAAACGCGTTATTCGTATACAGACCAAGCTCACCATCTCCATCCGTCAATGGGCTCCACACTATAACGAGGAAACCTCCGGGCACTAGAGTGGTCGTTCCCGACAATGTCGTCAATAATGATAGCGATGAATATGTCGGAAAAGTGCAGAGCCAATAGCTTGACAGATCGACCTCGGCCGGGCCCGCGTTGTACAGTTCCACCCACTTCGGCGCACCCTCGAAATCGACGCCGTCGAACCCAATCTCATTGATGATGATCTGCGCCTGTACACCGGTCACCGTGATAATTCCGGCGAACAATGTCATGATTACTACTTGTGAAAAAGTAAGAGGCATGTAGTCCTTCTCACTACTGGACACTTTTCCAGGTTGACAACCACGTAACTGCAACATAAACAGTGGTTTGGTGGCCAGGTTTTTCTGGCCCATAAACCGCAAAAACATAGAAGAGAGGGCCGGAAGGCGTAGGTTTGGGTTTGCAACA
>JBGSPJ010000626.1:0-2533 GCA_041738655.1 Rhodothermales bacterium | reverse complement strand
CGCGACCGCCACACGGCCGGCATCTACACGCCGGCAGACCCCGAGGAAGCGCTCGGCCGGCTCGACCACACCCTGCGCCTCGTCGCCGAGGGCGACCAGGTGGCGCGGGCCATAGGCAAGGCCTCCGGCGCCAAAAAGCTCCCCAAAGGCCGGCCCGAAACCCTCATCCAGGCGGCCCTCGATGCCGGCGTCATCACCGCCGACCAGGCCGAGACCCTGAAACGCGCCGAAACCGCCCGCGAGGACGCCATCCAGGTGGATTCGTTTACCCAGGAAGAGTACATGCAGGGGGTGGAGCGGACGACGTTAGCGCGTTGAACGTTGAACGCGTTAACGTTCAACACCTTAATGCCTCAGCCTCCACTCCAATCCGAACGCCGGCATGATGGGCAACCAGGTTTGCGGTTCGGGGATGAGAAGGACCGTGTCGTCTTCCTGGTTGACGGGGCGGTA
Source organism: Rhodothermales bacterium (assembly GCA_041738655.1). GTDB lineage: Bacteria > Bacteroidota > Rhodothermia > Rhodothermales > JAHQVL01 > JAWKNW01. Next base: position 2,080 of record JBGSPJ010000626.1, on the reverse strand, counting down.
GTTGTAGAGCCGGATGTTTTTCCGGTTGTAGGCGTTGCGCACCTCGACATACGCGGCGAGGGTGGAATTGCGCATCGTGAAGTCGCGCTGGATGCGGACGTCGAGCCGGTGGTAGGCCGGCAACGTGAGTGCGTTCAGGTCGCCGAAGTGTTTGCGGTAGAAGCTGTCGCCGCCGCGGGGGCGGACGATTTCGACATCGACACTTGTGTACCGCCAGCCGGTGTGGTATTGCCAGGTGGCGTTAATGCCCAGCCGCCGGCCGATGCGCAGGTTGGCGTCCGCGAAGAAGGTGTGCCGCTGGTCAAAGCTCTTGGCGACACGGGCGCCATCGACGACATCCTCGGCGCGGGATAATCCGTACGAGAGCCATCCGTTGAAGCGCCGGCCGATCTCCTTTTGCACGATCACCTCCAGGCCGAGCGCCTCCCCGAAATCGGGGTTGAGCTGGATGCGGTCGTCCGCGATCTCGGGGAAGAGGTTGGTGGCGTCGCCGAGGAGGCTGATGTAGCGCGGCCGCAGGTTGGTCTTGCGTTTCTGGTAGACATCCACCCGAATCGACGCCCCGCCGGCGAGCAGCTGGTTGATGCCCACCACTCGGTGCTCGGATCGTTCCGCGGGGTAGAAATCGGCATCACTGTCCTGCAGCATCAATTCGTGCAGTCCCTGAATCTGGTGGAAGTACCCCCAGCCGGCGATCAGCGTCATGCCCGTCCAGAGCCGGTAGCCGGCATTAACGCGGGGGCTGAAGTGGCGGTCGTCGGTCCAGGAGGCCAGATCGTAGCGGAGGCCGGCCTCGGTGGTGAGCCGGCGGCCGATGCGTTGCCGGTAGCTGGCATAGGCGCCGGCGGCCTGGCCGGAGCGCCCCTGGGCCCAGCTCGACTTTTCGTAGGCCGGCCCCGACTGGCGGGTGGGCGCCTCCTCGAGGTAGTCTGCGCTGACATAGCGGTAGTCCGCCCGATGTTCGCGCACCACATATCCCCACTTGAACAGGGCACGAACGCCGGCTTCGAAGTGCCAGTCCTGCCGGGCGCCGAGCGTGAGGAAGGTACGGTCGTCGTCGACCTCGAAGGACACGCGCCCGTCGCTGGTCCGCACGTCGATGCCGCGGCGGTCGTGGCCGGCCCGGCTCAGGGAGAGCACGGTGGACGAGAAGAGCCGGCTGGACCAGATGCTCTGGAAGCTCGTCCATACGTACCCGTTGCCGTAGCGCGTGAGGGCCCGGTCGTCGGGCTCGTCCCGCTCGATGAAGTTGAGCCGATCTTCGGCGGCCAGGGCGTGCAGGCCGACGGTATGGCGCCGGCCGAGGCGGTAGCTGACCTTGGCGAACCCGTCGTAGTAGCGCGGCGCGTAGTTCTGGTCCTGCCCGGTGAACTGGAGGACGAGGTCCATGAACCCACGCCGGCCCAGCACGAGCCAGCGTCCGTCGCCGTTTTTGAAGGTGCCCTGGGATTTGAGTCGGGCATTCATCAGGCTGAGGCCGAGCGTGGTTTCGGCCTCGCCGGCATTGGGCTGCGCCGAGGTGAGCGCGAATACGCCGCTCAGCCGGTTGCCGTATTCGGCCGTGAAGGCGCCGGTCATGAGGTCGACCCCGCCGATCGCCTCCACATCCACGATACTCATCGCGCCGCCGCCGATGTCCTTCATGTGGAAGGGATCCTGGAGCTCCATCCCGTCGAGTATAACCAGAACCTCGTCGTGTTCGCCGCCACGGACCGTGAAGCGGGCGGAGAAGTCGCTGCCCGACAGGCCGGGCACACGGCGGACGGCGCGGTAGACGTCATCCCCCAGGCCCGGCATTCGGTCGAGTTCGTCGGCGGAGATGGACTGCATCGAGCCCGACACCGCGCGTTGCATGGAGAATCGGCCGGGGGTGACGACGACCTCGTCGAGCGAGAGTGCGGTTTCCTGGAGGTCGAAGTGCACGGTCACCGTCTGCCCGGCCGCGGTCAGGCCGACACCGGAGCGGTTGCTTTCGAAGCCCAGCATGCCGGCTTCGACGGTGTAATGTCCGGGAGCCATGCCGGCGAGGCGAAACCAGCCGTCGGCGTCGGTGGCAGCGCCGTAGGGCGTGCCGGCCAGG
>JBGSPJ010000606.1:0-3078 GCA_041738655.1 Rhodothermales bacterium | reverse complement strand
GGTCCAGCGCGAACTGCGCGAGCAGCCGGCGGGCGATGGCCAGCAGGTCCTCCCCCATCGTGCGCAGCGGCGGAAGGCGGAGGTTGATGACGTTGATGCGGTAAAACAGGTCGCTCCGGAATTTGCGGGCCGCGATCTGATCCTCGAGCCGGCCGTTGGTGGCGCAGATGAGGCGGATGGTGACCTTGATCTCATCGACCCCTCCAAGCCGGCGGAAAACGCGACTTTCGAGGAATGACAGCAGCTTCGCCTGAAGCGCGAGGCTCATCGAATCAATCTCGTCCAGAAAAAGCGTTCCTCCATCGGCCACCTCCAGCAGCCCCTGCTTCGAGTCCCGCGCGTCGGTGAAGGCGCCGCGCTCGTAGCCGAACAGCTCGGCCTCCAGCAGGTTATCCGGCAGGGCGGCGCAGTTGATTTCGACGAACCGGCCGGCGTTGTACACGGAGGTCTCGTGGATGACCTTCGCGACCAGGTTCTTCCCGGTGCCGGTCTCGCCGCGAATCAAAACCGTCGTGTTCGGGACGTTCCGGAGCGTCTGCACGATCCGCCGGATCTGCTGGATCGCCGGGCTCTCGCCGATCAGCGCCTCGTCCGACGGCGTCTTTTTCGACGACCCGCCGCGCCGTGCCGGCGACTCGACGGGCACGTCGTACAATTCCAGCGCCTTCCCGATCAGCGTGCGCATCTCCTCCAGGTTCACGGGTTTCTGGAGATAGTGGAACGCGCCCAGGCGCATGGCGTCCACGGCCGATTGGATGGACGAATGGGCCGTCATGATGATGACCGGCACGGGCTTGTCCCGATCCGTGAGCGCATGGATGAGCTCGATCCCCGTCATCTCCGGCATCATCAAATCGGTGAGGATGACGTCTGGCGCCTCGTTCCGCTCCACGCGTTCCAGCATGGCCTTCGGGCTGACAAACGCCTGCGCATCGAAGCCGTCGCGGTTCAACACATTCACGAACAACTCGCCGATCTTCGGTTCGTCGTCAACGATGTAGATCCGTTTTTTTGCCACGTTTTGCCCGATGAATGAACCTTCGAGGCCGTGTACGCCTGTACGACGCCGGTGGGATCGGCAGACGACCATCGCCAAAAGGTATCGGCTGGAGGCGTCGGGAAATTAACCGGCCCGGGCGTGGTCTCGAGTACGAGTACCGCTTCGCTGGGTAGGAGAACTACCCTGAGTAGGAGAAAATGCATTTAGATCAGAAGGTCCCCTCCTCGGTGAGGAGGGGAAATCCCGACCGAGGTCGGGATGGGGTGGTAAAAACCCCCAAGCACAGGCCCACCTCCCCATCCCGGCGACGACAAATCGTCACCGGGATCTCCCCCTCCCTCCGAGAGGAGGGGACCATCAAATGCTAATGCCCCAGGCGATTTAAAGAAATCTGTCCATAGTATTGACTACTTAGTTGATGTCATGGACCATTTCCGACGCAACTACCAGCCCCGAAACGCACATCCACTTGCCGGGTTGGAGGAGCACATCCTCATCCACGCGCCCTCGCCCGCATGCCTCGTTCCTCTGGTATCCTCGCTTCCCTGCTGGCGCTCGCGTGGATTTCGGCGTGCCAGCCGCCTAACCCGCCGACACCTACGGCGCTGCTGGTGGACGATATCGGCATTCCGCTGCCGGCTACGCCCGCGCTACGGATCGTCCCACTCGCCCCCAGCGTCACCGAGATCCTGTATGCCCTCGGCGCCGGCGACCGGGTGGTGGGGGTGAGCGTGGCGGACGACTACCCGCCGGCCATCGAGGGCCTGCCCCGGTTCAGCTCGCTGCCGATGGATTTCGAGGCGCTCGCCGCGCTCCGGCCCGACCTACTCGTCGCCGCCACCCAGGTCAACAACCCGCGCGACGCCGAACTCTTCGCCTCCCTCGGCATCCCCATCGCGTACTTCGATTTCGACGAGGTGGCCGATGTCTTCCGCGTCATGCGCACCCTCGGCGTCGCGCTGGACCTCCAGGCCTCGGCAGACTCGGCCGCGACGCGGTTGGAGACGGATTATGCGGAGATTCGCAGCCTCACCGCCACCGCCGACACCCGCCCGTCCGTGGTATTCCTCGTCGGCTCCGACCCGCTGTTCGCCTTCGGGCGGGGCAGCTACGTGCACGACATGATCGACGCCGCCGGCGGCCGCAGCCTCACGGATGAAATCGACACGCCGGCCCCAACCCTCAGCGAAGAGTTTGTCCTCACCGCCATGCCGGACGTCATCGCCGGCACGCTCGGCGAGGACGCCGCGGCCGAGCTCAATCAGCTCTACCCGACCTGGCGGCTCACACCGGCCCTGCGCGACGGCCGCGTCTACAGCTTCGCGCCCTCCCTCTTCCTTCGTCCCGGCCCCCGGCTCGTAGACGGCGCCCGCCAACTCGCCCGGCAACTCCACCCCGAAGTGTTCGCGCGCCTCGACGGCGCGGGCTCATGAGCCGGGCCCTTTTCAGATACACAGCACTCGGATATGCCGGCCTCGCGCTCGCGTGCGTCGCAACCGTCCTCGCCGCGCTCGGATTGGGCCATAGCGGCGTTAGCGCGGCGCAGACCGCCGAGGTACTCTGGCGCCACCTCACCCTGGCCAACACGCCTCCTCCCGACACCGTCGCCGACCAGATCGTATGGCTCATCCGTTTCCCACGCCTAGTGCTGGCGCTGGCCGTGGGGGGCGGGCTCGCCGTCGTGGGCATCGCCATGCAGACCCTCGTCCGCAACCCCCTCGCCGAGCCGTACATCCTCGGGCTGTCGAGCGGCGCGTCGGCCGGCGCGTCGCTGTTTTACCTGGGATTCCTCCCCCCCATCCTCTCCCTGCACCTCTCGCTCCCGCTTGCCGCCTTTCTGGGGGGATTGGTGACGATGGGCGTCGTGTATGTCGTGGCGCGCGAAAACGGCGACGTGTCCGTCGTGCGGTTGCTGCTCGCCGGCGTGGCGATGTCCGCCCTGATGGGCGCGCTCAGCGCGTTCGCCACCTTTGCCTCGCCCGAATTGGAGAAAATGAAGACCGTGATGTTCTGGCTGCTGGGCTCGCTGGCCGGCGCGCGCTGGGGGGATGTCGGGCTCCCGGTGGCGGCCTCCGTGG
>JBGSPJ010000570.1:0-6654 GCA_041738655.1 Rhodothermales bacterium | reverse complement strand
CCGTCGACGGAGCAGCCGCGGCGGGCGGCGGGGTTTCTGTGGTCATCGTGCCGGCCGTGCCGCAGGCCGATGTAGCGAGAAGCGCCAGCATCGCGGCGGCATTCCCGTATCGAGTAAAGCGTCCCATGAGGCTGTCGTTGGTGTAACAGGCCGGCGCCCTCTGGCGGCGGCGATCTGGAAAGATAGGAAACGCCGAGTAATTGGTGTAGCCCTTCGCGCAATTCACTTAAAGATTGTTACACCGCCTCCCCGCCCGGTTTGCTGAAACGTGGAAACACCGAATGAGTAGTCGAGATAACAGACTATCATTAATCATGCGAATCGCCCAACGCATAGAGGTATAATTGGGAGTCCCCTCCTGGTCAGGAGGGGTGCCGGTAGGTGGGGTGGTTGAAGACACTCCCGCAACTGCCCAACAGGGCGGTTATTTCATTCTACCCCCTCCCCTTTGGGTACTCCCCCTTATCCAGGGGGAGACTTTCAGACGTGCCGATTGCTCGCTTTTTATCTGCTTTAACTCCTGATTCGCATTAATCACAAATAGCAAGGCCATGATACGCATCCCAAGTCATCGAACCCCTTCGCATCCCGGCGCCGTGTTGTTACACGATTTCCTAGAACCCATGGGTATGTCCCAGCGCGATCTCGCTGGCGCCATCCTGGTTTCGTATCAGCGTGTCAACGAACTCATCAACGGTAAACGAGGCATCACGCCTGGTACTGCACTACGGTTGGCTCAGTTTTTTGGTACCTCGGCCGGTTTCTGGATGAACCTACAACTACGTTGGGACCTCTACTTTGCCCGCGAACAGGAAGCGGAGGTGTTATCTGCGATCAAGTAGCATAAGGCGGCGTAAAGGCTCGACGCGTTTGCTTTAGTGTTCATCTCCCCCGTGTCCCCGGCGCCGGATACCCTTTCGCGGCATCGTCGAGCACGAGCACCCAGTCCAGCAGCTCGCCGGGCGTCGGCGGCACAAACGTCTGCTCGCCCCGGTTCTCGAACGTCCCGATCCGCGTCGCCTCCCCGTTGCGGGGGTTGTACCACCAGCCCTGAACCTGCTCGCCTTTGATGACCTCCATGCGGACGGTGAACGGCCGGCCCACCGGGGCATACACCATGGCGTAGGTGCCCTCCTCATCCCGCGTAGCAACAAACCGGTAAACACCCTCACCAGGCATATTCGTCGGGATCGCGGAGGGGACGATGATGTCGTCGTCCGGAATCCGGGTGAGCATCGGACGCGATTCGATCAGCCAGCGGCCGTACTGCATCTGGCGCGCGCCGGGCTGGTCGATGGCCTCGTGCCAGGGCATGAGCGGGTTGTTGATGGGCTCGCGTCCGGGCGCCCACATCTGCCAGACGGCATGGTTGCCGTACGTGTGCCCGAAAGCCCCCGAGAACAGATCCCAGTATAACGGCCGGCGCACGTCGGCCGCGATCGAATGGCCGCGCTCCTTCGCGTTGAAGGACACCGGATGGTCCTCGTAGATCGGCTCACCGTCGATGACGGGTTTGGTGGGGGTGCGGTCGTAGTCTTCACGCGTCTGATCGTACCGCCCGGTATATTCCAGCACATGCCCGTTCTGGCGCATGTTCACATCGAGCCACGGGCTGTCGTGGAAATACATCGACGAGCCCGATCCTCCCGTCGGGTGGAACGTGATCGGGTGCGCGCCACCGTCCCCTTCTCGGAGCCCTAGCGCCATCCGCTCGACGATGGCACGGTGCGTATCCGACTCGATGGGCCGGTCGCCGCCGACGATCCAGATCACGCTGGCATCGCGGTATCGCTCCCCCACCCACCGACCGTACACCTCCGCGTTTTCGGGGGTAAAAATCTCCGGGCCGATCCCCCATTTCTTATTCCACATATCCCCCCAGGTGGGCAGAAAGCCCACGACAATCCCGAGCGAGTTGGCTTTTTGGACGATGTAGTCGACATGGTCCCAGTAGTCGTTATTGGGCCCATCCTTCACATCGGGACGCGTCGGGTCCAGGTCGATAAGCGGGAGATGTCCGTACGGATTCGGGTCCGCCAATCCCCCTCGTTCCGCCAGTGCCACGGTCTGGACGACCGTATATCCATACCCCGCCCGGTTTTCGAGATAATGATCCGCTTCTTCCCGCGTTAGCCGATGAAAAAGCTCCCACGCGGTATCGCCGAGATAGAAAAAGGGCTGGCCGTCGGCCGTGACGAGGTGCCGGCGGTTTTCGCTCACCCGGAGGGAAGCCGGGGCGGATTGGGCCGAGCCGTCGTGCAGGACCGGCAGGAGCGTCGCGACCAGCGCGAGCAGGAGCGTGTATCGGGTGGATAGCATGGGGGTGATCGGGGCTGGGTTCGACCTCAGGAATGCCTGAAGATACCGATTTTCTGATCATCCTCGCGATTCCGTTGCCCCGATTTCAGTCTCCCAACATAATACTGTGGACAGATTTCTTGGAATCGCCTGGAACGATAAATCTTGATGGGCCCCTCCTCTCTGAGGAGGGGCAGATCCCGGCGGCGATGTATCGCAGCCGGGATGGGGTGGTGGGGCCGTGTGGGGAGTTTTTACCTCCCCATCCCGATCAAGATCGGGATTTCCCCTCCTCGATGAGGAGGGGACCCTCTGAGCTCAATGCAATTTCTTGTAACTCGGCCACGGCTCCAACTTGAAAGAAATGCTACGATGGTTGAGCATGGGTCGGGAATCCAAAGAGTAAGCGCTCCATTCAGTCCACAGTATTTAGCAGCCAGCTCCGAATTTGAGCGAACCCGGTGGCGACGTGGACCGCGCCGGCGGCCCGAAGGGCGGCCTCGTCGAACGACGTCGTGATGGCGATCACCTGGCAGCCGGCGCCGAGCGCCGAGCGAACGCCGTTGGTCGAGTCCTCGAATACGACACACCGCGCCGGATCGACGTTGAGGCGCTCGGCCGTCACGAGATACGGCTGCGGATCGGGCTTGGGGCGGGTGATGTCGTCTGACGTGATGATGACGTCGAAAAAACGATCCAGATCGAACTTCCGGAACGCGAGCTGTTGATTCTGGCGCGAGGCGGAAGTCGTGAGCGCTAGCGGGTGGCTGCCGGCGACGGCTTCGATGAAGGGGAGGACATCGGCCACCGGCATGAGTTCGTCGATGAACGATTCGTACAGCAGCCGGCGTTCCTGGAGCAGGGCCTCGGCGTCGATCGGCCGGCTGGCGTGGTTATCGATCATGAAGCGGACGATTTCGCGGTCCGTCCGTCCCTTGTAGGCCTCGAACAGGTCCTTCGGAACCGTCATCCCGTGGGCGTTGAACACCATGGTGGCGGTTCGCTCGTGGAGCGGCTCGGAATCGATGATAACACCGTCCATGTCGAAGATGACGGCGTCCAGTCCACGAAGCGTGGGCTTCAAATCGGTCGGCATACGGCGGGGATGAGGCTCAGGGTGGAGGGGGGTAGGCCGACGGCGCGAGCCGGCGGCGCATCGTCAGCGTCAGGGCGAAGCTGGCGAGGAGGAGGCCACTGATCAGGACCAGGAAGGCCGACCATCCGGCGCCAGCATAAACAAGCCCCGGCAGATACGAGCCGGCGGCGCCGCCCATGTAGTAGATCGTGATGTAGAGGCTGTTTACGGTGGCCGCGTCGATCGTCGTCCCTTCCGTCAACGAGGCGGAGATTACGGCGTGGATCAAGAAGAAACCGGAAGTCAAGATGGTGACGGCAGCGAATACAGCCAGGACCGAAGGCACCGCCGCGAGCATGGCCCCGCCGGCCATCACCACCAGGCTCGTCACGACCGTCGGCCACAACCCGCCCAGCGTCTCGGCGATGCGGGGAGCGTTGACGGAGACGACGAGGCCCAGCAGGAATCCAAGATAATACAGGGCAATACGGCCCTGCCCCATCGTGGCGTCGAGCGCTTCGAGCCGGAAGGGCATATAGTTCAAGAGGCCGGTCATCGCGAAGAAACCCAGAAAAACGATGCCATAGAGCCTCAGGAGCCGGGCATCCTGCAGGGTCTTCAGATAGCCGCGCCAGGAGCCCTGCCGGACGGCCCCGGGGTTGGCGGCCGGCTCGGCAGGCAGCAGGCTCGTCAGCGCCCCGAAGACGAGCGTGACGCCTCCCAGCAGCAAGAAATACGACGGCCAGGGGTAGGCTTGCGACAGGAAGCCGGCTACGATGCGTCCGCTCAGTCCGCCGGCCACCGAGGCGGCCACATAATAACCCATGGTCTGCCGGATTGTCCCGGAAACGAGGATGATGTAGGTCATCGTAGCCGCCAAAACCCCGGAAATGAGCAGGCCCTCGAAGAGCCGGATGAGCTTGAGCACCCCGAACCCGAACCCCGAGGCAAACGCCAGCTCGCTGAGGCCCAGCAGGAGCAGGCAGAGACGCAACAGCCGACGGGGCGCCATGCGCTGCATCGCCCACCCCGATACCAGCGGCCCGACCGCCATGGCCAGCAAACTCCAGGTGATGAGCGAGGCCGACGCTGTCTCAGAAATCGCCAGCGACCGGCTCAATAACGGCAGCAAAGGCTGGATCCCGTACAGGGCAGCCATCCCCAGGAAGGTACCTGAAACGACCAGGAGGGTGGTAATAAGTCGCATCCGTTAAGACGTTAAAAATTTAGGGTTTAAGGTTCAAAGTTTAAGGTTCAAGGTTCAAGGTTCAAAGTCATTTCCTCGAACCTTGAACCTTAAACCAAAAAAGCACCTTCCCACCGGGAAGATGCTTTTTTACACCATGGAGCGGCCCCCTGGCATCGTCTGACTCACCGATGACCGGACAGATGGGATATGCGTAACCCTGAACTCACACTATAACCCCTTCGGTCGATCGGCACTAAAAGTCGGCAGTGACAGAGCGTGAGGGCCGCTCCATGGCTGGTACTACACCATGAAAATCTCTCAGGGTAGTAATCATGGCGCACTGCCGGACCTCCGGAAACCGACGCGATCTCCACAGTCAATTCACACGAGGCGCCAGCGGGCCGGGCCGTTCAATCGCCGAACAGTGTTTCCAGGTCGCGGTCGAACGCCGGACGCTCATCGGCGGCGATATACGGGCGAAAACTCTGAAAATCGAGGTCCTCGAACTCATTCTCCACCTGTTCATCCAGCCACTCCTTTTCCATGAGACCCATCAGGGATACCCCGTATTCCTCCTCGAAGTAGCGGAGGAGGTGGATGCCGGCAGCGCCCTCTTTTGAGGCATCATAGCCAACCTGATCTAGAAAATCCTTAATTTTGTCGTTCATATTCACCGGGCGTTGGTTTCAGTCGGTATCGGATCTCCCGGCGCCGGCCTAAACCGCAACCGGGGCCCGTTGGAATGACTGACGGAAGAACGAGCCCGACATGAATTGCCTTCATGCGCATGTCATCCTCCTTTTATAGACCGGCCATGCCCCATTCTGGCTTTCGCCTTTTCGTGTACTGCTGCATCGCGGTGCTCTTTGCAGGATTGATCACCCTGCCGGTACACGCCCAGGACAACACCCTCTGGCCGGGTTTCCGGCACGACAACCAGCGCACGGGCCGGAGCCCGCTCGCCGGCCCTTCGTTTCCGGATGCGCTGTGGCAAAGCGACTTGCGCGGGTTTGCCTACGCCTCGCCGGCGTTCGGCCCGGGTGGCGTGATTTACGCGGCCTCGGAGAGCCGGCTGTACGCGTACAACCGCGGCGGCGACCTCCGGTGGACGTTCGATTTTCCGGATATCGTCCCCGCCTCGGTCAACATCCGTGGCGTCGTCTCCTCCCCGGCCGTCACACCCGAAGGCATCGTCTACATCGGCTCGCTCGACGAGAAACTCTACAGCCTCACGGCCAACGGGTCGCTGCGCTGGGCGCACGACACCGGCGGCCAGATCTTTTCCTCGCCAGTTGTCGACGCCGCCGGCCGGGTGTACGTGGGCTCCCGCTCGGGCGACGTCGTTGCCGTCAACGCCAATGGAACCCTTGCCTGGACCTTCCCCACGACCGGCGAGGTGTTCGCCTCGCCGGCGCTCGACACCGACGGCAGCCTCTACGTGGGCTCGACAGACGGCGGTCTCTACGCGATCAACAGCGCCAACGGCACCTCGAAATGGACGCCTTTCACGGTGGGCAGTGAATTCGTCTCGTCCCCGGCCATCGCCCCGAACGGTACCGTGTATGCCGGCTCGCTGAACGACATCCTCTATGCCGTCAATGGCGACACCGGGCGGCCGATCTGGACCTACAACACGGGTGGGGACATCGTCTCTTCCCCGGCCATCGGCGCCGACGGCACCGTCTATGTGGCCACGATCGACGGCTTCCTCCACGCCGTCAACCCGGCCAACGGGCAGGCCCGCTGGAACCAGCCGTACAACGCGCAGGATAGCATCGCCTCGTCGCCGGCCATCGGGCAGGACGGCCTCATCTATTTCGGGGTGCTCGACGGCACGATGCACGCGCTGGAGGACAGCGGCGAGATGCCTATTCCGAGGTGGACGTACAACGCCGGCTCGCCGGTCTGGTCCTCGCCCGCCATCGGCACGGACGAGACGCTGTATTTTGTCTCGGCCGGCCTCAACAGCGACCGTGGCCTGCTGCACGCCATCGGGCCTGCGGCGTTCGATGTCCGCTTCCAGGGTACGCCGACGGACGGGGACGACGCCCTGCTCACGATCAACCAGGCCGGCACCGCGACGGCCGCCGCC
>JBGSPJ010000567.1:0-4332 GCA_041738655.1 Rhodothermales bacterium | reverse complement strand
GGCGGCGGCCTCGATGATGGCCGGCAGCTCTTCATCCGTCAGACCCGGCACCACGGGGCCGACCATCACACTCACCGGTATTCCGCGGGCCGTCAGCTGCTCGATTGCGCGTAGCCGCGCCTCGGGGCGCGATGTGCGGGGCTCCATCGCCTGGATAACGTCCGGCTTAAGGCTCGTGATCGAAATCGCCACACTCACCAGGTTGAGCGCGGCGAGCTCCTCAAGCAGATCGATGTCGCGCGTAACGAGGGCGTTTTTGGTGATGATGGAGACCGGGTTACGGTAACGAGCGAAGACCTCCAGGCAGGCGCGGGTGATCTTGAGCCGGCGTTCGACCGGCTGGTAACAATCCGTATTCCCCGAAACCATGATTGGCTCCGGCTTCCAGGAGGGACGGTCGAACGCCTCGGCGAGAAGACGGGGCAGGTCCTGCTTGACGACGATGCGGGACTCGAAGTCCAGCCCGGCGGAGAACCCCAGGTATTCGTGGGATGGCCGGGCATAACAGTAGATACACCCGTGTTCGCAGCCCCGGTATGGGTTAATGCTGTAGGTGAACGGGATGTCGGGGCTGTCGTTTTTGGAGAGGGCGGATTTGGAGGTGTCGTAAAAAAACAGCGTTTTGATCTGGCGGAGTTCCGCTTCATCGAGCTCGGCCGGGTCCTCCTCGAGGTGCATGGGCTCGAACCGGTTGGGCGGGTTGTATCCGGCGGCCCGGCCGTGGCGGGTAGGTAGCGAGGAATCCTGCATGCGACGCGTCTATAGGTTGGAGAAACATACTCTGCACATATGGTCTCGTTCCGGCCAATCGCTATCTTAGGCAGCGAGTAAGCCGTTGCTTTCCTTCGGCCACGCCGTGGCGGATCGCGCGGCGCGTGGCTGACCTACCAAAAGACCCATGGAGCGCTTTAAGGACCGTGTCGCCATCGTTACGGGCGGCAGCAAAGGAATTGGTTTGGCTGTTGCCCGCCGGCTCCACGCCGAGGGGGCTCGCGTGATCGTGCTGGATATCGACGAAGCCGCGGCCGGTTCGTGGGTGGGGGATCGGGCGAGGTTCGTGTGGTGCGACGTGGGGCGGTCGGCGGAGGTGGGCGCGGCGATCGAAGAGGTCGTGGCTAAGGAGGGCGATATCGCCATACTCATAAACAACGCCGGCATCCAGCATTATGGCACGGTCTTGTCCACTACGGAAGAGGACTGGGATCGGGTGATGACCGTCAACCTGAAAAGCGCCTACCTGTGCGCCCGGGCCGTCATTCCGAGCATGCAGCGGCGGGGCGCCGGCGTCGTCATTAATATGTCCAGTGTGCAAGGGTACCATTCCCAGGCCAACGTCGCCCCCTACACAACGAGCAAGACGGCGATGCTTGGCCTGACGCGGAGTATCGCGATCGACTTTAGCCCGGCAATCCGCTGCGTCGCCGTCTGCCCCGGGACGGTGGATACGCCGATGGTGCGGTGGACGGCCGAGCAGTCCGGCGACCCTGACGCCCTGTACGAGGAGGTCCGCCAGATGCACCTCGCCGGCCGCATCGGCACGCCAGAGGAAATCGCCGGCCTGGTGGCCTACCTCTGCAGCGACGAGGCCGGCTTTATCACCGGGCACTCGGTCCGCATCGACGGTGGACTCGGCGTGGAACTGGGCGGTACCGTCCGGGCGCGATGAGAGCCCCTCGGTGACGGCGCTTCGTTTTTGCAAAGACTATCTCCACCCCTCCATCCAGCATCACCCTGCCATGTTCGAATCGGTACTCGGTCAACCTTCGTGGCTCGTCGGCACGCCGTCGGTAGAGCTCGCGGTAGCGGAGCAGGGCGGGCATATCGGCCCCGCCCGTTTTTTATTCGAGGATCGTGTCCTTTCGCCATTCCATGTGGCACCGTGGTGGAACGAGCCGGAGACGCTGGCCGGCATGCCGCCGATGATGCAGACCTTGCGGGGCGATTTCTTCTGCCTCCCGTTCGGATCGAATGACGTAGCCTTCGAGGGGGAGCACCACCCGCCGCACGGCGAGTCGTCGAACGAGCGCTGGCGCCTCGAAGGCCTGCAGGAGGACACCGGCCGCACCGTCCTCCACCTCAGCCTGGCCACCCGGGTGCGCGCCGGACGGATCGATAAACGCATCACGCTGGTCGACGGCCATCACGCGATCTACAGTGAACACGCGTTATCCGGCATGAACGGGCCGGTGAGTCCGGGGCATCATGCCATGCTGGCATTCCCCGACGAGCCGGGCAGCGGGGTGATCTCCACGAGCCCCTTTGTCTGGGCTCGCACGGCGCCCGAGCCCCTCGAACGCCCGGAGAACCCGGGCTACTCGTTCCTGGCCGCGGATGCGTCGTTCGATCGGCTGGATGCGGTGCCGGCCATCACGGGCGAAATGGTGGATCTGAGCCGGTATCCGGCACGTCGGGGCTATGAGGATCTCGCGATGATCGTCTCCGACCCGAGCCTCGACGTGGCATGGACGGCCGTGACGTTTCCACGCGCCGGCTATGTCTGGTTCGCGCTCAAGGACCCGCGCATCCTCCGAAATACCATCTTCTGGTTCTCGAACGGGGGGCGGCATTATGCTCCGTGGAACAGCCGGCACACCAGCGTGATGGGGTTGGAGGAGGTGACGGCGTATTTTCACTACGGCCTCGCTGGCTCGGCGGACAATAACCCGCTCCAGGCCGACGGTTTCCCCACGGTGCTGCAGGCCCGGCCCGACAAGCCGCTCGTCATCCGCTACATCATGGCCGTTCAGCCCGTGCCGGCAGGGTTCGACCGCGTCGAGCGCATCACCCCCGAAGCCGACGGGTCGCAAGTCCGCCTCGTGTCCAGCAGCGGGCTCGAGGTGGTCGCGCCGCTGAACGTGGGATTTATCACGGACGTTGACGCGTGAGGCGTTTAAAGTTAAAGGTTCGAGGTTCAAGGCAAAAAACCTTAAACCTCGAACCTTAAGCCTTAAACCCTTTCGCTTACCGGATCCGGCGAATCCGCACCTTCGCGACCGGATCGCTCCAGCCATGTACGGCCGGCACGAGGTCGTTGCCTCCCATGACGTTGGAGTGGTGGGTGATGTAGCCGTTTTCGGCGAGGGCGGGATTGCTCATGCCCGTCCCGGCGTCATCCGACGAGATACCGCCGAGGGCCTGGCACGGCGGAACGATGTCCGCAAAATCTTCGGTGTTGATTTCCGTGCCGGCGTCGTAGCCGTTGATGCCGAGCGCGATCTCCTCACCGACGTGGCGGGGCAGCAGCTGGCTGTCGACCCCGGTGAACCCATCGTTTGTGCAGATCAACATGCTCGCGAACGAGAAGTAGCGATTACCGGGCGTCGAGGTGATCTCGAAGGTCACTTCCTCGCCGGCGAGCAGCGGGGGCACATCGCCGTTCACCGCCACGACGAGATCGCCGATTCCAGGGCTTCCGCCAAGTGCACCAACTAGGGGATCAAGGTTACCGTTTTCAGCGATTTCCTTGATGCCAAAGCTGGCGGCTTCACCTACCGTGAACAGGTCGGCGGCGGCACTATGGGTTACGGCGAGAGGAGGGGTGAAGGCCTGGGCCTTCGTGATGTTGCGGACGCGGACCTGGTAGACGGCGTCGCCGCTGCCATACGCTTTTTCATTGGCGGCAGAGGCGGCCTCGAGGTCGCCGGCGACCGAGTTGGCGTCGTTCAGAGAGTCCTGGCAGCCGGCGAAAGTCAATGCGGCCACGAGGGTCAGCGTGTGGATGGTCTTCATGTTGTGTTCTGTTCTGGTTGTGTTTGAAGGGGTAGTGGCCCGGGCGACACAGTGTACCATCCGACCCCGGGGGGATGTATCACGGAAGTCTAACGCTCCACTAACGTATTGCTTACTTCACCCGGGCAGCGCGTATCTTCCGAGACGTTTTTCCTCAAGCGATAGCCATCACCATGACTCACCCCCAGGACTCAGTGGGCGTGCTGCTCGACCGCATCCCGCCGCCGGCTGCCGGCGATTATTCCCCTTTCCTTGCCGGCTATATCGCCCGAGCACGCGAAGCCGAGTGGCAGTCGATCCTCCTGGCTCGTGTACCGGCCGCCTGCCAGATGGCGCGTCGGTTATCGGAACCGGAAGGTGATATTCGTTATGGCGAAGGCAAGTGGTCCATTCGGGAGATCCTCGGGCATCTGGCCGACACCGAACGGGTATTTGGCTATCGAGCGCTGTGCATCGCGCGGGGGGAGACCGGGCCGCTGCCGAGTTTTGATCAGGACCTGTACGTCCGCAACGCCGGCTTCGAACGGCGAACCCTGGCCTCGCTCGCCGACGAGTTCGAGGCCGTCCGCGGCGCGACGCGGGCGTTTGTCAGCTCGGTTTCGG
>JBGSPJ010000548.1:0-8949 GCA_041738655.1 Rhodothermales bacterium | reverse complement strand
GTCTGGCCCGACGGCCACGGCCACGCGGCAGCACTCGCAGGAGGCCGCTTCGTCGACGAGCGCCGGCGCCGTCCAGGTCCGGCCGCCGTCGTCGGATCGGCTGAAGGCCACGTGTTTGGGGCCATCTTCCGTAGCGAATCGGGAGTCGATCCACGCGACGTAGATATCGCCATCGGGGCCGATGGCCATTTCGTTGTCGTTTCGATACCCGCCGAACGCCTCGCCGGCGCCCGCCGTTATCGGCACGCTCCATGTCATCCCCCCATCATCGGACCGGACGAATCGGATGGCCATCTCATCCCACAGGTTTTCAGGGTCGTTCGAGGCCGGGTAGCTGATATACAGCGCTCCGTCCGGTCCCCTGTCGATCTGTGGCGGTGACTCGGCGTCGAGCACGGGATCGCCGTTCGGGTCGATGATTTCAACCGGCGCGTCCATGTCGCCGACCAGGGCGAAGAGACGCCCTCCTGAGCCATCGGCGCCGACGGTGATCCAGGTGTGCGCCGCGCCGCCATCGGTTGCGATCATGGTCGATGCCGCGTTCCGGTGGAGGTCCGTGTTCAGCGCCACGAGGTGGGTCGGGGCATGCGGCTCGTGGGCCGGCCCCGACTCGGAGCTGCACCCGGAAGCCATGACGAGGATCAGGGATACGGCGATAAAGCGATAAAAAATCAACGAGGTCATGGCGTTGGTGGCAGGTAGGCGGCGATGGTGTCGCGGGCGGAAGCCGGCAGGATGCCGGTCCACATCGCTTCGACGACGCCCTCCGTGTTGATGAGGTAGCTGCTCGGCAGGCCCATGGCCTTGTAGCGATCCATGATGCTGCCCGTCGTGTCCACCGCGAGCCGGAAGGTCACCTCCATGTCCGCCGCGAACTGAAGCACCGCGGGGATCGGGTCCGCGTCCGCGTCTACCGCCAGCACCCGGAGCCCGCGCGGGGCAAAGTCCCGGTGGAGCTGCTCGATGTCGGGGAATTCTTCCCGGCACGGGCCGCACCAGGTGGCCCACAGGTTGAGCAGCGTCAGCGAATCGGGGCTGACGACAGGCAGCGATCGCCCGTCGGTGCCCAGCACCTGCATGGCCGGCGCGGGTTGTCCGGCGCTCATAGGGCGATAGGGAGTTCCTTCGGCGGCCTCTTCGGCTGGGCGCGTGCATCCCACGAGGGATACGACGAGCGCCGCCAGGGCCATGCCGGCGGTACTACGGAGTGTGAACATGGGTTAGGATCACCCCCGAACGGCGTCATCGTGCAACGGGGCGCGGGACGGCCGACGGGTGAACGAAAGGAGAACGAGGACCACGAAACCGGTATGCCGGCCAGGCGCGCAAAGACGACGGGCGACGGCATGTGGGTCGCGTTGGGCTGGCCGAGTGGCAGAGAAAGGGATCAGGCGGTGGGCGGACCGCGGAGGTGCAGCGAGGCCGGCGCTACCGCGGACGGCGCGCCGGGTTCGATAGGCGTCGGTGCGGGTACGATATTCAGGTGATAACCGAGCCCTACGGTTGCCGGCCCGGTGGCGGCAAACGTTGCGAAGAGGTCGGCATAGTCGCAAAACTCGTGGGGATCCACGGCGCCCCGCCAGGTCTCGGAGCCGTCAATAGGTAGGGCTCCGTGGGCGGTGGCTCCATGCCCGTGGTGGCCGGCGTGTGCGTCTTCTCCCGGCACAGCCGTCATCGCGACGGCGACCTCCATGTAGAGGTAGTGCGACAACGGCGCGACGACACCCCCCACGACAAACGTGAGTAGCAGGATCCACGCTTTATGAGTCGCGGGATGATGCATGGATGCGATCGCCTAACGGGTCAGGTGCAGAGGAATGTACCCGAAGGTAAGGCCCGCAGAGACCGCAGCGCCAGTACTTTCGGCTCAAAGCGGTGAAATTAGGCTCGCGCGGCCTGTATTGATGGATCGACTTACGCGATAGCACGGATTCTGGTCAGTTGCTTGCCTTAATCCCCGCTTTTGCCGCCTCCGGGCTGGTCATCACATGCTTCTCATGTACTTCTCCCAGGAAACCCATCGTTCGAGGCCCCCCGTCCTGTCGTATCCCACCGAGGTCGCCTTCGAGCATCGTCAATCACGAGGAGGATGTTATGACTAGAAAGCTACCGCAAGGACTGATACCAGGCCTGATCGTTACCCTGTTTCTCTTGCTGCCTATCGCGCGCGGCGCGCAGGCTCAGGTTGTCATCAATGAAATTGGATTCGACGGCGTCGATTTCAGCGGTGAGCCCAAATGGGTGGAGCTGTACAACGCCGGCCCCACCGAGGTCAATCTGTCCAGCTATGTGTTGTGTAATTTCCCCGATTATAAAGCGTTGTCGGCACTGACAGCCCTGTCGGGATCTACGACACTGGCACCCGGCGCCTTCTTGGTGGTAGCCTGGAGCCGGCTGGACGATGCGGCGGGCGATGGCACGCCCGACGGCAATGGTGAAGTAGGCCTGTATACGAATAGCGATTTCGGCAACTCGGACAGCATGGTCGACTACCTGTCGTGGGGCACGGCCGGTCACTTCCGGGAATCCGTAGCCGTGGGGGCCAGCGAGTGGACCGCCGGCGTCTTCGTCGATGCGCCAGAAAGTGGGCAGAGTCTTTCCTACATCCCGACGGGCGACGATGTGGCCGGTAACTGGCGCGTCACGTCGCCTACGCCCGGCGTCGCCAACGCCACGCTGTTTCGCGCTGTGTTGTCCGGCGGCAGCCAGAGCCCGGGTGTTCTGAGCCGGGGTACCGGGGTGGTGGACGCGGTATTGGAAGACACCACCCTCACTGTCACGGGTTCGTTTGGCGGTCTGGAGACCGACTTCAACGTCGCCGTCCAGGGCGGGGCGCACCTGCACAGTGGCCTCGCCGGCCAGGGTGGCGGTATCGCGATAAGGCTCAACGCCACGATCGACGGCGACAACCGGGGAGGCACGTTCGAGGCGGCGAACAATGCGTTCGCACTGACTCCGGAACAGGTAGCCAGCCTTTCGGCGCGGGCCCTGTATGTTAACATCCATACCCTGGGTAACCCCGGCGGTGAATTGCGGGGCCAGATGGTCTCCGCCTCGGCCGAGACCTTTAAGTCGGTTCTCTCCGGCAGCGGCCAGATGCCGGGCAACACTTCGCTCGGGCGTGGCATGATCGTCGCCGAGTTGGAAGGCACGACCCTCACGGTTAGCGGTGCGTTGTCGGGACTGGCGAGCGACTTCAACCCGAATGTTGCCGGCGGCGCCCACCTGCATGCCGGCATGGCCGGGCAGAACGGGAGCATCGAGGTAGGCCTGGTGGCTACCCCGGCGGATGACAATCGCAGCGTCACGTTCGCGGCGGCCGACAATACCTTCGAGATCACCGCCGAGCAGGCGGAAGCCATCCGGCTCCGCGGCATCTACACCAACATCCACACCGTCGACCTGCCTTCGGGCGAGCTGCGTGGTCAGATGATCGACGCCGGCAGCACGCCATTCCTTGCCGCGCTCAGCGGGGCGAGCGCGGAGGCGGCCAACGCCAGCGCGGGAAAAGGATCGGTGGTGGCCGAGTTAAACGACGGCTCCCTCCATGTACACGGCAGCTTCACCGAACTGCGCGATGCGTTTAACCCGAACATCGCCGGCGGCGCGCACCTGCACAGCGGCCTCGCCGGTCAATCCGGTGGCATCGCATACGGCCTCGCGTCGGTCCGCGCATCGGACGACCTGAGCGGGGTGTTCGAGGCGGCCGCCAACGTGTTCGAAGTGGATGATGCCGCGATCGACGCGCTGTTCGCTCGCGGGCATTATGTGAACATCCACACCCTGTACCAGGCCTCCGGCGAGCTGCGCGGCCAGGTCATTCCGGCGTGGTCGGTGCCGCTTCGCGCCGTGTTGTCGGGACGTGCACAGGTGTCGCCTAACCCATCGCAGGCCACGGGCGGCGCGATGCTCGAGATCAGCGGGACGAAGCTGACCGTCACCGGTGCGTTTAACGGGCTTGCGTCCGGCTTCAACGAAAACGTGGCCGGCGGCGCTCACATCCACGACGGTGGCCTGGGCACAAACGGTGGTATCGCCATCGAGCTCGCTGCCACACGGACGCCGGACGACCTGAACGGGACGTTCCAGGCGGCGGACAACGTATTCGATATCACCGAAGAAGATCGGACCAACCTGCTCACCCTCGTCAACTACGTCAACGTCCATACGGATACGTTGCCGTCCGGCGAACTCCGCGGGCAGATCCATCCGCTCAGCTACCGGCCCTTCGAGGCGAACCTGGCGTTCGATAACCAGGTCGCGCCCACCCCGGGCAAGGCGCACGCGCACCATGGCGGTAGCCAGGCAGTTGCCGACCACAGCAATGCTTCCGGCGCCGTGCTGGCCGTACTGGGCGATACGAGCCTGATCGTCTCTGGCTCGTTCAAGGAGTTGAGTTCCGCGCTAGCAGTCGGTATCGCCGGCGGCGCGCACCTGCATGCCGGGGCGGCGAATGCGAATGGGAGCATCGACTTCCGCCTCGCCTCGGCGCTTGCCGATGACAGCCTCAGCGGCACGTTCCCGGCCGCCGAGAATGTGTTGTCTATCTCATCCGAGCAGAAAGAGGCCCTGCTGGATGGGCTGTATTATGTCAACGTCCACAGCCGCGACCACGCTCCGGGCGAACTCCGCGGCCAGCTGGTACCGAGCGGCAACGTGGCGCCGAACAACCCCGTGATCACCGCGCCGGCCGAAGGCGCCACCGTGGTGGTCGTGGGCGCGCCGGAAACGCCGTTCGAGCCGACGTGGAACGGCGGCGATCGCAATGCGAACCCGGTGTTCTACACCTGGCAGCTTGCCGCGGATGAAGCGTTCGAGACGCTGCTTGTCCAGGCGCCCACCGAGACACCCGTCTTTGCATCGACCTTTGGCGATGTGAACGTGCTGCTGCGAGACGCCGGCGTGGAGCTCGACCAGTCCACGACCCTCTACCACCGCGCCATCGCGACGGACGGCAACTTCCGGGTGACCGGGCCGGCGGCCTCCGTCATCCTCACCCGCGGCGAGGTGACGGCAACAGACGAACCGGGCGCGCTGCCCGAGGCGTTCCGCCTCCAGGGCAACTTCCCGAACCCGTTTAACCCGACGACCACGGTGGTCTTCGACCTCCCCGCGCAGGCGATGGTCGACGTCACGATCCACGACGTGCTCGGGCGCCAGGTGATGCACGTGCCGGCTCAGGCGTTTGCGCCAGGCGCCAATCAGGCCATCCGGATCGATGCGTCCGAGCTGGCTTCCGGGATGTATGTCTACCAGGTCAAGGCCACCGTCGGAACCGACGTGACCCTCACCAGCGGTCGGATGGTGCTGATCAAATAGCTCCTCAATCCGAATTCGGTAGGTACACCATCAGGGCTCGGCGCTTCGGCGTCGAGCCCTTTTTTGTGACCCCGCCGCCCGTGCTCAGGCCGAGGCAGGTGTCGACAATTTGTACATCACGCCGGCCGGCTCACGTCGAATACGCGCCAAAAAAGGGGACTTCATCCCATTTCGACCCTTGTGGCGCGGCCGGCACCTGCTTTGTCATGGAAGGACTCATCACCCACCAGACCCAACCAGACACATCCATGACACGCTTCATTACACACCTCTCGCTCGGCGCTACCTTCGCGCTCCTCGTTCTCTTTTTGGGGCTTGCCGCGCCGGCTGTTGCCCAGGATACTACGCTCCTCCTCTCGAAGGATCGGAATTTCCTCACCGACGATCACGCCTTTGATCGCGAGGACACCCTTTTCGTGCTCGCGACCATTCCTGCCATCGATTACACCAACCTCGACAAAAACGAGCTGCGCCTCAAGCCGGACGATGGCGGCAACGACCGGTTCGCTTCGTTCGAAAATCACCTCGACGGTCGGTTCAGCCTCGCGCTGCCGCTGGCCGACACCGATGCATCCGAGGCCGACTGGGAAGTCCGCATCGATCTCCGCGATCGTTTTGGCGTCCGCCTGGAGCGTCGCATCGACATCACCATCGGACGCAATGGCAACGGCGGCGGTGACGATTCAGACGACGAGATCGAATTCAAGGGCTTTATCGAGGCGCTCACTGAAAACACGATCGCGGTAGGCGGCGTCCTCTTCCAGGTTGATGGCTCGACTGACGTGCTGGATCGGGACAACGACCCGATCGCGTTTGCGAGCCTCGCCGTGGGCGAATTCATCGAGATCCGCGCGGATCGGGCCGCGGCAGGCGGCTGGCTGGCCTCGCGCATCAAGCTGGACGATAGCTTCTCGGACGACGAAGTGGAATTCACCGGGAAGGTCGATTTTGTCAGCGCGGACAGCATCGTCGTGAACGGCGTGACGTTTCTCATCTCGTCGACCACCTCGGTACTGGACGACGACCGGTCGCCCATCTCCATCCTGGATATTGTTGTCGGCCAGGTCGTCGAGATCCGCGGCGAACGCAGTGGAAACGGCTCCCTCACCGCGACGAACGTGAAGATCGAGGATGACTTCTCCAGCGAAGATGAAATCGAGTTCACCGGAGTCGTCGAGGCGATCGGCGAGGCCTCGATCACGGTGAACGGCACCGTGTTCACCGTCGACGATGCGACCGTGGTGACGGATCACGCTAACCAGCCCATCGTGTTCGCGGTGCTGGTGGTGGGCGAAACCGTCGAAATAAAAGGCTACCGGCAGGCGGACGGCTCGGTGCGTGCCGTTCGGATTCACCGGGAGGATCGCGGCGAGGACGAAGTGGAGCTTACAGGGTTGATTGAATCGATCGACGCCGGCTCGCTGGTCGTCTCGGGGCTGACGTTTGTGACGAACGAACTGACCGTCATCCTCGACAACAACCGCAACCCGATCGTGTTTGCGGATCTGGCGGTGGGCATGGTCGTGGAGATCCGCGCCGATGTGCAGCCGGGCGGCGCCCTGCTGGCGACCGACATCAAGATCGAAGACCGGCTTGAGGATGAGGTCGAAGTCCGCGGCGTGGTCGATTCCGTCGGGGATAGCACGATGGTCGTGCTCGGCCAGTCGTTCCGCATCCTGCCGGCCACCGTGTTTGTCGACAATAACGGCGCGACGATCGGGCTGGAGGCCTTTTCGGCCGGCAGCATTGCCGAGATCCGCGCCACCTTGCAGCCGGGCGGGTTGATCGTTGCTCTGCACGTCCAGGAGGAAAACGATGACGCATCCCGGATCGAAGTCCGCGGCCCGGTCAGTGCCGTAGGCGCCACCTCCCTCGCCGTAGTGGGTATCGAGCTGGCATGGGACGGCGCCACCCTGTTCTTCGACCGCGACAACAACGCCGTCGATGCCACCGCCATCCAGGTCGGACAGGGTGTCAAGGTGTTCGCCACAGCCCAGGAAAATGCGCTGCCGCTGGCGAACCGCGTTGAGATCAAGAGCCCGCTGGTCGTGTCCGGCAAGCTGACGGCTGTCGATGGCGCGCAGCTCACCCTCGGAGGTGCTACGTTCCAGCTCAGCGAGTCGGTGCTGGTGCTCGGACGATTCAACGTCGTCATGCCGAACGCCCAACTGGAAGTCGGCCAGGTGGTGGAACTGAGCGCTTCCCTGGAGAGCGGCGTGGCCGCGGTAACCACCGTTCGTTTGCTTGTCGCTGCCGCCGTGGGCACGGATGTCGAAGAGGGCCGCTCGCTGCCATCCGTCTTCACGCTGCACGGCAACTACCCCAACCCGTTCAATCCGACCACGACGATTGTCTTCGACTTGAGCGGGCCGGCGCAGGTGGATATTCAGGTCTACGATCTGCTCGGCCGGCGGGTGATGGCGCTTCCGGCGGAGGCCTTCGAAGCCGGCGCGAGCCGCCGTCTGTCGATTGATGCCACTGACCTCGCCTCGGGCATCTACCTCTACCGGTTGACGGCCCGGACCTCGGCCGGCCCGGTAATGCAGACCGGCCGCATGACCCTCATCAAATAACGATTCTCGATTCCCACCCGCGATACGCAACAGGGACAGTGCGTATCGTGTCCGAAAGCCCCGGCACGCAACAGGCCGGGGCTTTCTCTATTTTGTTACCTTTTTACAGTTTGCGACGTATGGCGCAACAAAACAGGGGGGTGCCCACGTCTGCTGGGTTGACTTCAGGAATTACGACACTGTTGCACGTATGGCTTCGATGGCTGCGGTCCTGCTGCGCATAGGGCGTATCGGGCTGTTTTTCGGTGGGATGATGCTCGTTGGCGTCGGTACGACGGCCGCGCAAAGCGGGCCGGCGTCGCTCGACCAGCTGCTCGAACGCGGCGACGCGCTGTATGCCCAGTACCAGAACGATGAGGCGCACGCCCTGTTTGTTTCCGCGTACGAACTCGCCGCGGAGTCGTTTGATGTACTGGCGCGACTGGCGCGGACGACCGTGGAGTTCGGGATGGACCTGGAAGCGGACGGGGAGATGGATCGCGCCGCCTCGTTGTACGAGGAGGCCACAGGATATGCCGACGCCCTGGAACGGCTCTATCCGGACAGTGCCAAGACGTATTTTCACCTCATCCGGACCCGCGGTAAACTGGCCCTGTTCCGTGGCGGCAAAGAGAAGGTCGAGACCGGGCGGCATATAGAACGGTATTGCCTGCGTGGTCTCGAGCTGGACGAAAACGATCCTGATATCCAGGTCAGTTACGGCATCTTCCAACGCGAGGTGGCCGATCTGACCTGGATCGAGCGCACCTTCGCACGGGCGTTATTCGGCGCTATCCCGTCAGGCACGAAAGATGAAGCTGTCCGCGCCCTGCAACGGGCCATCGAGCTCCGTCCGAACTTCGCGTTCGCGTATTACGAACTGGGCGTGACGTACATGGGCATGGGCGACCAAAAACGCGCCGGCGAGGCCTTTCGCGCCTCGCTCGACCTGCCGGCCGCCACCACCCAGGACATCCGCAACCGCGTCATCGCCCGGAGGATGCTGGAGCGGCTGCCGTGAGGGATGCCCTTCGGGCGGGGTCATAATATGAAGGGTGGCGACAGGGCAAAAGGATAC
>JBGSPJ010000501.1:0-6255 GCA_041738655.1 Rhodothermales bacterium | reverse complement strand
GGCGCCTCGGATGGGGCGGACGTCCCCGTTCAACGCCAGCTCGCCGGCGATAAACAGCTCGTCGAGCGCCGCCTGGGTGATGGACTCGTCCGCCGTTGCGATCACCCCCATCGCAATGGGCAGGTCGAACGCCGTGCCCTCTTTGCGGACATCCGCCGGCGCGAGGTTCACCGTGATCCGCCCTGTCGGCCGCGGCAGGCCGTTGGAGCGCAGGGCCGTCAGGATCCGCTCCTGACTCTCCCGCACCGCCCCATCGGGCAGCCCGACCATGATGTACTTCGGCACCCCGCCTCGGGTGTGCACCTCGATTTCGATGGGAAACGCATCGACGCCAATAACGGTACTGCTCCAGACGTGGGATAACATGGGAGTGTCTTTATTCTATATAGACACTTCCTGAGGCGCCGGCGTACCGTGGGGGTTAAAAGTTTAATGTTCGAGGTTCAAGGAGGCGGCCCTTAAACCTCGAACCTTGAACCATAAACCCCTTCAATCCGCCAGGATTGATACGCTGTCCCGATCGATCAGCACCGGACCGTTATAGCGCGTCTCCTTCGGCCCGTTTTCCAGCTTCAGCACTCCACGTGGGCACACCGCCGCGCAGACCCCGCAACCCACACACGACGAGCGGATGATGTTCTGCCCGCGCTGGGCGTACCAGCGGACGTCAATCCCCATCTCACAATACGTCGAACAATTCCCACACGAGATGCACTGACCGCCGTTCGTCGTTATCCGGAAGCGGGAGAAGCTCTTCTGGATGAGCCCCAGCACGGCCGCCATCGGGCAGCCAAATCGGCACCAGACGCGATTGCCCATGATCGGGTAAAACCCGGTGCCGACGACGCCGGCGAATATCAACCCGATATAAAAGCCATACCACGACGAAAACAGACCCGACAGGCTCCCAAAAACAGCACCCTGGGTGGCCGAATTGATCCAGAGCGCCGCCGTGGTAAGCACTACGAACACCAGCACGCCGTGAATAAGCCACCGCTCGATCTGCCACGCTTTCAGCGACTTATCGGACAACTGCCGGAACGGATCGCCGAGCGTCTCGGCCAGTCCGCCGCAGCCGCACACCCACGAGCAGTACCAGCGCTTCCCAAAAAAATAGGTGAGGATGGGCGTCGCGATAAAGATCATGACGGCGCCCCAGAACACCATGAACACGCCCAGAGAGCCCGAGCCCGACAGCCAGTCGATGGTGCCGGGCCAGAGGTAGTCGTACTTCAGCGGCCAGAAGTAGGAGAAATAAAACTCCGGCTGGTTAAACATCACCAGCAATGACGGAAGCAAAAACGCAAAGCCGAGCTGGAAAAACATGACCGAGATGGTCCGCAGCATCTGGTAGCGGTTATGGCGATACTTAACCAGCATCCGAAAGCCCATCACCAGGACGGCCATCGTGTAAAACGTCCCATACATAAACCACTTATCCGCCGGCACGCCTTTCAGCGTCAGGCTGAGGGGGGTAAAAACCGGGATGAGGTTGGCCAGCCAGGCCTCCTGCCAGTACAGGATGCAGTAGAATCCGGTGAAGACGATGCCGAGTGTCCACCCAAAAATCCCCTTCATGCCGGTGGTGACGGCATTCTGCCAGATGCCGTCGTTGTTGATCCCCGCCGGCCGCTTCAGGTAGCGCCGGAAATACAGAAAGGCCCCCCCGGAAATCCCGATCAGGCCGACCAGAAAGACGACCAGCGGCTGCCCGAGATCGCCGGCGAACAGCGCGATGATCCAGGCCAGCACCCCCACCCCGATGAGCGCCATGCCGGCCTTTTCCACGCCGTCAAACTGGGAGCCGGGGCTGGTGAGTTGGAAGCTGACGTCTGGGGTCATGACTGTGATTAAATAATTGATGATTGCAGATTAAACGTGGCCATCACACATCGCTATTCACTAGTCGCTATTCGCTTATCGCCAATCGAGCGGCAAACTCCGGGTCGAAGTGCGCCTCGCGCATCCGGGGGCGGATGTATTCGATCGTGCGCTCCTCCAGCAGCCAGCGCTCGCAGACGGCGTGGCGAAAGCGGACGCCCAGGAGGTTGAACCCCAGCACCCGTCCGTCGCTCGTGCGGTAGTTGACGCGGACGAGGCGGTTGCGTTTCGGGTCTTTCCAGAGGTCGGAAACGACGCCGGCGGGCGGCTGGGCGTCCACCTGGCCATACGTCTGGTATTCGATCGTAAAAAACTTGGCCGAGTTGAAGTACGGCGGCTTCCGGTAGGCGTCGCGGGCGCCACATATGACGCGGGCGACGGCCTTGCCGTGTTGCCGGCCGGTGTACCAGAGCGGATCGATCCGCCGATACCCGATCCCATCCTCCCGAAACTCGGCGCAGTCGCCGATGGCGTAGACGTTCGGGATGTTCGTCTCGAAGAATTCGTTGACAAGCACCCCGCGGTTGGTCTCAATTTCCGAGCGGGCGACGACACTTACGTTGGGCACCACCCCCGTCGCGATGCCCACAAACTGGCAAGGGATTTCTTCGTCGTGGCTGGTGACGACGGCCCGGGCCCGGCCGGCGGCGTCGCCCAGCACGGCTTTCATCTCGGTGCCGAGGCGGAGGTCGACATGGTGGGCGCGGATTTCGTCGTTGATCATGGCCGACTCCTCCGCCGGCAGCGCAAAATCGAAATAGCTCCGCTCGCGCACCAGAAACGTCACTGGAATTCTCCGTGTGTGGAGCATCTCCACCATCTCAATCCCGATGAGGCCCCCACCTAGGACCACGGCGCGCTGGATACTGCGGGTGTCGCGCTCCATCGATGCCAGATCGGGCAGGCCGTAGAGCCCCTGAACGCCGACGAGGTCCTGCCCCGGCCAATCGAAGTACCTGGTTTGCGACCCCGTGGCGACGATCAAGACATCATACGAAATAGACGCCCGTTGCCGGCAGCGCAGAATGTTATTCGCCGTGTCGATTTCCTCGACGAAGTCCCGCACGAGGTCGATCCGGTTCTTGGCCCAGAATTCGTCCGCATACGGCTTCGTATCCTCGTAGCGCATGTGGCCCATGTAGATGTACATGAGGGCCGTGCGGGAGAAAAAATGGTCCGATTCCGAGGAGATGACGGTGATCTTGAAGTCGCTTCGTTTTCGGATATGCCGTGCCGCGGTAATGCCGGCGACCCCGTTTCCGATGATGACGATGTGTTTCATGCGGTTGTGTGGCGCGGCTCCTCGGAACGTTACCCATGGCGCGGCGGTTGAGTGGCGACAAGGCCACCCAAGGTACGACGAAATGATCTACGGGATCACCGGTAACACAAAGAAAACCGAACTCTGGCCGGCGCTGGTAGAGCTCATCGACGGCTTCAAGACGGAGGCCATCCGGTTCGTGCTCGACGCCCCCATCGCAAAAGGCCTGCGTGAGCGCGGACTGTTGCACGAGAGCGAGCAGGTGGACGAGAGCGCGAATCTCCCGAACGCCTCCGACATCATTCTGTCGTTTGGTGGCGATGGGACCTTGCTCAACACCGCCTTCCAGATCGGGGCGCGTCAGACGCCGATCCTGGGGGTGAATATGGGCCGATTGGGCTTCCTGGCGGACACGGAAGTTGCCCAGCTCAGCGAGACCATCCGCCGGCTGGAACGCGGCGAGTACCGGATCGAGTCGCGCATGGTGCTTGAGGCCCGGCTCGACGGCGCCGGCGGCAAGGACACCCACTGGGCGCTGAACGACATCGTCATCGAGCACAGCCAGACGACCCAGCTGATCTCTGTCGAAGTCAAGGTGGACAGCGCCCCGCTCACGACCTACTGGGCCGACGGCCTCATCATCAGCACCCCGACGGGGTCTACTGCCTATTCTCTCTCCGTCGGCGGCCCGATCCTGTCGCCTGGCAGCGGCGTCGTCGTCCTGACCCCTCTCGCGCCTCACACATTAACCGTGCGGCCGATCGTGTTGCCGGCGAGCGCCGTGATCGACATCCAGGTGCCCAGCCAGCCCTACATCTTCGCGTCCGATGGCCGGAGTAAGATCATCGAGGACGACAGCGTGCGGATCACGATCCGCCAGGCGCAGCACTCCGTGAAGCTGATCAAGATGCCCGAGCAGGACTACTTCCAGACGCTGCGCTCGAAGCTGCGGTGGTCGGGACGGTAAGGAACAGGCAACAGGAAAAGGGCAAAATTGGGGGATTCGGGGCGGTCGTGAAAAAAGTGCGTGTTGGTTGAACCCTCCCGGGGGTAGCGCGTATATTCGGTCCACTTTACGGTCAGGTAGCTCAGTTGGTAGAGCAATGGACTGAAAATCCATGTGTCGGGGGTTCAATTCCCTCCCTGACCACATTATGAAGCCGTAAGTTGTTGTCCACCAACGACTTACGGCTTCTTCATTTTCACGACTAAAGGAAAAACTAAAAGTTTTTGACGCGCCCAAAAGGGGCCAAAAAGGGCGTTGCGCTGGTTTTTGGATGTGGGGTGAAGCGATCCGGAGCGCTGGTATCGCGAGCGTGGGGGGTGCGCGTCAACTTGCTGTGATGATGCGAGGTGCCAAATAACCTCACCGCTTTAACGGGTGAAGACTAAAACACAAGCTTAACGATTAAATCAGACTTCCAAGGCGCTTCAATCCGCTGATACGTCCTTCTTAGCGATCAAGTCATTTAACCATGACTAACATTTTACTATGCTCAAAGTCACCTGCTGTCATCTTGTAGAAATATGCGCCGCTAGCAAGTTGCTTGGGCTCCCATTTCACCTGATAACGCCCAGGTGTGTGATCGTCATCAACAAGTCGTACAACCTCCCGACCCAAAATATCATATACTTGAATCACAACATGCGTTGGTACCGGAACCTCGAATGTGAGTGTGGTACTGGGATTAAAAGGGTTCGGGTAATTCTGATAGAGCTGGTATGTAAATTCAGCGCTTGCTTTGGGTTCGCTAGAGACTCTTACAAAAAGAGGAGTTGAAGGGTTTTCTTGTAGGTTGCCTGTTCTGTCTCTAGCGATACTGTAGAACAAATAGGCATCTCCGTCAGCTCGACCTGGAAATACACCGACTGTGTCTGTAGTATTCCTGAGCCAGGGTACAAATATGGTATCCTGTTCTGTCACTGTCCCTGCGTATATCGTGTAATCGACTATGCCAGAGCCTACATCTGAGCCTGTCCATTGAACTAGCATTTCCGTTTCGTTTTGCATAGTGGCAGATACAACCCAACTGCTTGGGGGATCTGCGTCAATGGTGTTAAGCCAAGGTCCAAGTCCTGGAATATCACTGTCTGGATTGGGTGGTGCAGGATTCCATGGACCCACTCCGTCAAAGTTGACAAAGGCCTGGTTAGTCAAAGTAGTTCCAGAAGTCAATCCGGATCTGGGCTTGACCGAATAACCTACCCAACCAATTTCTTCTCCGCTTTCCGTTATCGGAGGGAGGAAGCCGGAGAGTGGGTCATCTGGCAACATGCGCGTTACAGGATCTAGGGCCCTGAACGTCGTACTGAGTTCTCTGGTATCGACGCTATAGTCGCCCTCCACATTTACAATGAGGTTTTGTACAGGACGTAGGTCAACATCTACATTGAAGTACTGTCCTCCATTGAGTGGTATCTCCCATTGCAAAAAACCAAATTCCAGGAAATTTAGGGTCGAATCAGCAAATTGGACGTCTAGTGTATCCCGAATGAATACTTCTTGTGCAGGGGCAGTTGCAGTTTCTTTGTTCCAGAATTCGATTCGATATTGAAAATCATGCATGTCGCTCATATATCTAGGAGGGATCGAGGATACAATACCATCTCCGTCGAAACCGGCCGGACCGTACTTGTCTTCCGGCGTCGTCGAGCTAACGATGCTCGACGAATGCAACATACTCAATACGACATCATTCATGTCGGATTGGGATTTCATAGTAAGGCCTGCGGTCACACCAAGTGCCAACAAAGAAGCACCTAGACAAAAGCCACCAGAAAGTGTACAAAATGCTGCGACAACGAGTGGAATACTCAGAGCCAGATAGGTATCGCGCCCCAAACCGATAATTTGATCTTGTAATAGATCACGTAACATCTCGTTATTTCCAGTATAGCTTGGGTATGTGTCAAAAAATGTATTCAAATCTCCCGTTGTGTTTTCAAATGACTCTGATTGAATAGTGACCTGAGTCTGACTACTGGACACTTTTCGCAAACCGCCTTCCTGGCGCCGTCGGCGGTCTGATCGCATGAGCGAGCTTTCGGACAAGTCTAAGGACGAACCGAACAAACCGATCCGCTTCACCCGCACGCTCTCGAAGCCAGCGATA
>JBGSPJ010000499.1:0-5840 GCA_041738655.1 Rhodothermales bacterium | reverse complement strand
CATCCGCCAGGGCGAATTGCAGAGACGGCCCCACCGTGTCTGCCCGCGCCTCATGGGCGACGGCGGCATACGCGCCATACCGTTCGAGCACGGATCCGGCGTCCCCCGCGGCAAGGCGCAACACCGCCCAGGCCGATTGCGCGGGTTCGAAGCGGGGCTCCATCGCCAGGGTGCGGTCGATGGCATCAACAGCGGCCAGGGTATCGCCGGCCACCAGGGCCGATTCGGCGTCCCGGAAGAGCCGTTCGTGGGGCGGGACGTAGTGGGGGCACTCCCGTTCGAACAGCGAGGGTTGCGAAAACCGGCGGACCACGTAGGCGCGGACGCCGATATCGAGCGCCGGCAGATCGGCCAGGCGCCGTTCCCACTCGCCGGCGAGCACACCCACCGTCTTCCCATACACCTTCTGGAAGTCCCCCCGCGCATACACCGCCATGAAGCGCTCGACCCCGTAGGCATCGATAAGGTACGAGACAAACGACCCCATCATCGTGTACGACACCGCGCCCCGGCCGGTCCAGAACCCCATGGGCGAAAGGCGATCGGCCAGGCGGCGCGCCTGGAGGGCCATCGCGGCTTCGTCATCCATCGCCGTAGCGGCGGCGAGGACCTGTTCGTCGAGCGACGGCCGTCCACTCGGTGGCTCCATGGCCTCGGCAAACCCCTCGACGAGGCCGACAGATAGGGAGGCGCGGAGGACCGGTAGGCCGAAGCCTCGGGAGAAGACGTGGGCCAGTTCGTGGGGAAATATATCGGAGTAGGCCTCCCGGAGCACGTGCGTCTGCGGCTGCCGGAGCCAGACGGGGGCCACGTTCGTGTACCGGGCCCCGGTGAGGCGGGCGCGGGTCTCGGGATCCGGGTAGAGGTACGAGCGGATGCGGCCAGGGACTTCGATGCCCAGGCGGGTGGCGAGGACGTGGTAGCGGTATTCGTGGTCCTCCGCCAGCATCTGGAGTTCCGACGGCGTGACGGCCACCGGGTCGTAGTAGATCTCGAAATGGGGAGTTAAGATGGCGCCGCCAAGGGTCCGGTGGATCTGCTCGTGCGTCGTGTTGATACCGAGACGTGGCGCCGCGAGATAGCCTGTCGCCAGGAGGCCAAGGGCGAGCCACGCGGCCGGCCGGCGGACGACCTGGCGCCCGGACGAAGCGGCCAGGAAGATGAGCGCCGCCCAGGCGAGCACCATCGCCCGGTAGGCCACCAGACCGGGTTGGATAACGAGTTCTTCGTCATAGATCGGCCCCAGGAAGCCGCCAAAGACCGGGTTGTAGCTGTAGAACTGGGGATGGAAACCGATGTCGTATAGCAGCGGCACGAGGGCGAGCGCGAGGCCCAGTCCGGCAAAGGCTGTTTTTTTCCAGCGGATGGGCGCCTGAGCCACAGCATACGCCACCGCGCAGGCCATGGCGACGCTCGGTACCGGAAAGAGAACAAAAAACGCCAGCCCCTGCCCGAGGGTGCAGTTCGGCGCCCAGAGGGCCGCGAGCGTCATGAGGCCGAGCGGAACCGCGAGGGCCGCAAGTTGCCGGCCCAGTTCGCGGCCGAAGGCCTGGCCGCGTCGAAAGGCAATGAGCGCATCCAGGCCGGCCGTAAAAAAGGCCACCGTGGCGATGACAGCGGTCGATTCCACCTGGAGCCGATTGAGCAACGGAACGAACCACAGCACGACGCAGACAGCCGCATAAACGACAGCGCTGGTTCTGGCTACGAGGCCGACGCGTGCTCCGAGCCCGGACAGGGCAGCGAATCGATCCATAGGTTGCGATTGCCCGAGATGAAATGACCCCATACGGACGAGGCCTAAAATGAAAAAGGCCATGCCGGGTAGGGCACAGCCTTTTTCATCGCCTAAGCGTCATACAGAGGAAGGTCAGGCCTTCTTGTCCTGCACTTCTACGCGGATATCCTGAGCCATCTTTTTGAGATCCTGCATCGCTTTGCGGACGCGCGTGCCGGCGGCCTTGTTGCCTTTCTCATAGAACTGAGAAAAGTCACGCTCGAGGCCAACCACAAAATCTCTAAGTTCGTCAAATTTGCTCATTTTCTACTCTCCTTGAGATGAATCGATAAGATGTCGAGAGGCCAGACAACCGCGCCTGAGACCTCAGGGAAAGACAGGAAAAACGTAACACTCACCCCGAAAGGAGTCAAGCCTTACCGCTTTTCTGTACGAATTCGGCCCTTTTACGAGGCGCGAATGGCACAAATTGGCTGTTCCAGGCGCTTTCTGCCCGACCGTGCCACACGGAAAACTCATCCATCGCCCTCGCGTTCCCGATCCGGGCACGGGTTTTTTTGCTGTTTTGGCGGAATTCACACAGTAAATACCGCCAAATGATCCAGAAAGCGTGCCGGAGGTGGCGACGGGAAGGGTGGTCCGACGCCCGCGGCGGCCGCCGTGTGGCAAACAGAAGCAGGTGTAATTGACCTGCGTTGTAGATGGCGATAATTGAAAAAAGGGAGCATAGCTTAGTAGGGACAAGAGCATCCCGAAAAAATGCGCCGTCGTGAGATGAAATACGGCGCGTTCTCGCTGATGGGTATAAGACCTGTTCACCCATCCATCAGAGGCAGCCATGACAAACGCGACCCTCCTCACGCGAGACGGCGGCACAAAAACCGTCGACGCCAGCACCCTCACCACCCTCGCCGGCGCCATCCGCGGCCGCATCATCAAGCCCGGCGACACCAGCTACGACGAGGCGCGGCGGTTATGGAACGGCATGTTCGACCGTCGACCCGCCGTAATCGTGCAGTGCGCCGGCCCGTCCGATGTGATTGAAACCGTCAACCTGGCGCGGAAACTCGGTGTCCTCTTCACCGTCAAGGGCGGGGGCCACGGCATGGCAGGCCATGCCGCGTACGACGGCACGCTGATGATCGACCTCTCGCCGATGCGCGGTATTCGAGTGGATCCCGTTTCCCGTTCCGTGCGCGCCCAGGCCGGCTGCACGTGGGGGGACGTGGACCGGGAGACGCAGGCCTTCAGCCTGGTGGTGCCGGGCGGCGTGGTGGCGGATACCGGCATCGCCGGCCTCACGCTTGGCGGGGGCTACAGCTGGGTGCGCCGGAAGTACGGAATGAGCATCGACGCGCTGCTGTCAGTAGACATCGTGACGGCAGATGGGCGCTACATGACGGCGAACGAGACGCAAAACACCGACCTGTTCTGGGCGATACGGGGCGGCGGCGGAAATTTCGGGATCGTGACGTCTTTTGAGTACAAGGCCTTCACGCTTGGCCCCGAGGTTATGCTGGCGGCTGCGATGTACCCGTTTAATGAAGCGCAATCCGTGTTGCGAGGGTGGCGCGAGCTTGTTCCGAGCCTGTCCGATGAGGTGACATCCGATGCGATCATTTGGACCGTCCCACGTTCGGCCCCATTTCCTGAAGAGATCCAGGGCCGGCCGTTCATCATGACGGCCGGCGTGTATGCTGGAACCCCAGAAGAAGGCCAAAAGCACCTCCAACCCCTGCGCGAGCTCGGCACCCCGTTCTTCGACATGAGTGGCCTGATTCCGTGGGTAGTCCTGCAGGGCATGTTTGATCCTTTCTTTCCGAAAGGCGGTCGTTACTACTTCAAGTCGTCGTACCTCAACAGCCTCAGCGACCAGGCCATCGACGCCATCCTGAACCATCAGGCGGCCCGCGTATCTGCGAAGGCGCTCACCAGCATCCGCCTCATGGGCGGCGCCATCGCCCGGCCGGCCGCTACCGCGACCGGATTCGGCAACCGGAATGCACCGTTCCTGCTCAGCATCGACAACTTGTGGGACGAGGCCTCGGAGGACGAGAAGCAACTCGCCTGGGCCCGGTCGTATTGGAACGATATGCAGCGATTCTCAAACGGGCAGATGTACTTCAACTTCCCGGGGGCCCTGGAGGAGGGTCAGTCGCTGATCAAGAACTCGTTCGGGGGCAACCACACAAAACTCACGGAAATGAAGACGAAGTACGATCCGGAGAATCTATTCCGGATGAATCAGAACATCGTGCCGGCGTGACACACAATCCCCTTCCGCAACCCACCCACAACAACGGATATCCTGATGCACAAGAGCAAATCCCAACTCCCCGTTACCATGGAATCGAGTGACACCACCATGCGGACCGAATACGGCTGGGGAGGTATGGTCGTCGCATACAACGACTTGCCGGCCGGCTTCGACGTCCGGCCCTTACTGGAAGGGCTACCCAACGATGCGTGCCACTGCCCGCACTGGGGCGTCGTTCTAAAGGGCGCCATCCACATGGTCTTTACGGACGGGAGCGAGGAGATTGTTCGGGCCGGCGAGGTTTTTTTCTGGCCAGAAGGCCACACCGGCTGGTGCGAAGAGGACACTACGCTGATCGACTTCAGCCCCGAGAAGGAATTTGGCGAGGTGATGGCCCACATCGCTGCTAAAGCCGGAAATGGGTCTTGACCCGGAATGGTGCCGTAACCGGGTTATGTAAAAAGAGGTGAGGCGGAGTAGGTATACCGCGTGCGGCCCAACCAAACGACGCAGGCGCATCCACGGGGTGTCTCGGTCCAGTCCAGATGGACCGAGACACTCTTATACAAACATATCGGGGCTGATCTCGAGCTTGACTTCGGAAATCTTGTCGGCCGGCAGGCCGATACGACGCGCATGTTCGAGGATTAATTCAGGACCAGGAGCTTCATATTCACAGTATATCTTCCCCTCAGCCTCAGAAACATAGCTTCTAATCCATATTATTCCTAAATCGCGAGCAGCCTGAGCAGCACTTTTCCCACTGTCATAAATTGCCTCAATGGAAGGTGCCTGAAGGCCCTCGACATTTCGTTCGATGATGTAGCGTGGCATGTCATTTATCGTTAGCTATGCAGGCTGTCTGGGTATGTCTGTCAGAGGGACTCCAAAGTAAGGAGATTCTTACAGGCTTCTTGCAATTTTCGTTCCCCACATTCAATGGCAATCTCAAGAGCCTTTGAAGCTGAATCCCTGGCAAGCTGAAGATCGCCAAGTAATAAATGCACATGGGATATACGTTCCAACATCCATCCTTCTCCTACGCGATCCTCGATGTCCCAACGCATCCCAAGAGACTTCCTATACATCAGGAGTGCTTCTTCTAGTTGTTGATTTTCCCGGTTCAAATCCCCAAGCATGGATAGTGCGTGTGCGTGTAGTTTCTTTTCTCCGCTCACTTCATGTAATTCGAGAGCCTTCTCGAGCCGGATCCGTGCTTCGGCTGTCCGACCAAGCTTAATGAGGGAAGCAACGATCGAGTTCAGCATTAACCCAGCATGAATCTTGTCCGCATTGCCAATAAACCAGATAAATGCTTCTTCGTAATAGCCAATTGCGGCCTCAAAGTATCCACGCTCCCACTCTAATATACCTAACGTGTTCAGTATCTCAGCACGATTTTCATTTAAATCATTCTTCTTTGTAAAGTCAAGTGCTTCGAGATACATTTCAATAACCAGACTCGAATCTCGTCCCTGATTCCTTATCAACCTAGCTTTTCCTTCAAGTGCACGAATGATACTATTTATACTGGCGAGTTCTTCGGCATACATTCTTACACGCTCCCAATGCACGATGGACCCAGGATAATCTCCAACGCGTTCATAAATGACCGCAAGACTTGAGCAAACATTTAACAATCCTCGTTTACCACCAAAGTCCTCATAAATAGTACGCGCCTCTTCCAGGTGAGATATGCTTTCGTCCTGACTACTGGACACTTTTCGCAAACCGCCTTCCTGGCGCCGTCGGCGGTCTGATCGCATGAGCGAGCTTTCGGACAAGTCTAAGGACGAACCGAACAAACCGATCCGCTTCACCCGCACGCTCTCGAAGCCAGCGATA
>JBGSPJ010000498.1:0-9915 GCA_041738655.1 Rhodothermales bacterium | reverse complement strand
CCCGCGCGCCATCGCCCTGTAGAGACGCCATACATGGCGTCTCCTTTCTCCCCCATTCCCATCGCGATCGCCTAATTCCCAAAAAATATTGCGGATGCGATGAATGGAGGCCGTAAAAGAGACGCCATGTATGGCGTCTGTACGGTGGCGGCATTAGCGGCGGCATTTGCGAGGGCATAGGCGGTAGCTTCGGCGGCTGGGGCGCGCCAGGGATTATTTGCGTCGGCCGCCCTTTTCGGGGTTGGCCAGGATATAGCGTCGGATGCGTTCGTAGGCGACGGCGTCGCGGATAATCCGGTCGTAAAATCGCGGATGCCAGCCAAATTCCAGGTCGTGCCGGCGGGCGTACATCGTTACGCCGCTTTTATATCCTCGCAGTATCGATCCCAGGTTTTGCGACTGCGGTCCAAATCGGTTAGGCCCCGCCTCCGGCGATCGGTGCTCTATTATCCATACGATCCCATGAACATGATTCGGCATTGCCACAAAGGTATCCGCGATCGCGTTCGGGAAAAAGTCGGGTATCGCGGCCCAGCAGTCCCATGCGGCACGACCGAGTGATGACAACATAACCCGGCCACGGACGAGCCGACCGAAGTATGGCTTCCAGTTTTTTGTGTTGATGGTCACAAAATACCCCCCGATTTCCCCATAATCCCGGCCGGCCAGGCGCGCCGAGGGGATGCGGTATTTTCCCTGGAAACGTTCAGGGAATCTAAGTCTCGAGTCGTCGGGTGGGCGGCGGGCCATGGACTGCTGTTTGACGGATGAAGGCGTTTCCCTTTCTAGACGTATAGTGCTCGCGTTGCGTACCCTCTGCATACAAAAAAAGGGGGTATGCGATCAGCGTCGTCGAAGCGCCATTTTGACACCCGTCCTCGTCGCCGTTATTTTGAGGGCGCCGTGCGCACAGCCTGATCGATGCCACGTTTATGATCCTCCATCCCCCAAAGACCGTCATGTCGATCGCCCGCCCGCTCCTTTTCCTGTTCTTCGCCCCGCTACTCGTTGTTTCCGTGCTGGCGCAACAACCGCCGATCCGCGGGGAGCAGCCGCAGACAGCGGTGGATGTCTATCTCCCCGAGCCGGCCGGCATCGAGGTCGAGACCTGGGTCGACAGCCTCTCCATCCCCTGGTCGATCGTCTTCCTGCCCAACGGCGACGCCCTCATCGCCGAACGGCCCGGACGCATCCAGCGGGTGCGGGCCGGCAGCACCTCGCCGCACGTCGTCGCAACATTCGACGTGGTGCACGACGCCGACATTGGCCTGATGGGCCTCGCCGCCCACCCGGAATTCGAGACGATGCCTTACATCTATGCCATGTACGCGTACCGGGCCGGCGATGTGATCTATTCGAAGGTCGTTCGCCTTACCTACACGCCCGAGCGGTTGACGGACGAGCGGGCCATCCTGGACCGTATCCCATCGGCCATCATGCACGCCGGCGGGCGCATCGGTTTCGGGCCCGATGGGATGTTGTACATCGGCACTGGCGATACGGGTGAACCGGCGCTGGCGCAGGAGCTGCACTCGCTCGCCGGCAAAATCCTTCGTATCACTCCGGAAGGAGGCATTCCGGCCGACAACCCGTTCGCGGGCTCGCCCGTCTATTCCCTCGGGCACCGCGCCGTGCAGGGCCTCGCGTGGGACCCGGCTACCGGGGCGCTTTTTGCCTCCGAACACGGCCCTTCCGGATTCCCCCAGGAAAGCGGCGTCCGGAATCGCGACGAGATCAACCACATCCTCCCCGGGAAGAACTACGGCTGGCCAAACGTCGTCGGCGCCCCGGGCTTGCCCGAATACGAGGACCCTGTCGCCATGTGGCAGCTCCATTCCGTCCCGCCCTCCGGCATCGCGTTTTACGAGGGCGACCTGTTTGTGTCGACCCTCCGGACGCAGGCGCTCATCCGAATCCGGTTTGAGGAGGGATACACCGTTTCAGCCGTCGAGCGCTGGTTCGCCGACAATCCGAACGAAGGCCGGCTGGGCCGGCTCCGCACGGTGGTGGCCGGGCCCGATGGCTATCTGTATGTCGGCACCGGCAACGGGGACGGCAAGGCGTTGTTTCGCCCGGGGGACGATCGGATTCTGCGCATCCGGTATTCCCGGTAACCACGTAGAGACGCAAAATTTTGCCTCTCTACGCCGATACGTCATCCCCACAGGCCTGCCGGGGCGGAGAAGCCTCACGCCATAATTTGCCAACGGCTTACACCCGACCGGGCGCCGCCCCTCACGGCAACGTAATGCACCGCGCACTACGCTGTCCATTGCCGGGATACCCGGCATTAAAACAAAAAAGGGACACCGTCATGGAAGCGACATTCAACAACAAGGCCGCACTCGTCACCGGCGCGGGATCGGGCATAGGCAGGGCAACAGCACTCGCGTTTGCTCGCGCCGGCGCATCGGTCGCCGTGGCCGACTGGGACGAGGCCGGCGCCTCGGAAACCGTCCGGCTGATCGATGCGATAGGCGGTAAAGCGATTGGCGTCAAAGTCGACGTCTCCATCCCCGCCCAGGTCGAGGCCATGGTCGACCAGGCCCTTAAGGCCTTCGGCCGGCTCGACGCCGCCTGCAACAACGCCGGCATCGGGGGGCCGTTGGCGTTTACGGCCGACTATCCGATCGATGAATGGGACAAGGTCATCGCCATCAACCTCCGCGGCGTGTTTCTGTGTATGAGGGCCGAACTTCCGCATCTGCTCAAGCAGGGCGGCGCCATCGTCAATGTGGCATCCATCCTCGGGAATGTCGGGTTCGCGAACGCCTCGGCCTATACCGCCGCGAAACACGGGGTGGTGGGGCTGACGAAGACCGCTGCGCTGGAATACTCGGCGAAAGGGGTTCGCGTGAACGCCATCTGTCCGGCGTTTATCGAAACCCCTATGCTGGAAAAAGCCGGCCTCCTGGCCGACCCCGTCGCGAAACAGGGTCTGATCGGCGTTCACCCTATTGGAAGGCTCGGGACGTCGGAAGAGATCGCCGACACCATCGTCTGGCTTGCTTCGCCGGCCGCCGCGTTTGTCACCGGCGCCGCCGTGCTTGCGGACGGGGGGTATTGCGCGCAGTAGCGATGATCCCGTTCTTGCCGACAATCAGTTACTCACGGTACGCGTTGACTCGTTTTTCTGTAGAACGTTTGGTGTATTGGGCCGCATGAATTCGGAAGATCAAACAGGCGACATCACCCGGCATCTCCACGCCATCGAGGCGGCCGAGGGGCCGGCCTTTGCCAGGCTGTTTTCCCTGGTTTACAATGAGATGTACCGTATTGCTGCCGCACAGCGTGCGCGCTGGAATGGGGATTTCACGCTCAACACAACAGCGCTCGTCCACGAGGTCTACGAGAAACTCTCCCGATCCCCGAACCCGGGTTGGGAGAGCCGCGCCCATTTTTTCGCCGTCGCCGCCCGGGCCATGCGACAGGTGCTCTACACGTACGCCGAACAAAAAAATGCTCTGAAACGAGGGGGAGAAGTGCAGCGCGTTTCCCTCGACGACGAGGAACGCGAACCCGCTGGCGATGTCACGTTTTCGGATGAGCAATCCCTGCAGCTCATGGCCATGGAAGATGCGCTGCGCCGTCTCGAAGCCCACAGCCCCCGCGAAAGCCGCATCGTCGAATGCCGCTTCTACCTCGGGCTGAGCGTGGAAGAAACGGCTGAAGCCATGGGAATTTCGACGGCAACGGTAAAACGCGGATGGGCTGTTGCAAAAGCGTGGTTATACAACGAAATTAAGTAGTCTGTCGCTTACGTGCTCCCCACCCTTGTAGTACCTCATGCGTGCCGATCGTGGCAAGGCGCTTATCGTGTTGTTGGGCGAGGTCCTGGCGCTCCCCTCGGAGCGCCGCGCCGCCTATGTAGATGAGGTATGTGGTGACGACACGGGGCTGAAAGCCGAGCTGCTTCGCTTGATCGAATCGGCGGACGAGGCCGAGAACATTGGTTTTTTTGCCGACCTGGGTCGACGCGTACAGGACGTACTCCAGCCGCCCGAGGAGTTCAGGGTCGGTGAGCGCATCGGCCCGTATGAGCTGGAAGGGATCGCCGGCCGGGGCGGGATGGGGGTGGTTTACCGCGCGCGCGACCTCACGCTCCAGCGCCCCGTGGCCCTCAAGTTTCTGACGGGTCCGCTGCTCGCAAACACTGAAAGTCGCCAGCGCTTCCTGAATGAAGCGCGCGCCGCCGCCGGCCTTGGTCATCCGAACATCTGTACAGTCTACGAGATCAACGAACACGCCGGCACGCCATTCATCGCGATGGCGTTTATCGATGGCGTCTCGCTAAAAGAGCTCGAGAAAAAGGGTCCGTTGGATCTCGCCGAAGCGCTTCGTCTGGGCATGCAGATCTGCGAAGGCCTCCAGGCCGCACACGAGAAGGGGATCGTCCACAGGGACATCAAGCCGGCGAACCTCATGATCAGCAGTCATGGCCGGCTGATCATCACCGATTTTGGGCTCGCCAAGCTGCCGGGTACGGACGATCTCTCTAAATCGGGTACCACGCGCGGCACTGTGGCCTATATGTCCCCCGAACAAGCGCTCGGCAAAGAGGTCGACCCCCGCTCCGATCTGTGGTCCCTCGGCGTGGTACTGTACGAGATGTTTACCGCCGCGCGCCCCTTCGAGGGCCGGTCCGAATATGAGGTCATCCAGGCCATTCTCAATGGCGACCCCCGGCCCATGGAGTCGATCCGCTCCGATATCCCGAAGGAGCTCCGCGGGCTTGTGTACAGGCTCCTCGCCCGAAAACCGCGCGATCGGTATGTGAGTGCCCAGGCGGTGCTTGTCGAATTGCGAGCGATCGACTCCACCGTACGGCTGCGCATGGAGATGACCCGTGTTGCCCAGTCCATGCCGTCCATCGCCGTGTTGCCGTTTGTGAACATGAGTGCCGATCCCGAGAACGATTTCTTCTGTGAAGGGCTGGCTGAAGAACTCATTAATGATCTGGCGAACGTCTCCGGCCTCCGGGTGGTCGCCCGCACCTCCTCGTTCGCCTTCAAGAACAAGGCGCTGAATGTGCAGGAGATTGGTCGGAAACTACAGGTGGACCATATCCTCGAAGGCAGCGTCCGCAAGGCCGGCCGGCAGGTGCGTATCGTAGCGCAACTCGTGAACGCGGCCGATGGCTACCACATCTGGTCGCAGCGGTACGACCGGGTTCTTGATGACGTATTCGATGTGCAGGACGAGCTCGCGCTTAATATCGTCGAGGTCCTAAAAATCAAACTCCTGGGCAGCCAGAAAGCGGAGATCCTCAAACATACGACAACCAATGGCCAGGCCTTCGAGTTGTACCTGAAAGCCCGCTTCCACTGGAATCGGCGTACTCAGCAGGACCTCGAACAGGCCGCGGAGTTGGCCGAACAGGCGCTGTCGCTCGATCCGGATTATGCGAAAGCGCTCAGTTGCCTGGCCGACTGCCGGATGCTAACCGGCCTCTATGGTTATCGGCGCGGCGCCGACGTCTATCCTTTGGCACGCGAGGCTGCCCAACGCGCCATCGATCTGGACCCGTTCCTGGAGGAGGCGTACTCATCGCTCGGCGCCTCGAGGGCGTTTTGTGATTGGGATTGGGCCGGCGCCGAAAGGGCCTGTCGCAAGGCGATCTCGTTGAATTCAAACTATTCCACGGGGCACTCGTTCTTCGCCGGTTTCATCCTGGCCGCACAGCGTCGGGTCGATGAAGCCCTCAACGAAATCGCCATCGCCCAGCAGATCGATCCGCTCTCATTTGTCATCCAGACGGCATCCGGCATCATCCAGTGGCAGGCCCGCCAGTATGAAAAAGCCTTCGAAACGGCATCCCGCGTGATCGAGCAGAACCCCCGGTTCTGGCTGGCTTTTGCGCTTCGGGGTCTCGTCTATGAGCAGTGGGAGCAATTCGAAGACGCGATTCAGGCCTTCGAAAAAGCCAACGAACTCGCCGGCAGCCGCTCGTCCACGCTCGGACTCGGCATGCTGGGCCACGCGCTTGCCAGCGCCGGCCGAAACAAACACGCGGAGGCGGTTCTGAGCGCCATGGACGATGACTCCGATGGTCGGTATGCCTCGCCATATGACCGCGCCGTCATCTGTGTCGGCCTGGGGCGAGTCGATGCCGCCCTCGATTGGCTCGAACGGTCGGTCGACGATCGATCGAGCTGGACCGCGCTGGTGAACGTGGATCCCCGGTTTGAGCGACTGGAAGGGCTGCCGCGCTTTGCCGTGATTCGGGCGTCAATGAACCTGGGGGATTGACTTTGTTAGTGACGTTACGCGTCACACGTTTTCCCGTTGAGCGTTTCGTATTCGGATACACGCTATTGGGCTTTGGGACGCGGTTTCTGGTTAAATCGCAAAACGCGCAACGAGTCAACGCGTAACGGCAGCTTCTCAGGCCGGCATCCGTACGGGCGACTTTCCCAGGGAAAGAATACACGCGATCGCCACCGCCAGCAACACGGCGGACGTCTGGAAGACGAGGGTATAGGCACCTGAAGCACCGGACACGGCACCGTAGAGTGCCGGGGCCAGGCCCGATGCGACAGTGAAAAACGCGAACAGCGCTCCAAATATAGCCCCGTAGTGGCGGGTACCGAAGTACCGACTGGTGAGATAGGCGATGATATCCAGCTCGGCGCCGGCGGCCAGCCCCAGCGTCATCGCAAGCCCGATAATCAGCAGGTCGGCGGTCGGGAAATACGCGTACAGAACGAGCAGCGGCGCAGGCAACGCCAGGAAAAGAGCCGCGACACCGGGCGCCCAGTACCGGTCAAACAACGCGCCCACGATTAGCCGGCCCAAGATGACGTGCAGGCCAAGCACGGACGCGATGCGGGCCGCCTCCGAACGCGGTATCCCGTTTTGCACCAGAAAGGGTACCAGGTGGGATACGGGGCCGACAATCGCGAACGCGCTCAGCATCAGTGCCGTCGCTAGCGCCCAGAAACGAAAGGTTTTTAACGCCTCGGCCCGGGTCAGCCCTTCTTCAGCTGTATCCTTGGCCTCATCGATACCATGGCGCCCGGCGGTCTCGCCCACGCGCAGCCAGGACCACACCACAGGCGCGGAAAGCACCAGGGCGCCAAGGCCGAGTATCCGATACGCCATCCGCCAGCCGTATGCATCGATCCATTGCTCCACGATGGGCGGCGCGATCACCGCCATCAGACCCGAGGCAGCAAGCACGACCCCGATCGCCAGACCGCGCCGGCGATCAAACCAGCTGGTGACAACGTACGTCCAGGCCGTGGGTAACGAGCCGGCGGCGAAGACGGCGAGCAGC
Organism: Rhodothermales bacterium; assembly: GCA_041738655.1. GTDB lineage: Bacteria > Bacteroidota > Rhodothermia > Rhodothermales > JAHQVL01 > JAWKNW01. The sequence goes on along the minus strand of JBGSPJ010000498.1, from coordinate 2,639 downwards.
CCAAAACTGGCGTACCAGAGCAGGAGCGAGCCGGTGGTATAGGAGAGCAGCACATACCCGACCGTGTGGCCGATCAGGCCGGCGAGGCCCACGCGGCGAGGTCCGTATCGATCCACCAGGCCTCCCACCATCGGCGCGGTGAACAATCCCGCCACCATCATCACTGAGAATCCACCAAAAAACTGTTCGGACGTCCAGCCAAAGGCCTGTGTCACGGGGCCCATAAATAGCCCCTGGGTGTAAAAAGTGATCGCCATGATGCCACAGGCCATCCCCAAAATCGAAGCCGTCAGCGGCTTCCATCCGCGTGAGAATTCGTTCATGGTGGCATCGTGCTGGGGTTGGATCGACGCCAGAATGTACATCAGCCGCGCCAGAATATGTCCATCGACCCTCCGAATGAGTTTGCTCGGTGCGAAAAAGAAAGGAGAGGTCTGTCGAGTAGCCGTGAACGCGGATGGCAGGAGAACTGAAAGGAGCAGGGGATGAGACCGCCATCCTATTAGTATTCATATCCCTGGTGGATGGTGCCTCATCCCCGCCATCAGGCATCGCGAGGTGATAACCGCTACCCCTAACGGCTCAGGTCGCGATCATAATGGAGTACTGGCAATCGGGATTAATGGGATCATCCTCACTACGTCTTTTTTACCGAAAAGCAAAAAACCCGAGCCATCCTGGGATGACTCGGGCTTCTTGATGCGGTCCGGACGGGAATTAAACTGTCGCCTATTTTGGACAGATGTAGATGGGGAAATGTGCCCTATTTGCGTAAAAAAAGGCTGTTATGTAAATTGGCCCTGTCCAAATCCGTTGGGAAACCGGGAAAAACTTTTACCTATACTTTTACCTATACTTTTACCTGTATCACGAGCTTTTACCCCTCACTACGCTCATGGCGACTATCTCGATCGTGCGTTACTCAGGCAAGAAAAGTGCGGACGGTACGATGCCTTTGTATTTCCGTGCCTCGGTAGGCAATACGGTACGCTACGCTTCCCTCAATCTGCGCATCCCAGAGCCTGACTGGAATGAGCGCACCAGTCAGGTTCGGAAAACGAATCCGCATCATGCCAATCTGAATCGGTACTTGCTCGAGGTCAAGTCCAAAGCGCAGGGGGTGTTGTCTGAACTGCTGGCAGACGGACAGCAGGTTACTGCCGAACGAATTCGGGATGGACTCCTAAAGGCGATGGGAAAAGAAGTGGCCGAGGAGGGGGTCACGCCTGACGATTTCCTAGTGTACTGCCACGAACTCCTCGATGATTACGAGCGCCGGGGGCAGGTGGCGACAGTGATCAGCTACCGCACAACCGTGATGCGGCTACGGGACTACATCAAAAAGCGACATGGCTGGACCGAACTGCCCTTCCAGGAAATCACCGTCTCTTTCCTGCGCGGCTTCGAGACCCATCTGATCGATACCTTTAAGAACGGCACGAACACCGTCCACAAGCGGATGCGCATCATGCGCACGCTACTCTATCACGCCATCCGGGATGGTCGGTACCCACAGGAGCATAACCCGTTTTTTCACTTGAAGCTGAAAGGAGCGAAGGTGCGAAAGGCGAAGCTGAGCCTCGAGGAAATCGAAGCCATAGAGCGGATCGAGTTACAGGCCGGCTCGCTGCATGATCATGTTCGCAACGCGTTCCTGTTTGCATTTTATGCCGGTGGGATGCGGTTCTCTGATGTGGTGACCCTGCAATGGCGTCACGTTCAGGGCAACCGCCTTTCGTACCGCATGAAGAAGACCGATGAAAGCACGTCCATCCTCCTCGTGCCGCCGGCACTGAAGATACTTGAACAGTTTGCCGACCGGAATACTTCCCCGTTTGCGCTTGTATTCCCCATGATCGAACGGTATGACGTCTCGACCGACCGTGGGCTTCATTCCGCGATTTCGAGTCAGAACGTCGTTGCGAATCGTTATCTGAAGGACATCGCGAAGCAGGCCGGCATTGAAACGCATCTCAGCTTCCACCTCGCAAGGCACAGCCTGGCCGACTACCTGCGATGCAAAGGGTGGAGTATTTACGACATCTCGAAGGTGTTAGCGCACTCAAACGTGCGCGTGACGGAGCAATACCTGAAGGGCTTCGATAGCGAGGACCTTGATGAGAAAATGCGCCAAATGTTCTGATTTCGCTGATTTACCACCTTTTAGGCAGATATAGTCTCCGAAGGTTTCAAGTTCGGTGAGATTGGGCAGGTGACCATGTCATTTGCGCTCGAAGTCAGCCGATTAGACTCCATGAGTTCATCGGGGGTGATGTTTTTGATTGGCTTGGTGGAGCTGACTACTGGACACTTTTCGCGAACCGCCAGTCGCAGGAAGTCAATTTCCGAAAGCGCCAGCCCCCTGCCCGAACGGCATTTCGTACTCTGCCCCATTCAAAAAACGTTACTTCGCATTGCTACGGGTCGTACTGGCGACCCATGCGCCGTACATGCACCTGAAAGGACAGGTTGGCTGCAAATCCAGCGGCAAGGCATGCTCCTGACTACTGGACACTTTTCGCAAACCGCCTTCCTGGCGCCGTCGGCGGTCTGATCGCATGAGCGAGCTTTCGGACAAGTCTAAGGACGAACCGAACAAACCGATCCGCTTCACCCGCACGCTCTCGAAGCCAGCGATA
>JBGSPJ010000497.1:0-5273 GCA_041738655.1 Rhodothermales bacterium | reverse complement strand
CCGGACGGCAGCCGCCCCCCCCTGCTCTTTACCGAGAACGAATCCAACATCGAACGGCTCTACGGCGTCCCGAATCCAACCCCGTATGTCAAGGACGCCTTCCACGACGCCGTCGTCCAGGGCGACCGGAGCCGCGTCAATCCGGCGCTCGAAGGCACCAACGCGGCCGCGCACTGCCGGATGATCCTGGCCCCGGGCCAGGAAGTCCAGGTACACGTGCGCTTCTCCCCGCACCGTCAGGCCGAGCCGTTTGCCGGCGTCGACGCACTGTTCGACCAGCGCATCGCCGAGGCCGACTCGTTTTACGCCACCGTCCACCGCCCCGGCATGAGCGAGGACGAACGCCGCGTCCAGCGCCAGGCCTTCGCAGGGCTGTTGTGGAGCAAGCAGTTTTACCACTACAGCGTCGAACTCTGGCTGGACGGGGACGAAAACGGCCCTCCCCCGCCGGAATCACGCAAATACGGACGCAACGAGACCTGGCGCCACCTCTACAACCTGGATGTGATCTCGATGCCGGACAAGTGGGAGTATCCCTGGTACGCCGCCTGGGACCTCGCCTTCCACATGCTCCCCATTGCCCAGATCGACCCCGAATGGGCGAAACGCCAGCTGATCCTGATGATGCGCGAGTGGTACATGCACCCGAACGGGCAGCTGCCGGCGTACGAGTGGGCGCTGGGCGATGTCAACCCGCCCGTGCATGCCTGGGCCGTCTGGCAGGTGTATCGGATCGACAAACAGGTCACGGGCGCGGCCGACAGCGAGTTCCTGGAGAAGGCGTTCCACAAACTCCTGCTCAACTTCACCTGGTGGGTCAATCGCAAGGACCGCGACGGGCGCAACGTCTTCCAGGGCGGCTTTCTGGGGCTGGATAATATCGGGGTGTTCGATCGCAGCAAGCCCCTGCCCACGGGTGGTCATCTGGATCAGGCCGATGGGACGGCCTGGATGGGGATGTATGCCCTCAACATGCTGATGATCGCGCTGGAGCTGGCGCGGACGAAGCCGGCGTACGAGGATGTCGCCACCAAGTTTTTCGAGCACTTCGTGTACATCGCCAACGCCATCAACGGCTCGAGCGGGCACGGACTGTGGAACGAGGAGGATGGATTCTATTACGACGTCCTCCATTTCTCCACGGGCGAGCATCTGCCGCTGCGCATCCGCTCGTTTGTCGGCCTGATCCCGCTATTTGCCGTCGAGGTGCTGGATCTCGACTTGCTCGATCACCTCCCCCGCTTCAAGCAGCGCGTCGAGTGGTTCATCAACTACCGGGGGCACATGATGCAGAACCTGTCGCTCCTCGGTGAAAACGAAGGGCCTGGCTGGCTGCTGTCACTCGTCAACCGGACGCAGCTCGCGCGGGTGCTGACCCGGATGCTTGACCCCGGGCAGTTTTTGTCGGACTACGGCCTGCGCGCGCTCTCGCGCGAGCACCAGGACCGGCCGTTCACCTTTGCCGTGGATGGCCAGACGTACGCCGTGTCGTACGAGCCGGCGGAGTCGACCACCGGTCTCTTCGGCGGCAACTCGAATTGGCGCGGGCCGATCTGGTTTCCCGTGAACTACCTCATGATCGAGGCGCTCCGCACCTTCGGGGGGTTTTACGGCGACACGTTCAAAGTGGAAATGCCCACCGGATCGGGGGTGCTGATGCGAATCGACGAGGCGGCCGACGCCATCGCCCGCCGGCTGACGCAGATCTTCCTCACGGATGCCTCGGGGCGCCGGCCGTTCGCCGGCGACAACGCGCAGTTTCAGACGGATCCGTTGTGGAAGGATCATCTGCTGTTCTACGAATACTTCCATGGGGACAGCGGCGCCGGCCTCGGCGCAAGCCATCAGACGGGGTGGACGGCGCTCGTTGCCCAGCTGCTTCAGGAGGTCACGGCGCTGTCCCCCTCACGCGAAGTACAGGGCCGGCCTGTCGAGGCGCGAGCCCTTCTTCCTATATCCTCTTTATAACTGACGTTGCGCGTTTACTCGTTGCACGTTATGTGTTGCATCCTGAAACACGCGCCAAAGCGCAATGGCGCGTACCAAATACGAAACGTTCAACGGAAAAACGTTCAACGCAAAACGCCACAACCCCCAAATCGCCATGATCAAGAAAGAAGTGATCAAAAAAAACGGCCAGGTCAAAGTCACGTTTAGCCTCCCGGCCGGGCATCCTCATGGGCCGTCCTCTGTCGTGGGCGACTTCAACGGTTGGGATCCACTCGCCAACCCGTTCTCGAAACGCAGCAACGGGACGTTCAGCACAAACGTGGTTGTTGCCGCCGGCGAGAAGTACCACTTCCGCTACCTGGGCGACGGGAATGTCTGGTTCGATGAGCCCGAGGCGGATGCGCACGAGGCGACGGCGCACGGCACGCGGAATGGTGTGATCATCACGTAACCCCGTCAGACCCCATAGGTTTTCGCCCAGGTTTTCAGGGCCTCGCGGGCTTCGTCGGAGAGTTTTTCGGGGATACGGACCTCGATCTTCACGAACAGGTCGCCGCGGCCTTTCGCGGTCTTGATGCCCTGGCCCTTGAGGCGCAGGGTGCGGCCCGGCTGCATGCCGGCGGCGATGGGCACTTTGACCGAGCGCCCGTAGGGGTCGGTGATGACGCGGCTGCCGCCCGCGGCCGCCTCGACCATGCCGATCGTTTCCGTGACCGTGACATCGCTCCCGTTGCGCTCGAAGCGGGGATGCGGGTCCACTTCGAACTTGATGTAGAGGTCGCCCCGGCCGCCGGAGCCGGCCTGTCCGCGCCCCTTGATCCGGATCTTGAACCCGTTTTCGACGCCTTCCGGGACATCGATCCGGACGACGTCGCGATCGGGCAGGGTGATTTCCCGCTTGCCGCCCTGAAGGGCTTCCTCGAAGGACAATGCGAGGGCCGACTCGATGTCGGCGCCGGGGGTTTTGCGTCCGCGCCGGCCCGCGGCGGGTTCGCCGCGCTGCTGGCTGAAGAACTGCTCGAACAGGTCCGACATATCCGAAAAGCCGCCGCCGGCGCCCGAGAACGGGGTATCGCCGGCGGCATCGTAGCGGGCGTAGCCGCCATCGGGGGTGCGGTAGAATCCGGTCCGCCCGCCGTCTCCGGTGAACGGGTTGCCGCCCATGCCGGCGTAGGGATTCTTCCGCATCACATCGTATTTCTTCCGCTTCTCGGGGTCGCCGAGGACGTCGTACGCTTCCTGGATCTCCTTGAATCGTTCCTCGGCGCCGGCCTTACCCGGGTTTTTATCCGGATGAAACTGCCTCGCCAGCTTGCGATAGGCCTTTTTGATGGTATCCGCGTCGGTATCCTCGGCAATGCCGAGGACCGTGTAGAAATTCTTGCTCTTCGCGGCCATACAGTTTCCCAGGATGCGTTAAGCGGATCGATCGGATGCGGGGTTCGGGGCGAACCTCCCCGAACCCAAGGCCCGACCAAGCGCCAGGATACAGCGCGCTAAGATACAGCGATTCTAACCGGTTTGCTGCCCTCCGCCTTCGGAACGTCAATCCGGAGCACGCCGTCGCGCATCGTCGCCGTGATGCCGGCGGGATTAACCTCCGTCGTGAACTCGACCGTGCGCGAGAAGCGGCCGGCCCAGCGTTCGCCACGAACGGGCGTGTCGGTTTCTTCGCGGGAGATGGCGCGTTCGCCCGAAAGCGCGAGGATTCCCTTGTCGAACGTGATCTCGACCTGCTCGCGGGTGAGGCCCGGCAGGTCTACTTCCAGCACAAATCCGTCCGTCCGTTCGACGATATCGAGCCGGGGCGCCCAGGTCGGCGTCCCGTTTTCGCCGTGGATGGCCTGGCTGGCGGCGCGGTTGATGAGGCGGTCGACCTCGCGCTGCAGCGAAGGCCGGCGGGTGACGGGGGCAAAGTGGATGACTCGGTTCATTGCTGTAGGGTTTAAGGTTCGGGGTTTAAGGTTCAAGGTGAGTGGTCACCTCGGCGATGCCAGTTCGGGGTCAAACCGGGTGCCAGGGTGGGGTTTCGGACAGAGTTTCAGTACCCGATGTGCGGGGCGTCACACAGACTGGCAGCCGGCCGGGCGGGCTGTCAGAGGGGGCTGACGCGGACGGCGAGAAGGGCGTGAGGGTGTCTGCCAGGATGACCCGTAAACTCACAAAAACGTCATACGCGGGTCGATCCGCTGCCGTAGGTTTCGGTGGCTTCCCCACACTCTCCCACTTCATTCCGGCACACCATCACCATGGATCTATCCGTCGTTCGAGACATCGCCATCGACATCGTCATCCAGGCCCGCGCCGGCATTCTCGCGCACGTCGAGGCCGGGTTTTCGTTCGAGAAGAAGTCGGACAACAGCTTCGTCACCACGGCCGACCTCGACGCCGAGCGCCTCATCCGCAAACGGCTCGCCGAGCACTTCCCGGAGCACGGTATCCTCGGCGAGGAGTTCGAGGCATCGGCCAGCACGAGCGGCTACACGTGGGTGATCGACCCCATCGACGGGACGCACAGCTTCCGCCATGGCATCCCGCTGTACGGGACGATGCTGGCCCTGCTGGACGGGGACACCCCGGTCGTTTCGGTGATCGACCTCGCCGGCATCGGCCGCCTGTACGCCGCGGCGAAGGGACACGGAAGCACCCGCAACGGCCGGCCGATTCGTATCCCCGCGCTCAACGGCGCCCGGATCGAGGACGAAGTGATCGCCCTCGGCGAGCGCAAGCAGTTTGTCGGCTGCGGCCTGGAGCGTGTCTACGACACCCTGATGACGGGCCACGACCACGCCCGCACGTATTGCGACTGCTTCGGCCACGCCCTTGCGGCCGAGGGGTCGGTTGGCTCGATGGTGGACTACAACATCCGCATCTGGGACAGCGTGGCGTCGGTGCTGCTGGTGGAGGAGGCCGGCGGCAAAGCCATCTGCCTGGGCGAGCGCCAGGATGGCGCGGAGAAGCGCTACGACTGGGTGTTTGGGAAGCCGGAGGTGGTGGATTGGGTGCGATTGGCGATTGGCAAATAGCGAGTAGCGACGGGTGATGGTCAGCACTCATCGCCAGGAACCAACCATGCCGGCACTACTTCATCTGAACCCGAGCCAAGCCACTACTGAGCATCGTTTTTCGCAATCTCATGATATCTTTTCCATATGGATATCAGCGACTTTATCATGCTCGGATCCTGACTACTGGACACTTTTCGCAAACCGCCTTCCTGGCGCCGTCGGCGGTCTGATCGCATGAGCGAGCTTTCGGACAAGTCTAAGGACGAACCGAACAAACCGATCCGCTTCACCCGCACGCTCTCGAAGCCAGCGATA
>JBGSPJ010000455.1:0-6083 GCA_041738655.1 Rhodothermales bacterium | reverse complement strand
GACCGGCGGCCCGAACTGGAGCGAACGGGCCGGCTGGCTTGCCGCGCCCGTTGCCGAGTGGCATGGCGTTGCGCTGGATGCTTCCGGCCGAGTCAGCGAGATCGTGCTTTCCGGAAACAACCTGGAAGGCCCATTGCCTGTTGGTCTCGCCGGGTTGGATTCGCTCCGGGTGCTCGACCTCTCCGCGAATGCCCTGTCAGGCGTCGTTCCGGCGGAATGGGGCCAGCTGCCGGCGCTCGTCGACCTGCGTCTCTGGCAGAACACGCTGAGCGGCCCTCTCCCCGACGCCCTCGGCGCACTGACCTCCCTGGAAGAGTTGTGGCTGTTTGGAAATGCGTTAAGTGGGCCCATTCCCGAAAGCCTCGGACAACTTGCGCGGCTTCGGATCCTGTATCTCGATCAAAACGACTTCTCGGCTGAGATTCCGGCGTCGCTTGGCCAGCTTCAGCAGCTCACGGAGTTGTTTCTGGATTCCAATGCGCTGAGCGGTCCCATACCGGAGGAGCTGGGGCAGCTAACGGCCCTCCAGTCGCTCTTTCTGGGGAATAATCAGGTTGAGGGTCCCCTCCCCGCATCGTTCGAGCAACTCACCAATCTCACTGTTTTTTCAATCCCAAATGCCGCTCTTGGTGGCACGTTTCCCGGCGCCGTCTACTCGATGCAGCGCCTGAACGCACTCGATATGGCGAATACCGGCATCGAAGGGCCGCTCTCGACTTCGCTGTACGCTCTGACGGACCTGACGCGGGTCTATCTGGAGGATAATGGCATCACCGGCGAGATTCCGGTCGATATCGGCCTATTTAACCTGAATATCCGGGAGTTCGTCGTCCGCAACAACGCGTTGACCGGGTCGTTGCCGGCTTCGTTTGGCAGTCTGGGACTGCTGGAACGGCTGGATGTCAGCGGCAACCAGCTTTCGGGCGACTTGCCGGCCGCACTCGGCTTCGCCGAGCGGATGCGGTTTCTTTATCTCGACGAAAACGCGTTTACCGGACTCATCCCGGATAATCTGGCCGGCATGCGCCTCCTCACCCAGCTCGACCTGGCGGACAACCAGCTTAGTGGGCCGATCCCCGATTGGATGGGCGATTTCCCCCTCCTCAACTGGCTCAATCTGGGGCGAAACGCCCTGTCCGGGTTTATCCCCGACCGCCTCGGAAACGCCGAGTCCCTCCAGCTGCTCAGCCTCTGGCAGAACCAGTTCGAGGGGCCTATTCCCCCTTCTTTTGGCGCGTTGCGGAGTCTGCAGCTCCTGGATCTGGGCACCAATGCGTTTTCCGGTCCGATCCCCGAATCGCTCGGCGACCCGCCCGCGCTCTTGCAGGTGTTCCTTGATGGCAATGCCCTGAGTGGCCGTATTCCCGAGAGCCTGGCCCGCCAGGCGAGTCTGGAGGCACTTTTCCTGGACGGCAATCGACTCGAAGGAGCGGTGCCTGCCGGCTTTAACAGCCTCTCGCAAATGCTCCTCTTTACGTTGGGCGGCAATGATATCGACGAGCTGCCGGTGTTAACCGGCATGACCGGGTTGGAGGTACTTGATGTGCGATCCAACCAGCTGACGTTCGAAGACCTGGAGCCCAATGTCGATCTCGCGGCGATGGTGTATGCTCCCCAGCAGCGGGTGACACCGGTGGTTGATGTCACGCCGGCCGGCACGCGGCTCCGCGTAGAGGTGGGAGGCAATGACAATACCTACCAGTGGTACCGCTCGGGTGAGGCCATACCGGACGCCACGACCCCCACGCTCGTCCTGAGTGGAGCGCAGAACGGAGATGTCATCCAGTGTGCGGTTTTTAGTGAGATCGTGGATGAGCTGGTGATCACGAGCGTCCCCGTCACGGCCGATGTAGTGCTGGTCCGTGCGGCCATCGTTCCGGATTCCGTGGTGGTTGCCCCGGCCGATACCGTGCTCTTCGCGGCTGTTGGCATCGATCAGGCGGGGACGGCGCTCCGTTTCACACCGGCGTGGACCGCCAGCGGTGGCCAGATCGACAGCACCGGGCGCTTCATCGCCGGGCCGATGCCGGGTCGCTACGAGGTGCGGGTGGACGCTGCCGGAGGATCTGTTTTCGCCACGGCGCTTATCGTGATCCCGAACGCGACCGGGGTTGAAGACGGTTCGCCGCCGTTACCCGTGACGTCCCGCCTGGCCGGCGCCTATCCCAACCCGTTCGTGGATACCGCGACGATCGTGCTGGAAATGGCCCGCCCGGGCGAGGTGCGCTTGTCCGTGTTCGACCTCCTCGGCCGGCTGGTCCACGCTCCCATAAGCCTGTCGCTTTCTGCCGGCCGGCACGAGGTGCCCTTCGACGGCGCCAGCCTGCCTGCCGGGCTCTACCTCTACCGGATCGAATCGACCGAGATGGTTGCGGCCGGCACGCTGCTGAAGCTGCGTCGGTAGCAATGTTGAACGTCTTCGCGTTGAACGTTTTTGCGTTGAACGTACTGTACTCGCTATGGCTGAGTTGGACTCACCCCTCTGAGTAAAAGAAACGTTCAACGTCCCAACGTTCAACGCGTACCGTTAATACGCCTTCGCGAACAGCACCCGGCCCTTCGACGGCTTCCCGGAGAGCATATCGATGCCCGGCTCGGGTTCCTGATCGAGGGGGATGCAGCGGATGGTGGCCTTGGTTTGCTCCTTGATGCGGGCTTCGGTTTCGGCGGTGCCATCCCAGTGAGCGAGCAGGAAGCCGCCTTTGGATTCCAGCACCTGCGTGAACTCATCGAGGGAATCGACCCGCGTGGTGAGGTTGGCCCGGTAGGCCAGGGCGCGATCGAACAGGTTCTTCTGGATGGCGTCCAGCGTATCGCGGATGACGGCGGCGAGGCCGGCTTGCGGCACCGACGTTTTTTCAAAGGTATCCCTTCGCGCCATCTCGATGGTGCCGTTTTCTACGTCGCGCGCGCCGATGGCCAGGCGGATCGGCACGCCCTGGACCTCGTATTCGCTGAATTTCCAGCCCGGACGTTGGGCCTCGCTCGCGTCTAGTTTGACGCGGATGCCGGCGTCCTTGAGCGTGCGGGCGAGGCGGTCGGCCGCTTCCAGGATGGTCGATTCCAGACCCTTTTTGGGGATCGGGACGATGACCACCTGGGTCGGGGCGAGTTTAGGGGGGAGGACGAGCCCCTGGTCGTCCGAATGGGTGAGGATGAGGCCACCAATAAGGCGCGTGGAGACGCCCCAGGAGGAGGCCCAGACGTATTCCAGCTCGTTATTCTGGTTCTGGAACTGGCAATTAAAGGCCCGGGCGAAGTTCTGGCCCAGGAAGTGGCTGGTGCCGGCCTGGAGCGCCTTGCCGTCCTGCATGAGCGCCTCGATGCAGAACGTTTCTTCGGCGCCGGCGAAGCGCTCGCTTTCTGTCTTGATGCCCTTCACCACCGGCATCGCCATGTACTCCTCGGCCAGGTGGGCGTAGATGTCTAGAATGAGGCGGGTCTCGGTCATCGCCTCCTCCCGCGTGGCGTGCGCCGTGTGCCCCTCCTGCCAGAGGAACTCCATCGTCCGAAGGAAAAGACGCGTGCGCATCTCCCAGCGGACTACGTTTGCCCACTGGTTGATCAGGATGGGGAGATCGCGCCAGGACTGGATCCACTTGCTGTACGTGTCCCAGATGATCGTTTCGCTGGTCGGGCGGACGACGAGGTTCTCTTCGAGCACCGCGTCGGGGTCGACGATCAGGTTCTGCCCATCGTCCGACATCTTCAAGCGCGAGTGCGTGACCACCGCGCATTCCTTCGCAAAGCCCTCGACGTGTTTCGCCTCACGGGCGAGAAAAGACTGAGGGATAAAGAGCGGAAAGTAGGCGTTTTCGTGGCCCGTGTCCTTTAGCATCCGGTCCAGCTCGTCGCGCAGCCGCTCCCATACGGCGAATCCGTTCGGGCGGATAATCATCGAGCCGCGGACGGGCGAGTAGTCGGCGAGTTTGGCGCGACGCACGACGTCGACATACCACTGGGCATAATCCTCTGCGCGCGGCGTGATAACGTCAGCCATTGTATACACTCGTTGATGTGAATCCAGTACATCCGCCGGCGTAGTGGCCGGTCAGAATGCGGAAATTTCAGGTTTTTCGAATAGGCCTGGTATTTGTCAGAAGAGGAGGTAGGTTTGGTCCTCATCGAGCCCCGATCTACAACCGGAGGCGCGCCAGCATACCGAAGCCGCCCTAGAACGAGGCTGGGGTTGATGGTGTTTCGAGGAGGATGGTTCCACGCGGGCGCGTGGGGCCCTTTCGAAGCCCTGTTCTAAACCCTGTTCTAAGCCCTGTTCTAAGCCCTGTTCTAAACTAGCGTTCGAACCCCCGTTCGAAACTAGCGCCCCCAAGACTGGTTCTTACCCTGTACCTGGTTCCGGTTTGATGCCGGCGGATCGAACCGCCTGATCAGGCCAACCGCTCAAACGACCAAGGTGTTGTTATGAAAGCTGCTTCCTCATCTCACCGTCTGGCACTGAAGCCGTACGCCGCATTGTTCGTCCTGGGTGTATTGCTGATGGGCACTACCGGCTGTTATACGCAGCTGGCTGTTACGGATTATGACGATTACGAGCGCCGTCCTGCGCGCGTCGATGTCGAGGAGTACGAAGACGGCACCGTCGTGGAACGGCACTATTACGAGGACGACGATTACTACACGTACTACGAGCCGGATTATTATGGCCGCTACTTCAGCCGGTTCTACTATGAGCCCTGGTATGGTGGCGGCTACTACGATTCCTGGAATAGCCCGCGGTATACCTTCGGGGTCGGAATGTATTACGATCCGTGGTACTCGGGGTATTATGATCCGTGGTATGGCTACGGCTACGGGTATGGTTATTCGCGGCATGGCTGGGGCGGATATTATGGCGGATACTGGGGCGGGTATTATCCCCCGTATTATGCCTACGGCCGCCCGTACTCCCGTGGGTACGACTCGGGCCGCACCTACGAGCCTCGCGGCGGGACCAGCGGACGGGGCAGTCTGCTGACCACCGGCCGGCGTTCGACCTCGGGCACCCTCCGGGGCGACCTGGGCCGCGGCGCCCTTCGGGATGGCAATGACGATCTCGGTCGGCGCTCCGTGACGCGTACAGGTTCCAGCTCGGGTTCCTCCACGTCGCGCGGTACAACCCGTACTACGACCCGCACCGACGACGACGCGACCACCCGCACGACGACTCGTTCGGGCAGCACCGGCGCCTCGACCCGCACGACCACCCGTTCTGGCGATGCCGCGCCGACTGGCCGTTCGACCACCCGTTCGGGCGACAGCGGCACGCGCACCACGACGCGTTCTGGCGACGAAAACCCTCCTTCGCGGGCAACTACGCGCTCCACGGGCGGCCGTGATGTAAGCAACGGCGCTAGCTCCCGCTCCGGCAGCAGCAGCCCCTCGACACGCTCCAGCGGTTCAACCCGCTCGAATGACGGCAGCGGTTCGGGCAGCTCGTCGACACCCCCTTCGCGTGGCACGACGCGGTCGGGCAACGATGACTACCGCCGGCCGTCTTCTTCCAGCGGTTCTTCGGGCTCCAGCGCCTCGCCGAGCGGACGCTCGAGCGCCCCTTCTTCGGGCTCCAGCGCTTCGCCGAGCCGTTCCTCGGGTTCGTCGTCTTCCGGTCGTTCCTCCTCGGGCTCCAGCGCCTCGCCGAGCCGCTCGTCCTCGGGGTCTTCGTCCGCAGGCCGTTCGTCGTCGGGTTCTTCTTCGGGCTCGTCGTCCGCCGGCCGCTCGTCTTCGGGGTCGAGCAGCAGCGGAAGCCGGGGCAGCTCGTCCCGCGGCCGCGATAACTGACCCACGCCCCGCGCGCGGTTACATACAAACCATCAACGATTGTTGAGCCGGGTAAGGCCCGTGCTGATGCGCGGGCCTTACCTGTGTCCGAACCCCACCCTCGAGTTCAGTAACAAACCTGGATTACCCGTATGGTACACGTCCTGTTTTCCACTCGCATGAAGCGCGTCGTTTCGGTACCCGCGCTGGCGGTCTTCGTGATGCTGGGGCTGTCTGGCATGGCCCGGCCGGCCGCTGCGCAAACCGTCGAAGATGCCCTGCTCTTCACGCAGCGTGGTCCGGCCACCGGCGCGCGCTCGATCGGG
>JBGSPJ010000189.1:0-7162 GCA_041738655.1 Rhodothermales bacterium | reverse complement strand
GCGCCTGTCGCGGCGCCGACGACAGCTCCAACGGCTCCGGCTGCCACCCCCGCATCCGTGCCTGCCGCTGGAGCCACGTACGAGGCGATCAAGCTGTCGCAGATGCGCAAAACGATCGCTCGCCGGCTCGCCGAAAGCAAGTTCACGGCCCCGCACTTCTACCTCTCGGTCGATGTGGCCATGGAAAATGCCACCGCCTTCCGCACCCGGCTCAACGAATTGGCCGCCACCCAGGGCCGCGGTAAGGTGTCGTTCAACGATATGATCTCCAAGGCTTGTGCACTCGCGTTGCGGCAACATCCGTACGTGAATGCGTCGTACATGGAGAAGGAAGGGGAGATCCGGCTTCATAAGGTGGCGCATATCGCCATCGCGGTAGCCGTGGATGAGGGCCTCGTGACCCCGGTTGTCCGGAATGTCGACCAGAAGGGGTTGTCCCAGATTGCCGAAGAGACGCGTGCGCTCGCGGACCGTGCGCGGGACCGCAAGCTCCAGCCTGACGAGTTCGAAGGGTCGACTTTCACGACGAGTAATCTCGGCATGTTCGGGATCGAGGAGTTCACGGCTATCATTAATCCGCCCAACGCCAGCATCCTCGCGATTGGCGCCATCCGCGACGAACCCGTGGTGAAGAACGGCGAGGTCGTGCCCGGCAAGCGGATGAAGCTCACCCTTTCCTGTGATCATCGGGTGGTGGACGGCGCCACCGGTTCACAGTTCTTGAATACGGTGAAGCAATACCTCGAGGAGCCGATGAGCCTGGTGCTCTGACGCTGGTCGTTGTGTCTACGAACCGGAGCCTCCGGGTAGCGAACCAAGGTCGCTTCCGGGGGCTCTGTTGTTTCTCTGTAATGCGCGCCTTGCCCCGGCGCCGGCTTCCATGCGGATCGCTCACCTCTCGGACATCCACTTCGGCCGGATCGCCTACCCGGAGATCGTAGACGCGTTGTTGGCGCAAATCGAGCGGGACGCCGTCGATCTCGTCGCCATTTCCGGTGATCTCACCCAACGCGCACTCCCCACCCAGTATCGCGAAGCGGCGCGGATGCTTGCTTCGATTCAATCGCCGACGATCGTCGTTCCGGGCAATCATGACGTGCTCGCCTGGTGGCGGCCCCTCGCACGAGTCACCAGACCGCTGGCCCGGTATCATCGGTACATCTCGCCGGCCCTTTCAATGAGTTTCGAGAATGAAATGGCGGCGGTCCTGGGCATCAACTCGGCCTATGGAAGCACCATCAAGGGTGGGAGGATCTCGAAGAAGACACAGACTACGATACGGACGTATTTCGAGGCCCGCCCGGCGGAGGCGTTTAAGGTCCTGGTCGTGCACCATCCGTTGACCGCCCTTGAACCGCTGGGGCCTCATGATGTGGCGCGCGGCGGCGCGGCCACCCTGGATATCGCCCGCGAGGTGGGGGTGGATCTCATCCTTTGCGGGCATCTCCACATGTCTCATGTCGAATCTCTAAAGCGACACCCGAAGGAACCGCGTATCGTGGTCGCCAGTGCCGGCACGGTTACGAGCGACCGCGGCCGTCGTTCGAATCGTAACAAAAACTATTACAACATGATCGAGGTCGAGTCGGACGCGTTTACGATCGTCGAGCGGTGTTATGACGTTGAAAAGCACGTTTTTGCCGATATGAATCACACTCGTTTCGAGCGGCCGGCCGGCGCCATCGGCGCGTTGTAAGACAGGGACAAAACGAGTAATCGCCTTGTTTGCCGGCTTGCCATAAGCGTTTGCCACCTGGAGTGCACTCCAAGAGGAGGCCTGCGGGCCTCCAGCGCGTGCCGTACATCCCGTCGCTTGCCGCCGTCTGTTGGCACAGTATTTGGGAAACCGAATCACACAGCCGGTACGCCCCCCCGCCGCGCTGTTCACGTTGCGATGAAGCTTTGAGCGGTATCGACGCTCATTTCGGAACATCCGCTCTCCCTCCTTCATCCTGCCGTGGCCTCTCCAAGCAACCACGAAAGAATCCTATGCGACGCTTCGTACCCAAGGTTTACGCCTTCCTCCTGGGGGTTGGTCTGATAGCCGCCGCGCCGTCGGTATCCGCTCAGACGATATCCGTCAGCCTGCCGAAAATGTACACGGAAGACCGCACGTTCGCGCTACCTGTCTCGATTGGCAATGTAACCGGCCAGGATATAAAGGCCTTTCTTTTTACCATCAACTACGACCCTGCCGTCATCGAAATCACCGATGTGGATGCGACGGGTCTACTGGCGGAAGGCTTCTCGATTGTAGAAAACAACACCGTTCCCGGCCAGTTGACGCTCGCGGCCGCGCACACGAATGCGCTGGCCGGCGAGGGACCACTGCTCCACCTGAACGCGAAGTTTAAATCCAAGGGCACCACCGACGTGGATTTCAGCTCATTCACCTTCAACGAAGGGCTGCCGAAGGCCGGCACGAGTGATGGGATCATCTCGAATGTCGTCCAGGTCTCGAACGAAGATGCCACCGGCATCCCCGAACACTTCGCCCTACAGGGGAATTACCCGAACCCTTTTAATCCGACCACGACGATCCAATTCGACCTTCCCGAGGCGGCGAATGTACGGATCGATGTGGTGGACATGCTCGGCCGGCAGGTGATGGCCATTCCCGCACAAGCGTATGTGGCTGGCGCGGGGCACCGGGTGCCCCTCGATGCCTCGCACCTCGCCTCCGGTATCTACCTCTACCGGGTCGTGGCGGAAGGCGTCGGCCTGACGCACGTGCAAACAGCAACGATGACGCTCATTAAATAACACCATGTTCAGTCCGCCGCGCCCGCCACGGGGCGCGCCGGGCCCCTCTCCCTTCCGCCGCTTCTCGCACGTTTCATCCCCTCCGGATTGACTTCCCCTTCCGCATGCGCCATCGATTGGCCTTGTGTTTGCACGGGAACGTCTCATCCAAACTAACCTTGTCGACACGCTCCGGCGAGGACGAATTGACCCACATCATGCCTTCCCCGTTTCATTTTGTTGCACCTGATGCGCGGCGCTCCGTGGAACGAGAGCGTCCGCGCCTTACCCCCGGCTTCGGACAGAACGCCTACAGGATCATGTGGAGAACCTTTTTTATGGCGACCGCGCTGCTGGTGGTGGGGCTTCGGCCAGCCACCGGGCAGATCAGCGTGAGCCTGCCGGCCCTCACGGCCCAGCAGGGGACGTCGCAGGACATTTCGTTGACGGTGGGAAGCCTGACGGGCCAGAACGTCACCTCCTACCAGTTCAGCATCACCTATAACCCGACCATCCTCGAGATCGACGCCGTCTCCGTCGCCGGGACGCTATCGGCTGGCACGTCGGCTACCATAAATACGGCCACTTCGGGGCAGATCACGGTGGCGTGGGCTTCGGCCAACGCCCTGACGGGTCAGGGAGCCCTGATCAAGCTCAGCGCCGACTTCATCGGGGTCGGGTCGTCCGCCCTGACCATCTCGGATTTTATCTTCAACGAAGGCGTTCCCGCCGCCGCCGCCACGAATGGCAGTGTAACAGTGAGTTCGACCCCGCCGCCGCCTTCGATCGCCGTGTCGCTGCCGGGTAGCGCGACCGCGCAAGTGGGCGCGGGTACCGTGGCTATCCCGGTGACCGTGGGGTCGGTGTCCGGCTCGAACGTCACCTCGTATGCGCTCACCGTCACCTTTAATCCGGCCGTTGTCAACCTGACCGGGGCGACCGTGTCCGGCACGCTTTCGTCGTCGGCGAATCCGTCGGTGACGACGGGGTCCGGGACGATCACGGTGTCGTGGACAGGTGCGGCGTTGACGGGAGCCGGCACGCTTGTGAATCTAACCGCGTCGCCGGTTGCGGCCGGCACATCGAATCTGTCCTTCTCGTCGATGACGTTCAACGGCGGCACGCCGACCTCGACGACGACCAACGGGTCGATCACGGTGACCGGGCAGACCGGCGCGGGCCCGGTGGCTGTCGCCCTGCCGGCGTCGTTTTCGGGCACGGTCGGGACAACGGTGGACATTCCGATCACAGTCGGCAGCGTGACAGGCAAAGGCATCAATTCGTATCAGTTCGTGATCAACTTCGACCCGGCCATCGTGAACGTCACCGGCGCCTCGGTTTCGGGAACGCTCTCTTCTGGCGGTGAAGTGGTGCCGACGTCACTGGGTCAGGGATCGATGTCCTTCATCTGGGCCGGCGCCACGGCGCTGACCGGTTCGGGGGTGTTGCTGAATCTGAAAGCCAACCTTCGGACGGCCGGCACGTCGCCGCTCACGTTTGCATCGGCGCTTTTGAACGAAGGCTCGCCGGCGGCGACAACGACCAACGGGCAGCTGGTCGTCTCGGCCAGCACGGGCGTGACACCGATCGCTGTCGCGCTTTCAGCACGCAGTGGCAATGTGGGCGAGACGCTGACGATTCCGGTTTCCGTGGGCGACCTCACGGGACGCGCGGTGTCGGCGTTTGAGTTCACGCTGAGCTACGACGCGACGCGGGTAAGCATCGGCGTGAGCCAGACGGGTACGCTCAGTGCGGCCACCACCGCCATCGTCAACACGGCCACGCCGGGAAAGGTGACGGTAGCGTGGGCATCGGTGGCCAACCTTGCCGGCGCCGGGGCGTTGGTGAACCTGCAGGTCAGCCTCCTTTCGGTGGGGTCGAGCCCGCTCACCTTCGACGGCTTCTCGTTCAACGAAGGCTCGCCGGCGGCGACGCTCACGAACGGAAGCGTGACGATCTCGAGCAACGCGACGATTATCAACGTCGCCCTGCCGCAAAACAGCACCGGCACCATCGGCGAGACGCTTTCGCTTCCCATCCAGGTGGGTAACACAACCGGCTCGAACGTAACGTCCTATTCCTTTACACTTTCCTTCAACAGCGAGTTGGTCAGCTTCGCCGGCGTGGACGTGGCCGGTACCCTGTCGGCTGGCACCACGCCGACGGTGAATACTTCCGCGGCCGGGCAGGCGACGGTCAGCTGGCAGGGCAGCGCGCTGACAGGCTCTGGCGTGCTGGCCACCGTGCGGTTCAACCTGCTGAGCGACGGGACGACGCCAGTCACGTTCTCCGGCTTCTCGTTTAATACCGGGGCCCCTCAGTCGAGCCTCCAGAACGGCAATATCACGATATCTGGCACCGGTACGCTCGGGGTATCGGCGCCGTCCGGTCTCATAGGTTCGGTGGGAGAGACCCTACAGATTCCCATTGCCATCGGGGTATTGACCGGGCGAAACGTTACCTCGTTTACATTCAACCTGACGTATGACGCCAGCGATCTGACGATTGAAGAAGTCAACACGGAAGGGACCCTGCTCGCCGGCCAGTCCGTATCCGTCACCCCGGGCACGGGCCAGATCACCGTCTCGTATACTGGCTCCCAGCCCCTGGCGGGCTCGGGCACGCTGATCAAGCTGGTGGCCAACCTGGTGGCGCCCGGGACCAGCGCCCTGGATTTTACCTCGTTTACGCTCAACAGCGGTACGCCGGCCGCGGCTGCCATCGACGGGAGCATCACTGTTCAGGGCGTAACGGCCTCGATCCAGTTGGTCCATAATTCCCCTGACGCGCCCATCGTGGACGTCTATGTGAACAATCAGAAGGTGGCCGACGGCCTTTCCTATGCCCGTGCCACAGCCTTCATCGAATTCACTACAGCCGTCCTCAAGATTGATGTCGTGAACGACCAGGCGGCCACGAACGCCCAGCCGATTGCCACGACAAACGTCACCCTCATCAACGACCAGGCGTATGTGGCCGTGCTGAACGGGTTGTTTGCCGGCTCGGGTAAGCAGGCCCTCGGGATCGTGGTCGAGGAGACCGTACTCGAGGCCAGCGGGGACGATACGGTCGACCTCCTCGCCTTCCAGGGTTCGCCGGATGCGCCGCTGCTGGAGATCAACCTTGTCGACGACGGTGGCGCGCACCATACCGTGGCGACATTCGGCACCGACGTAGCTTTCGGGGAGGGCCGGCTGGCCAGTGGCATTGCCCCAGGGCTCTACCACATGGAGCTTGTGGATTCCAACGGAGCGATCGTCAATACCTATCGCGCGGACCTCTCACGGACGGCCGGCTCGGCGCTGTTGTTCATGATCCAGGGTTTCGTGGATCCCATCTTCACACAGCCCGACCTCACGATTACCGCGTACGCGCCGGATGGCCGCGCCATCTTCCTCCCCCTCTCGACCGCCAACGAAGACGAGACGGTTGTCCCGGTCGCCTTCTCGTTGACCGGCAATTACCCCAACCCGTTTAATCCGACGACCACCATCCAGTTCGGGCTGCCCGAGCCGGCGGAGGTGGCGATTGATGTCTACGACCTGCTCGGCCGGCACGTCCTGAGCGTCCCCGCCCGGCCCTTCGCGGCCGGCGACGCCCACGCGGCCCTGCTCGACGCCTCCGAACTTGCCTCGGGCACGTACGTTTATCGCGTCACGGCGCGCGGCGCGCAACAGACGTACGCCTCCAGCGATACCATGACGCTCCTCAAGTAACCACGCGAGGGGCGGATAGCCGGCCCCTTGATGGCGTATCTTCGCCCCTCTGTCCTCGCCTTTCTCCAGTACAGCAACGTCCAGATCGCACTCATCGCGGCGGCTCTGGTAGGCGTCACACCGCTCTGGTTCGATCGCCCCACGTCGTACCCACTCCTGCTGGCCGCTGCCGGCGGGGCATTCCTCCTCTACCAATTCGACCGGTGGGGGCGCACCTCCCCTGAAGATGTCCATAACCAGCCGGAGCGGCTGGCCTGGATTCGTTCGCATCGCCCGCTCACGATCGGTCTGTCGGCAATTGCGGTTGGCGCGATCGCCTGGGCGTGGCCCCGGCTGCATCCGGCTACGTTTTGGGCCGGCGCGGTGCTTGGCCTCGCCGGCTTGGTGTACCTGCTTCCGATCCTGCCCGGGGGGCAACGTCTGAAAGGCCACAGGGTGGTGAAACCACTTGCAATCGGCGGCGCCTGGTCCATCGGCGCGGTCGCATTACCCGCGGTGGAGCTCGGGTTGCCCATTGACGCGCATCTCGCCGGGCTGCTGGTGTATCGGTTTCTATTTCTGCTGCCCAATGTGGTGCTGGCGGACTGGCCCGACCGCGACGGGGACCGTCGAGAAGGGTTACACTCGGCGGCGATGGTACTGGGTGAGCGCGACGTGCGCCGACTCGCGCAGGCCGCCTGTCTGGCCGCGATGGGGGCAGGGGG
>JBGSPJ010000345.1:0-6446 GCA_041738655.1 Rhodothermales bacterium | reverse complement strand
CATCGCCCGGGAGGCCGTCGTCACCGTCGACCTCCGCCACCCCGACGACGCCGCGCTGGCGGCGGCGGAGGAGCGGGTAGAGTCCTTTGTTCGGGAGCTGGCGGCGCGCGAGGGGCTGGGCGTCCACACGCGGAAGCTGGCGAGGGTCGCCCCCGTGGGGTTTGATCCTGAGCTGGTGAGCCACATCCAGGCCGCCGCGGATCGGCGGGGTTACCCGAGCCGGCGTATGATCAGCGGCGCCAGCCACGACGCGCAGATCATGGCCGCGCGATGCCCGGCAGCGATGATTTTTGTGCCCAGCCGGGGTGGCGTGAGCCACGATGCGACCGAGTACACAGCGCCCGAGCATCTGGTGGCCGGCGCGGAGGTCCTGCTGGACGCGGCGCTGAGGGCGGCGGGGGTGGATCGGTGAAGACGGGAAACAATTCACTCCTCCCCATCCCGTCATCGCTTCGCGCCGACGGGATTTGCCCCTCCTCGAGCCGAGGAGGGGCCAGCTCTAGAGACGTGACTCGAGCAAGACTTTAAGCACTGCATTTAGATTGCCTCGACGTGCTCAGTATCCCTTAACTGCCCGGCGTTTGTCATTCTCAACGATGCGCCTGATCTTTCCCGCCGCACAAACCCAACCCGATACCTCCCATGCCCGAATCTGCGCGCGCCGGCGTACTCATCTACGCAAAAAACGTAGACGCCGTCTCCACCTTCTACGAACGCGTCCTTGGGGCGCAGGTGCTCCATGCCGACGCCGAGCACCGGGTGCTGCAGTCGCCCGACGCCCAGTTGATCCTGCACGCCATCCCCCCACCCTTCGCGGCATCTGTCGTCATAGCCGTGCCTCCCGAGCCACGGGAGAGCCAGGCCATCAAGCCGTTTTTTACAGTCGCGAGCCTCGCCGAAGCAGAAGAGATAGCTGTGGCGTGTGGCGGTTGTGTCCACGGACCGATCTGGCCTGGACCCGGCATGCGGGTGCGCAACGTGTGCGACCCGGAGGGCAACATCGTGCACCTGCGGGAGCGGTTGGGGTGACAGTCATTCCGCAAAATACTGGAGTGTCAGAAATGCGCGATCGCCGTATCTGGCTCGTATAGGCCGAATTAAGGTGAAAAAGGGTCGTGCTTTTGAGTTATTACCCCCCCTGTGATCCCCCCAGTCCTACCCGCTCCACCCCGACCGCGTATTTCGAAAATCGGGCCACCCGGAAAGGGAAGGCGCCGGCGATTCGTGCGGCGTCGTCCGCATCGGGTACGCCGTACTTGAGCTCGATGATGACGCGACGGTCTTCGATGAATCGATACGCCGGCTCGATGCCCCGCGTCGAGGCGCCGCCGTACAGGAGCCCGGTATCCACCGTGATCCGGAACCGCCCATCCATCGAGCCGAAGTATGTCCGGTAATACCGGTTAATGAGCGCCGGCTCCAGCCACGACAATCGTTCGCGGATTCTTCCGGGTAACTCGGCGAACAGTGTCTGGAGCGTTCGGGCGGTGAATGCCTTGTCCATCACAAACCCTGGAAGTGGGTACGTCTCCTTGTGCCCTACCAGACCGCGTTTGATCTTGAATTCGAGTTGTGGCGAGACGATGACGCCGGCGGCCTGTCCGTACCAGCGGATCCGGACCTTCAAGCGATCGGCCACGCCTTCGACCGTCTGTCGATAACTGGATCGCCCAGGGTCGTCCAGATACAGATTGTTGATGAACCGGCCGGCGTGGATCGGGCGGAAGAGCCCGGGGTTGAGGCGGATCCGGGCCTCGATCGCGGTGCGTTCAACACCCTCGGCCACGAACTTGCGCTCGTATCGGGCGGCGCTTCGGGTTGCCAGGTACGGGGCGTCGTGGGATGTTTTCGCCGTGACGGGGCTATTCGGATGCTTTACCGTAGGTATTTCCATAGAGGCTGTCGCCGACACGCTCTCCGGTCGGGGAGAGTCGATCGCCATTAAATTGGAACGTCGAACCGATTTCCAGCAGCCAGGGTGTCTCAACCGCTTCAAGCTTCACCTCATCCGCGAATGCCGTCGCCGGCCCGAACTCCGACTTCTTCGTAAAGATGGCGAAGCCGAGCCGGGTATCCGTAATGCTCGCCCGTCGGAGGGAGACGCTCGATCGATCCTTACTGGCGACCCCGATTTCACTTCCTTCGATCGTGATCTCATCCGCGTCCATCGTGCTGAACTCGCCGGCGCTCAGCGCCTTGTCTCCCGCGCGGCGGATGACGATGCGATGAAGCCGCACATGCGATCCAGAGACGTCGATCCCATCGTTACCCAGGTCCTCGAATATCGCATCCTCGATTACCCCCTCCGTAAAGTCGCCATCGAACGCGTCGGACGCGGTGCCACGAAAGGCCACATCCTTCATGGAAAATCGGGTGCGGACGATGTTCAGGGCATCCTCCGATGTGTTGCCGGTAAAGAGGACATGCTCCAGGCGAACGGGTGATTCATGGAAGACCACGGCGCCCGTTTGCGACCACGCGCCTCGCGCCACGCTACCGAGGCCGTCGAAGACAACATGCGTCAGCGTCGATTCGCCGCCTGCATTCAGAACGATCAGGCCCTGGCCGGTGCCATCCGACGATCCTATCGCAACCTCTGCGTCGATTGTACCCGCGGCCTCAACGGGGCCACGGGCCAGGATGAAGGCCCGGTCCACGAGGTCGATTCGGGCGCCGGCCTCCAGGCGAAGTGTGGCGCCATCGGGCAGGATCATTGGTTGATTGACCGACCATCGACCGGCTGGAACGGTTACAAGGCTCTGTGATTCGTCTACCTTCAAGAAGCGGAATGCATCGACCGTGGTCGGAGATCGTGTAGGATCGCCTTCGAGATAGGCTTCGACGCGGCTCTGATGGGGGACAATGGAGGCCTCCAGGATGGAGTCCACGCCAAGCAGACTGTACCGCACGGTCAACAGGGCGCGGAGCGAGTCTGTGAGAGCCGGTGTGTCCGGTAAGGAAAATGAGGCATTCGTAAATGCGATGGGTTGGTCGAGCCGGCGCCCGGGCAGATGGATCGGGGTGGCAGGTCGGCTCAATAGCATCCCCTCGAATGCGAGCCCATGCACCTGGACCGGGATAAAGTGGGTGGTGCCGATCTCGATGTTAATCTGGCGCGCGTCGCCTTCGATTCGGTGGGCGCGTAATCCCTCGCGCGGATGAAGCGCGAACTCGATGAGCTGGCGATTATGCTCCAACTGATCGTACGGGAATTCATACCCCGGGTAGTCGAGATGCAGGATCCGCTCGTTACGCGTGAAGCCTTCACTCGTCTCCCGATACAATGAGTCGAGATACTCGGGTCGGGAAACGCGGGCGAGGGCGCGCAGGTAGGCTGTGAGAAATACGGTATCCTGGATCGCGATCATCTGGATCGCATCCGGGTCGTCGTAGTAATTGTGCCGCTCACCGGTGGCCCAGAGTTGTTCGAGTTTCATGCCCGCCAGACCGTCGTAGCCAATGGGTTCGATTCGGGCCGTGATCGGGTTGTAGTAGAAGCGCGCATTGCGCCAGACGGCCGCGTGTTTGGCGCCGATCAGTTCGGACAGGGCCATGAACGTGGCCATTTTATCCACGTCGAACACCCGATGCGCCGGCAGCGTGCGATTCCTGAAGGATTCGAGTAATGTCACGCCATGAAGAAACCCTCTATACAGCACCGAGTCGCTGGTAAGTGCCGCGGTCTTGAACGCATCGATGGGGGTGGCTTCGAACGAGGCATAGGTAGCGGGAGCAAGTGCGGGAAAGTCGTCGACCTTGTAAACGCTGTCCCACAACGCCGATTCCGAGAAGCGCAGTATGGGGCCCTCGCGGCGACTGTTATGTTCGATGAGCCGTTTGTCAAAGTGCTCTTCGAGCGCAAAAATGCCCAGGTCTTTTCCATTGATGGATACCCGGACAAAGTCGTAGCGCAGCGACAGTACATCCTCCCGCTTGAGCGCCTGATGATAGAACCACTCGGCCAGATGGTTGCGCGTGCCTGGATCCTGGATCGAGAACGCATTCATTCCGAAGATCGTCTCGTCGTCTTTGACGTGGATTCTGAACGACCACTTGTCGCCTGCCAGGTGATCGGTGAGGTCCCCCTTCAGGCGCAGTTTGATGGAGTAGGTCTTCCCACTGGCAGTCAGCTTCGCCGGCACGTAGTCGGCGTCCGAAGCAATCAGCCGGCCCAGGTTCAGCGCCGTTTCGCGTTTGTAGGCGATCCACTGGAAATCGGCGTGTTTGATGTCGATTGCTATGTGCTCAGGATGCGCGAGGAGTAGGCTGGTGCCCTGATTGTACCATCTCCGTCCGATTTCCGCGCTGGTTTCGCTGAGCGATTCGGGGTTGAAGATGTCCGCCTGAACGAGTTTGCCGCCGGCCCAGAACGCAACACCCAGAGCGCCGATCGCCGCAAACGCCCACCATAATAGAAGCGCGCCGTGTGGGTGCGGTGCGGCGTCATGGAGAAGCGAGGGGTCTGGCGGCGCGGCGCTTTTCAGGTTCACGATGCACCACCCAGCGAACGATGGTCCAACAAGGCGATGCGGATCGATGTGTCGAGCGCCTGAAGGCCGGCCTTGCCGGCTTCAAGGTCTGCGAACGACCGGAAACTCACTAAAAACGCGGCGTCCAGCTGTTCCGGGCTCTCGTCGATGCGTTTTAGCTCAAGGGCCAGACAGTGTCTGTCGAGCACCTCGACGATGCGAGCGAGTGCCACCTTCCCGTTGCCCTGGCTACTCAGGGTAAGAAACAGATTTGCGGGCTCCGCATTCGGACGTACCCGTTTTGTCACCCACACGATGCCCAGGATCGTCCCGAAGGCAACAATCGTGATCCAGCGCTGGTCCGCCCCGAGACCCAGCCCGATGGCGATCACAAGGAAAAGATAGGCCAGCTCCTCGGGTTCTTTGATGGCGGAGCGGAAGCGGACGATGGAGAGGGCACCGACGAGCCCGAGAGATAGGGCAAGCGAGGCCTTCACGACGCTGATGATCAGCATCGTCGTCATCGCCAGCAGGACAAAATTGCCGGCGAATTGCCTGCGATTCGAAAGCGAGGAACCAAAGCGCTGATAAAACACCCCGAGCACGGCACCAAGAATGGCGGCGAGCAGCAGGTTGAGCGTGAAGTTCCAGAGCGAAATCTGGACGCTTTGCGTGGCGAGAAATTCCTCGAACGAAGGAAGTGGATCGGACATGCGTTTGCCGGCGGTCTGGCGGTACGCGTAGCATGAATGCGTACGCGTTTCACCTGTAAGGCCGCGAAACGAGCGCTACCTGACAGGAAAAGGGGGCGAGCAAGCGTGGATTCACTTACTGAGTAAGCATCGAGTATTTTCTGTCGTGTCGGTGGGCCACCCGTACGGATTGCCCGAACATGCAGGTTCTCGCGCAAACGAAGCAAGCGTTCTCGGCTCTAGCCTCTTGCCGGCACATCGCATGCCAAGGCGCCGCGCCTCACCCTCCGAATTCCCGCAACTCCGCCCGCACATCGCGTGTATGCCGGCCTATCATTCGGGTCAAATGCAACAGCTTCTGCTCGGTCGTGCGCACCATGTTGCGCTCGTGTTCCAGCTCTTTTTCGAGCCAGTCAATGTGTTCGAGTAGTCGTTCGATGTCGCTCGTGGGCATCATACGGTAGACGGCCAACAGGTTGTCGTCTGCCGGGCGCGGTGCGCCGTCGGGCAAAGAGTCCTGATACATAAGGGATACGCGGCGCGCCCTGGCGCGCGATGAAGTGCGATCTGGATCGGTAACGCGCCGGGCAGCAGCACTACGGGATTCCGGCCGGCCGGCGGCGTAGAAAGGTACCTGAGGTACCCGGGCCAGACCCCGTGTGTTTCCACGAATCCGCGGGTAAAACTGTGTTTGTTTTGTGACAGGCCTTGATCGATGCATTAAGGATTGATCGGCGAAGGCACGGATCTTGGGGCCTGTCACCGCGTGCTTAATCCCACACTCCCAACCATCAAAACCGTTCACCCGATGAAAAAAGTACAGCTACTGATAGTCACACTCCTCGTTGCTCTCACGTCACCTGCCCTGGCCCAGGTCCGCATCAACGAGGTCGGCTATGCCGGCGTCGATTTTATGGGCGCCGCCAAATGGGTCGAATTGCATAACGCCGGTGGTTCGGCGATCGATGTGTCGGATCTCTACCTCTGTAATTTCCCGGCCTACATGCAGATCTCGACACTCACGATCCTGGAAGGTACCATGGTCGTCCCTGCCAATGGGTACCTCGTCGTGGCGTTTAACGGCCTCGGCGCCGGCGATGGCGAGGTGGGTCTCTATACCTCCAACGTGTTCAGCAGCTCAGGCGCCATGGCGGACTACATGCAGTATGGCTCGGCCGGCCACACCCGCGAAAGCGTCGCGGTAGGCGCTGGTGTGTGGACGGCCGGCGCGTTTGTCGCCTCCGCCTCGGCAGGTCAGGCGCTCGCCTTCACCAGCACGAGCGGC
>JBGSPJ010000337.1:0-8131 GCA_041738655.1 Rhodothermales bacterium | reverse complement strand
TGAATAGTGAATAGTGATTCAAGGCTGTTAACAAAAACGCGAACTACCACTGTATTGTCATCCCCGACCCCGATCGGGGATCCAGCCGTATTGCAATTCTGCTGGATCCCGCATCAAGTGCGGGATGACAAACTGCCTTTTCTGGTCGATTCGGAATTTTGTTAACACTCCTGATAGTGATTGGTGAAAAGGGAAAAGGGAAATGGTAACCGTGGGGGAGTGGTGAGGGGGGATTCAGGGGGGTGAAAACGGATCAAATTCGCTAGCGGGGCGTTAGTCGAGCAGCTTTTTCGTGAGCACGATCTGGGCGCCTGTACAGGGCATCAGAACGCGGCTTTTTGCCGCTGGATCGGGGCGCTGTCTGACTCGTTAGCAGGTTTATGGAGCAGGAACTGAATCGGATCATCCCGATCAACATCGAGGACGAGATGAAGTCCTCGTACATCGATTATTCGATGTCGGTCATCGTCAGCCGGGCCCTGCCCGACGTGCGCGACGGCCTGAAGCCGGTCCACCGGCGCGTGTTGTACGGGATGAGTGAGCTTGGGATGACGCCGGGCGCCGCCTACAAGAAGAGCGCGCGTATCGTTGGCGAGGTGCTGGGTAAATACCACCCCCATGGGGACTCGGCGGTGTACGACACGATGGTCCGCATGGCGCAGGATTTCTCCATGCGCTACCCGCTTGTCGACGGCCAGGGCAACTTCGGCTCGGTCGATGGGGACTCGGCGGCGGCCATGCGGTACACCGAGGCGCGGATGACGCGCATGGCGGACGAGATGTTGAAGGACATCGGGAAGGAGACGGTCGACTTCCAGGATAACTTCGACGGCTCGCTCCAGGAGCCTGAGGTGTTGCCGGCCGCGATCCCGAACCTGCTCGTCAATGGCACCGACGGCATCGCCGTCGGGATGGCCACCAAAATTCCGCCCCACAACCTGGGCGAGGTGATCTCGGGCATTGTCGCTTACATCGACAATAACGACATCGAGATCAAGGAGTTGATGGCGCACATCCCGGCGCCGGACTTCCCGACGGGGGGCACGATCTACGGGTACTCGGGCGTCCAGAGCGCCTACCTCACCGGGCGTGGCCGCGTCGTCATCCGGGCCAAGATGCGGGAGGAAGAGATGGCCGGCGGCCGCTCTTCGCTCATCATCGACGAGATCCCCTACCAGGTCAATAAAAGCGCGCTGCTCGAGAAAATCGCGTTCCTCGTCCGCGAAAAGCGGATCGAAGGCATCAGCGACCTGCGTGACGAGAGCGACCGCGACGGCATGCGCGTCGTCATCGAACTCAAACGCGACGCCGTCCCCCTCGTCGTCCAGAATCAGCTCTACAAGTTCACCGCCTGCCAGCAGACCTTCGGCGTCAACATCGTGGCGCTGGTCGAGGGCCGGCCGCGGACGCTGAATCTGAAGGACCTCATCCGGCACTATGTCGACCACCGCCACGTCGTGGTCGTCCGCCGGACGCAGTACGAACTCCGCAAGGCCCAGGAGCGGGCGCATGTCCTGCAGGGCCTGGTCATCGCGCTCGATCATCTGGACGCGGTCATCACCATCATCCGCTACTCGCCGGATACCGATGGCGCCCGGACCAACTTGATGCAGGGGGTCTTCCCGAGTCAGCTCACCGCCGGCCAGCTCGAACGCTTCGGCCTGCCCACACACGGCGATCCGCTCTTCGCGCTGAGCGAGATCCAGGCCCAGGCCATCCTGGACCTCCGCCTGAGCCGGCTCACCGGCCTCGAACGCCAGAAGATCGAAGACGAACTGCGCGATGTCCTCGCCGAAATCCAGCGCCTCGAAGGCATCCTCGACGACCGCGAACAGCGCTTCCGCATCATCAAGGACGAACTGCTCGTCATCAAGGAGAAATACAGCGACGCGCGCCGGACGGACATCGACTTCAGCGGCGGCGGCGACATCATCATCGAGGACCTCATCGAGGCGGACCAGGTCGTGGTCACGATCTCCCACCAGGGCCTCATCAAACGCACCAGCTCGTCCGAATTCCGCGCCCAGGGCCGCGGTGGCGTCGGCCAGCGCGGCAGCGGTATGCGCGACGAAGACTTCGTTGAGCACATCTTCACGCCGTTTAACCACGACTACCTGTTGTTCTTCACCGACCACGGGAAGTGCTACTGGCTGCGCGTGTTCGAAATCCCCGAGGGCGGCCGGACCAGCAAGGGCCGGTCGATCCGCAATCTCATCCAGATCGATCCGGAAGACCGTATCCGCGCGGTGCTGGCCGTCAGCAAGCCGGACTTCCAGGATGACGCGTTCCTCAATAGCCACTTCGTGATGATGGCCACGCTCCGCGGGCAGGTCAAAAAGACCTCCCTCGAGGCCTTCAGCCGGCCCCGAGCCGACGGCATCATCGCGATCGCGATCGACGAAGGCGACCAGCTCCTCGAGGCGCAGCTCACCGGCGGGAAAGCCCAGGTGATCCTCGCCTCGTCCGGTGGACGCAGCGTCCGCTTCGAGGAGGACGACGCCCGTCCGATGGGCCGCAACACCCGCGGCGTGCGCGGCATTGCCCTCGCCGAGGGCGAAACAGTTGTCGGCATGACGATTTTCGAAAACGATGGCGACCGGTCGGTCCTCGCCATCAGCGCCAATGGCTACGGCAAACGGAGCCCGCTGGAAGACTACCGCGTCCAGACCCGCGGCGGCAAAGGCATCCTGACGATGAAAACCACCCCCAAAACGGGCCCGCTCGTGGCGCTCAAGGGGGTCGAGGACAACGACGACCTCATGATCGTTACGACCAACGGCATCATGATCCGCATGGATGTCGCCTCCATCCGCACCCTCGGCCGAAACACGCAGGGCGTGCGTCTGATCAGTATCAAGGACCAGGACGCCATCGCGGACGTCACCCGCATCCCGTTTGTCGAGGTGGCAGACGTCGAGCCCGGCGAGCCCATCGAGCCGGGTGAACTCATGGAGCCTGGCGAACCCATCGAGCCCGATGAAGCCACCGAGCCGGACGCGACGGAAGAATAACGCTCGGCCAGAAATGATCGAACAATGGCCATAGGGGCGCACGTCCGTGCGCCCCTGCCCGGCTGGCTTCCCGACGATCACTTCATCAGCGTAATCGCCTGCCAGTCCCGGAACGACTCGCCTTCGATGCCGACCAGGTAGAGTCCGCTCGGCAGGCCGGCGGCGTCGACGGTGAAGCGGTGGGCTTCGTGGGCGCTCAGGGCGCCGTTGTGGAGCTCGAGCACCCGGGCGCCGAGCACATTATACAGCCCGATGCGCACCTGCTGGGTGGATTGCACGGCCACCGTGAACTGGGTGTGGGGGTTAAACGGGTTCGGAAACGCCGGCGATACGGCAACGGGCACGGTGGCCTGGACCGTTTGTTCTATCGTGGCACTGAAGGCAAAGGCCCCGTCGAAATCCACCTGCCGTAACCGGAATCGATGCCGGCCCGGCGCCAGGGTTGGCGTTACGAACGCGTATTGGCGCGGATCGAGGGTCGTGCCGGCGCCGGCCTCGAACCCGATGCGGGCAAACGCATCGCTGCCGGCGGCGTGTTCGATGGCAAAGCCGGCGTTGTTGGTCTCGCCGGCAGTTTCCCAGCGCAACCGTACCTCCATCCCATCGACCACCCCATCAAACGCGACCAGTTCAACGGGGAGGAGATCCAGACAGGCATTGGTGAGCGGCCATCCCATGTCCTCGAACATCCCACACGTCACCGCCCCGATGGCGTGTATGGCTTCGTCGTTGCCCAACGCGGGCGTCATCAGCGCGTTCTCGCCGCCATTAAACGTGGCCTCGTCCAGATGAGAATAGCTTAGGGCCACGTCCCAGGCTGCGGGCGCAAAGAGTCGGGCGCCGCCGGCGCCGGTAGCATACCGGGTGGAGGGGCCGTCGAAGAAGACGCCACCGCCCGATTGGCCCAGCAGCGCATCGCCGAGGGCGGCGGAGTTATCCGGGAAGCCGGCGGAAAGCAGGGAGGCGCCGGACGACGCGGCGTTGGTGGCGAACCGGTCGTAGATGCCGGGCGGATTCGAGTAACAACCATGGCCGGCCGTGCCGTCGCACTCGATGGCTCCGCCGCTACCGGCGCCGTCGTCCCAGTTCGCCGTCCCGATGAAGCCCAGGCCATGGCCGATTTCGTGCAGGACGACGCTCACGAAGTCGACCTGGTTCGCCCCCGGGTTGGCGTCCGTTCCAAAGTACCAGAGATCCGAGCCCGGGTCGTCGCAGGCGCGGTTAAAGCGGGCCAGGATGTCCGCCGAGCCAGGGACGAAGTTCGAGCCGATGAGAGCCTCGACCTGCGCGATCGGGTAGAAAGTGTCCGCCACGCCGGCCCCGAAGTCGCTGACAAAAAAGGTCGGCCCTGCCGCCCCGAGCGCGGGGTTCTGATTGATGTCGCACCCCCCGAGGCTCGCCCAGGTGGCGTCCACGGCGATGGTTACGGCCGACTCGACGTGGGAACCCCAGATATCGAGCGCCGTCTGGAAGGCGGTCTTGGCCTCCTCGGGCCAGGGGTCCTCGGTCGAGGCGTTGATAAAATTGACACTGAAGACGGCGCCGGCCGCCGCGCCCGATTTATACGAAACCGGCGGTCTTGCGACGGACAGGCCGACGTGCCGGCCGGAGGCCTGGAGGATACAAACGGATTCGGGCGGAGGGGCGATACGGAGCTGCGCGCCTGCGGGGAGCTTGTTCTGCGCAACGACAGGAAGTGGCAAGACGCTGATGAGCACCAGCGCCGGCAAGAACAAACGTTTCATAAGGATCACAGGCTGTGGATTCGACCTGTATATCCCTCGCTCCGCTTGATGACCGGTGCTGGAAAAAAGTGTGGGCGTGTGGCTACTGCTCCACTTTCGCCAGCGCGGCGCTCAGCGTCTGCATCCCGAGGTCGATTTCGGCCGGCGTGATGGTGAGAGGCGGGCGGAAGCGGACCGAATGGGTGCCGCATCCGAGGACCAGGACGCCCTGATGGTAGGTCTCCTCGAGAAACCGATTGCGGAAGGCGGCATCGGGCAGGTCGAACGCGCACATGAGGCCGCGGCCGCGGACGTTCGAGACCGAGGGGTGGCGCTCCGCGAAGGCGTGCAGCTGTTTGAGCAGGTGCGCGCCCGTAGTCGCCGCGTTTTCGACGAGGTGATCTTCCTCGATAACCTCCAGGATACGGTCGAAGCGAACCATGTCGACCAGGCCGCCGCCCCAGGTCGAGTTGATCCGGCTGGCCGTCTTGAAGACGTGGCCCTCCACCTCATCAAGCTTGGGGCCGGCGAGGATGCCGCACACCTGCGTCTTTTTCCCGAACGCAATGATGTCCGGCTCGACGCCGATGGCCTGGTGCGCCCAGAACGATCCGGTGATGCCGACGCCGGTCTGCACCTCGTCGAATACGAGCAATGTGTCGTTTTCGTGCGCCAGATCCTTCAGTTGCTGCAGGAACGCGGTGCGGAAGTGGTTGTCGCCACCCTCGCCCTGGATGGGCTCGATGATGACGCAGGCGATATCGTCCTTCAACTCGCGGAAGTAGGTCTTGGCCTGGGCCAGCGCCATCGCTTCCGCACGTTTGACCTCCTCCAGGCGCTGGTCGTTCAGCGGGAACGACAGCTTCGGGTTGAGGATGCGCGGCCAGTCGAATTTGGGGAAGTACTGTGTCTTGCGCGGGTCGGCCGTATTCGTGAGGGAGAGCGTGTAGCCCGAGCGGCCGTGGAAGGCCTGGTCGAAATGCAGCACTTGCTGGCCCACTTCGCGCCGGTAGCCCTTCCGGAAGTTGTGACGAACTTTCCAGTCGAACGCCGTTTTTAACGCGTTTTCGACGGCGAGGGCGCCACCCGATACAAAGAAGGCGTAGGGGAGATAGGAAGGGATGCCGACGCGGCTGAACGTGTCGAGGAAACGGGCCATGTGGACCGTGTACACGTCCGAGTTGGTGATCTTGTTGGTCGCCGCTTCCATGAGCCGCTTCGTGTAGCCGGCGTCGTTGAACAGCTTGGGATGATTCATCCCGAGCGCGTTGGAGGCGAAAAAGCCGAAGAAGTCGATGAACCGCTGCCCGGTCGACTCGTCGATCAGGTGGACTCCCTGGCTCTTCTCCATGTCCAGCACCAGGTGCAGGCCATCGGTGAGCATGTGGCGGGAGAGGGTGGAGCGGACGTTTTGCGCGGTGACGGTGCGCGACTCTAATACCGTGTGCATAAAGGCTGGCAGCCCGTAGTGCTGCGAATCGAACGGGTTATCGATTAGGGGCCAAAACAGGGGCCCGAATCTAGAACAAAATCGTGGGAGACGGGCGCTCGGGGCACCGGGCCCGTCGCCCTCCATGGGGGATCATTATCAGCGGGAAAGGGTAGCCACGTCAACTTACGCGAGGTCGTTTCGCTACCCTTTACGATCGGCCTCGGGGCCTCCGGGTTTAGCCGGCTGCACCCCTGTTCCCTTCCCTGGAGCGGGGCAGTCTCCGAAAGGCGGCGACCTATTGAACGCGAATTTCCGACGAAACTACGTTATGCCTGATACTCCCTTGCCGAATACGGGCGCAAAAAAGCCCCTGCACCCGGGAGAGGTTTCACTCAAGCAGGTCAAAAAAGAACCGCTCCTTCCAACGGGCGATGGAGATTCCGGTTTCTTTGAACTGCCGGTCATCGAGAAACCCGATATCGCCAATGAGCGAGGCCGGCGGCCGGATTGGCTCCGCGTCAAGCTCCCATATGGCGAGACGTACAGGCAGCTGGTGGATATCATCGATTCTCACCAGCTCCACACCGTCTGTCAGAGCGCCCGGTGCCCCAACATGGGTGAGTGCTGGACGGCCGGCACGGCTACCTTCATGATCCTCGGCAACGTCTGCACCCGCTCCTGCGGCTTCTGCGCCGTGGCGACGGGTCGGCCGGACGAGGGGCTCGATTGGGACGAGCCGCGCCGCGTCGCCGACGCCGTGCGCCTCATGGGCCTCAAACATGCCGTCGTCACCAGCGTCAACCGCGACGAACGCAAGGACGGCGGCGCCCCCATCTTCGCCGAGACAATCCGCCTGATCCGCGATTTTCAGCCCGGATGTACCGTCGAAGTACTCATCCCGGACTTCCGCGGCATCTGGGATGCTCTTGATGTCGTCCTCGACGCCCGCCCCGAACTGCTCAATCATAACGTCGAGACCGTCCCGCGTCTCTACCGCCGCGTCCGCCCCCAGGCCAACTACCAGCGCTCCCTCGATGTGCTCAAACGCGCGAAGGACAAAGGGCTGCGGACAAAAAGCGGCATCATGGTCGGCCTCGGGGAAACGCGCGAAGAGGTCCTGGCGTTGATGGACGACTTCGTGACGATCGGGCTCGATGTGATGACCATCGGCCAGTATCTCCAGCCGACGCGCATGCACCTTCCGGTCGAGGCGTTTATCCACCCGGATGTGTTCGCCGAGTACAAGCAGGCCGGCGAGGCGAAGGGCATCGAACACGTGGAAAGCGGGCCGCTCGTACGCTCGTCCTACCACGCCGAACGCCACGTATAACTCCTCCTTTTCTTTAGAAACGCTAGTTGAATCATAACCCCATGTCGGTAGAACGTACCCTGACCATTTTGAAGCCCGATTGTGTGCGCAAGGAACTGATCGGTGATGTTACGCGCATGATCCAGAAGGCCGGCTTCAAAATCCGCGCGATGAAGCTGATCAAACTGAGCCTCGCCGAAGCCGAAGGCTTCTACGCCGTCCACCGCGCCCGCCCATTTTTTGGTGAACTGACCGAGTTCATGTCCAGCGGACCCTGCGTCCCGATGGTCCTCGAAAAGGAAAACGCGGTGGCGGACTTCCGCACGCTCATCGGCGCCACGAACCCGGCCCAGGCCGCCGAGGGCACCATCCGCAAGCTCTTCGCGGATTCCGTCGGCGAAAATATCATCCACGGCTCGGATTCGGCCGAAAACGCCGGCATCGAAGCGGCCTACTTCTTCCCCGAATACGAGATCGTGTCGAATAGCTGATCTGAAAATCCGCAAAGGATGCCTACGGCTTACGTGCGTTTGTTTGTCGCCACGCTGGCCCTCCTGGCCGGCTGCGCCGGCCCTGCTCCCACACCCGAGCCTGTTCCGTCGGCCCCGTCCCGCGTCCGTACCGGCGCCGAGGTGCTGGCCGACGAAGGCTTCGC
>JBGSPJ010000331.1:0-16580 GCA_041738655.1 Rhodothermales bacterium | reverse complement strand
GGCGGCGCACGTTCGGGTTGTTCTCGATGGCCACGCCGCCGGCCGATGCGGCGGCCGTTCTGGCGCTGAGCGAGGGCTTGGGGATACGGCTCGGCTGACGCCGGTCGATCAGGCGTCGAAGCCGAAGGAACGGAGGAACGTGTCGTTGCTGCGCCAGCGCTCGCGCACTTTTACGTGGAGTTGCATGAACAGCGGCCGGCCGGTGAACGCCTCGATGTCCTTCCGTGCCGCGATGCCGATCCGCTTGAGCGCGCTTCCCCCTTTTCCGATGAGGATCGCTTTCTGCGAGTCCCGCTCGACAATGATTTCGGCATGGAGGAGGTCTTTCTGGCCTTCGCGTTCCTGGTATGTGACCACATTTACCTGGGTGGAGTAGGGGACTTCCTGGCTGTATTTCAGGAAGATCTTCTCGCGAATGATTTCAGCGATGAAGAAGCGCTCCGGGTGCTCGCTGAGCTGGTCCTGGGGGTAAAACGGCGGGCCCTCGGGGAGGTAGGTGCGAAGGGTTTCGAGCATCGGCTTCAAGTTGAAGCCGTTGAGCGCGGAGATCGGGAAGACCTCTTTGAATGGATACGCTTCCAGGTAAACCCTGGCGAGCGGCAGCGCGTCTTCCTGCCGGATCAGATCGATCTTATTCAGCAGCAGGAAGCTGGGCCGTTCGCCGACGAAAGAGAGGCTCAGGGAGTCCGGCGTGTCGCGGGTCGCATCCGCCATGAACAGCAGCACGTCGGCGTCGGAGATGGCCTGACGCACGTTTTGCATCATGGCCTCCTGGAGTCGATAGCGGGGCTCGATGATGCCCGGGGTGTCGAGGAGGACGAGCTGGTAGGCCGGCTCGGAGAGGATCCCGAGGATGCGGTGGCGCGTGGTCTGAGGCTTGGGCGTGACGATCGACAGCTTTTGTCCGACGAGCGCGTTGATGAGCGTGCTTTTGCCGACGTTGGGTTGACCGATGAGGGTGGCATAGCCACAGCGATGGCCGGCGGGGACGTCGTCGGATAGCAGGAATTCGGGTTCCATGGATTCAGGGTAGGGGCGTGAGTGTCGGTTAACCTTTGACGACGCGGAGCATCTCGCGGACGGCTTCCTCGAACCCCACGATCAGGGCGCGGGCGACGATGGCGAACCCGATCGATACTTCGTGCAGGTGAGGGACGGTGTGTTTGAAGAGGGCGTAGTTGTGGTAATCGAGCCCGTGGCCGGCATGCACCCGGAGACCGAGCCCATGGGCATGGGTAGCGGCTTCGGCGAGACGTTGGGCTTCGGCGAGGCGGGTCGCGGCCGTGCCGGCATTCGCGTAGTCGCCGGTATGGAGTTCGATGCAGGAAGCCCCGGCCTCGGCGGATGCGGTAATCTGCTCAAGGACCGGGTCGACAAAAAAGGCTACGTCTTCAATGCCGGCGTCGAAGAGGCGACGGGCGACGGCATGAAGCCGGGTGTGGTGCGCCCGCACATCGAGGCCGCCCTCCGTCGTGATTTCCTGCCGCCGTTCGGGTACGAGCGTGGCCAGATGGGGCTGGATCTCACAGCAAAACGCGACCACCTCCTCGTTCGTCGAAAGTTCGAAATCGAGTCGCGTGGTCACTGTCTCCTTGAGCAGGCGCACATCGCGGTCCGTGATGTGCCGGCGGTCCTCCCTGGGATGAAACACGATACCGTCCGCGCCGGCTTTTTCGGCCAGTACAGCGGCATGGACGGGGTCCGGGAAGCGTTCCTGACGCGCATTTCTGAGGGTTGCCACATGATCGACATTGATCAGCAGGCGGGTGCGTTCGGGCGCGTGTGACGTCATCGGGCGAGCAACTTTTGGGCGGCCGGGGGGTCCTGGGAAGCAAAAGGGGAAGGTGAAACCCGCATCACGCGCCGTTTGTTTTGGTGGCGATCCGAGATGGCCTCCGGGCGAAGTTGCTTTTAGAAAAGGCGCAGCCTATTTTCTCGCACACCACGTGCATCCTGGCGACTCACCCCCCTTACCACATTTATCCCACCGGGTACAGAGAAGACGCGATATGGCTTCCAAGAGCCTCCGAACGGGCCTGCAGTTGTTGCTCTGGCTGATGATCATTGGACTTTCCTACGTATTGTACTACTCCATCACGGAGCCTTATAAGGTTGTCGAGGAGAGGGAGCGTGTGACAGCGCTGACCCGTCAGCGTATGGACATGGTCCGGCAAGTTGCGATTCAGTTCGAATCCAAGTATGACCGTTTTCCGCTGACGATCGATTCGTTGGCACTTTTCGCGGCGTCCGACTCCGCTTTTCAGACGATGCGCGAGCAGCTGCTGAAAGGTCTGGCTGTCGATTCGCTCGTCCACTCCCCGCGCACCGGCAAAACGTTCACGTACACCGCGAACGATACGTCCCGTGTCAAGACGTACCTCCTCCAGGATCCCGACTCGGAAGATCGGATCGGCACGCTGGAGTCGGACATCACGTTGCTGAACGCGGCGAACTGGGAATAACGGCCTGAGCCGCCCGGATCGATTGGATGTGGTGGGCGGATCAAGGCCTTGAGGTGACCGGGCATGGAAGCGCTCATTCAAGCGGCTGTCGATATCCACGACTCGACGCTGCGTTACGCAGAGGTCGAGCGCTCGGGTGCGTCGTTTCGGTTGCTGAAGCTGGGCAGTTGTGAGTTCGACTTCGACATGATGCGCGAACTCTCCAACGGCGCGTCCTCGGTCTACCTGGACACGCTCGG
Organism: Rhodothermales bacterium; assembly: GCA_041738655.1. Taxonomy (GTDB): domain Bacteria; phylum Bacteroidota; class Rhodothermia; order Rhodothermales; family JAHQVL01; genus JAWKNW01. The sequence goes on along the minus strand of JBGSPJ010000331.1, from coordinate 13,879 downwards.
TGAAGCCCTGAGCGATGTCTTTGCCGAGACGGAGGCGTCGGATCTGCACGTAGTGCTGCATCCGCCCCAGTGTTACTCCTTCTTTACGCCGTTGCTGGTTGACCTCAGCGAGGAAGATCGGCGTGTTCGGCTTCAGGAGGAGGCGACGCTGCTCACCAGTTCGGAGAACCCGATGCCGCTGCACCTGACGGCGGATGTCGTGTTTACGGAATCCCTCGCATCGGGCAAGACGGTCGAGTGGTTTCATGTTCTGGGTTTGCGGGAGGTCCTTCACAATCGGTTTGATCGGATTCTGCGCACGCTTCCGCACCGGCGGTATCGGTTTAACCTGAGCACCCGCGGCGCGGCAAAGGTGGTGGAGTCGCTTCAGCGAGGTCCGCGGTTTGAAGCGGCGGATCGTGCGGCGTTTAGCCTGGCCGTTGGTTTTTATGAAGGCCACGTCGAGTACACCCTCTGCCGGCAGCACCGCTGGTACCACAGTCACTTTACCGAGGCCGGCGCTCCGTCCGATGCCGTGTATTACGCGCTGGCGCTCCTGAAACGGCTCCAGGTACCCCGGTCGTCCGTTCGCGAGGTGTTCTGTTATGGCGCCATGCCGGGTGAGGACGCGATCGGGATGATGGGCGAGGTGTTTAATACGACGTGTCGTCCCCTGAATCCGATCGAAGTGGTTGAATTGGATGGCCGGCGTCCGGGAGAGGGGTTTGCGGCCGAAGCTTATGCGCCCTGTATTGGCGCTGCCCTCTAGGTTGTGTTGACGGCAGGGCCGGTTCGCTTTTTTTCACGCTGATTCCCCACGTACGTGTCAGGTTTACGCATCATTGGCGGCCGCTTACGCCGGCGTACGTTCCGCGTCCCCAAAGGACAGCTCACACGGCCGACTTCGGATCGGGCGAAGGAGTCGATCTTCAATATGATCGAATCGCGCATGGACCTCGAAGGGGCCCATGTGCTGGATCTCTTTTCCGGCACCGGATCGCTGGCCTTCGAAGCGCTGAGCCGGGGTGCTGAGTCCGCCACGCTCGTGGAGCACCAGTCGGCCGTCATGAAGTGCGCCCAGGAAAATGCCGCAGCGCTTGCCTTGTCCGACCTCTGCGTATTTGTGCGCGCCGATGTGCTGGTTTACCTGAAATCGAATCATGGTCCGCCCTACGACCTGATCCTTGCTGATCCGCCGTACGAACTCGATACCCTGCCCCGTCTGCCCGATCTCATCCTGCCCATGCTCAAGCCCGGAGGGTTGTTGGTCCTGGAGCACGACATCCGGCATCGCTTTACCGGGCATGGCGCCTTCGAGACGGAGCGCGCCTACGGGCGGACGACGGTAAGCCTCTTTAATGCGCACTCGCCGGCCGGCGAGTGACGAGACGCCGCGCATCATGGCCCTGGCCTTACTACCCGGCACGTTCGACCCCTTCACCAACGGGCACCTCGATGTCCTTGAGCGCGCCTTGCGGCTGTTCGAGACAGTCGAGGTGACAGTCGCGGTGAACAGCAGCAAGACGCCACTATTTACGATCGAAGAGCGCTGCGCCTTGATCGAAGCAAGCACCTCTCATCTGACCGGGGTGACCGTGGCGCCGTTTGATGGCTTGATCGTGGAGCGGGCGCGGATTCGGGGGGCTGTGGCGCTGATTCGGGGTGTGCGGGGGGTGAGCGACCTCGACTACGAGTTTCGCCTTGCGGCGGCCAATCGCCGGCTGTACCCCGAGTTGGAGACGGTATTCCTCATGCCCTCGGAAGAAAATCTCTTGATAAATGCGACATTTGTGCGCGATATCCATCGGTGGCGCGGCGAGCTTGCATCCTTTGTTCCTCCGCCGGTGTTAGAGGCCCTGCGCATGAAGCCGCCGCGGACGACCTGAGATGCGGCCCGCCGGCCTTCGCGTGTTCTGCTTTCGATCCAAATCCACCCAGATCCCATGTCCGTACCCGCTCACCCCATCGTTTTTAACCCTCGCGTTGCCGCGATGCAGCCTTCGGCCACGCTCGCCATGACGGCCAAGGCGCTCGAATTGAAGCGCGCCGGCAAACCCGTCATCGGGTTGAGCGCCGGCGAGCCCGATTTTAATACGCCGGACGTGATCGGCGAGGCCGCCATGAAGGCCATACGCGACGGGTTTACGAAGTACACGCACGAGATGGGGATGCCTGAGCTGCGCGAACGCATCGCCCGGAAGTTGTTGCGCGACAATGGTCTCGATTATCCGCCCGAGCAGATCATCTGTTCGAATGGCGCCAAACAGTCGGTTGCCCTCGCCATTTCGGTACTGTGCCGTCCCGGCGATGACGTGTTGATTCCCGCACCCTACTGGGTGAGTTACCCTGAGATGACCCGTTTCGCCGGCGCGGAGCCGGTCATCCTCCCGACCACCGTCGAGCAGGAATACCGCCTGAGCCCGGAAGCACTGGAGGCCGCGATTACCGACAAAACCCGGCTGCTCATCCTCTGCTCGCCCTCGAATCCCACCGGGTCCGTGTATTCCCGCGCCGAGATGGAGGCGTTGGCCGACGTACTCCGCCGGCATGAGCAGGTGTATGTATTGTCGGATGAAATCTATGAATACGTCATCTTCGACGCGGAGCATGTGTCGTTCGCAAGCCTGCCCGGGATGAAGGAGCGGACGGTGACAGTGAACGGGTTCTCGAAAGGATACGCCATGACCGGCTGGCGGCTGGGGTATTTCGCCGCGGAGCCGGCTATCGTCAAAGCCGCGTCGAAACTCCAGGGGCAGTTTACTTCCGCGCCGTGCAGCATCACCCAGAAAGCCGGCGTCGCGGCGCTCGATATGCCGCGCGAGTCGATCGACACGATGGTCGACGCGTTCCGCCAGCGCCGCGACTTCGTGCTGGCCGAACTCAACGCCATTCCCGGCGTGCGCTGCCCCAAACCGGAGGGCGCGTTTTATCTCTTCCCGAATATCGCGACGTTTTTAGGAAAGAAGACCCCGTCGGGACGAACGATTGCGACGAGTGACGATCTCTGTCTGTATCTGCTCGATGAGCACCTCGTGGCGCTCGTTCCCGGCAGCGGCTTTGGCGATTCCGAGGGGATTCGGATTTCGTACGCGGCCTCGATGAGCGATCTTCAGGAGGCGATGCGGCGGATCAAGGCCGGCCTCCTGGCTCTTTCATGAACCTCTGGCGGGGCCGGACGTAGTCAGATCGAGCGCGCGAACCCCCTGCCCGGTAGTTCGTACGTCCTGCATTCTCCCTGTTTACTGACCGGCCGCCACGCATTTGGAACCGACTCCGCCTTCCGCTGACCTTTTTGAACCGAGAAAACCGCTGTTTACGGGTTATCAGGAGCCGGTTTTCCCGAGGGATCGGTACTGGTTGCACATGCTGCTGTTTGTGCTGACGCTGGTGTCGACGATCGTCGCCGGCGGGCAGCTCGTGGGGCGGTTTCTGGTCTACACGAACGCGGTCCCGGAAGACCCGTTCACGTGGCTTCGCGACCGCCAGTTCATCCTGGACGGCCTTCGCTTCGGAGCATCGCTGCTACTCTTCCTCACGATCCATGAGTTCGGGCATTACATCGCGGCGAGGGTGCACGGCATCAATACGTCGCTGCCTTACTATATCCCGACCTTTATCTTCGGGCTTGGGACGCTTGGGGCGGTGATCCGGATTCGCGAGCCGATCCCGGGAACGCGTACGCTGTTCGACATCGGGGTCGCCGGCCCGCTCGCGGGGTTCGTTGCGGCGCTCGGAGTCTTGCTGTATGCCTTCGCGACGCTGCCGCCCCCGTCGTATATCATGGATCTTCCCGGCCACGAAGCGCTGAAGGCCTACATCGAGCAACACGGGGTATTTCCGGAGAGCGGCATGACGCTCATGGCGCCACCGGAAGAAGGCGCGATGACGATTCTTGTGGGGCAGACGCCGCTTTACTGGCTCTTGTCCCGGTTTTTTGAGAACGTCCCGCCGATGGACGAGATGTACCACTATCCGATGTTGTTCGCCGGCTGGATGGGACTTTTCTTCACGGCGCTCAACCTGCTGCCGGTGGGGCAGCTGGATGGCGGGCACATCCTCTACACCCTCATCGGTCCCAAATGGCACGGGCGCATCGCGCGGTCCTTCGTGATCCTGTTGCTCATCTCGGGGGCCATCGGGTTTGTGGACGAAGGGTTTCCGTGGCTGGCGAGTGTACACCCGTACCTGGGCCGGCTGGCGTGGTTCGTGCTGGCCGGGGTGCTCTATTACTACCTCGCGCGCATCTTCCTCGGAAACCACCGGTTCATCGCGCCAAGTTTGTTGGGGATCGTGGCCGTGGTAGTGCTCGTCCGTTCGCTGGCGGACGATCCGGGGGCGTACGGTTACACGGGGTGGTTGATCTGGTGCCTGCTGATCGTGACGCTGATCCGGGTGGACCATCCGCCTGTCCTTCGACCCGAACGGCTCACCCCGACTCGCCGCGCGCTCGCGATTCTGAGCATCCTCATCTTCCTGCTCTGTTTTAGTTTCACCCCACTGCGGGTGGTATAAGCGGCCGCATGATGTCTTTAGATCTCCACTCCTATTTTCTTTCCACTGCGCGATTGGTCGTGCCGGCCGTGATGCTATTCGCGCTGGCCTCCTGCGACAGCGCGCCCGGGCCGATGGATGGCACGTCGATTCCTCCTTCGGTGTCGGGTTTTGGGTATTCGCCCCGTTCGATCAACGTCCTGGAGACCCCGCCGAGTCAGTTTGTGGGGGAAAACGTCCGCATCCTGTTTACGGTGGAGGTTGACGCGGCAGATGCCGACGGCGTCGTCTCGGAAGTTGTGCTGGTGCTCCGGAGCCCCACGGTAGATGCCGAGCCCCTGTTGACGCAGCATCTGAACGGATCCGGAAACGGCGCCTACCAGCTCATCCGGGAAGTCGAGCTGCCCCGTGGGGAAACAGGGAATTACACCTTGCTGGTGTACGCGGTGGACAACGACGGCCAGCTGAGTAATCTGGTGCGCGGCACGTTTACGCTCGAGAATCGGGGCGAGCCGCCCGTGATCGAGTCGGTCGAGGCGCCGGACACGGTGCAGCGGCCGGCGGCTGGTGAGCAGACGCTGGTCGAGATCGTCGCGGTCGTGTCCGATCCCGACGGGTTGGCGAATCTGAGCCAGGTGCTGCTGTGGAATACGGCCGCGCCGGCGGACCGGTTTACGCTGTTTGACGATGGGCTCAACGGCGGTGACGACACGGCCGGCGACGGACGCTACACTATCACCGTGCAGGTGGCCAGCGATAACGAGCCGGGACCTCGGGTGTTTGCGTTCCAGGCGATCGATCGGGCAGGCTTCGAAAGCAACATCGTGGAGAAAACGATCACGATCGAGTAAAAGGGTCTAAGGTTTAAGGTTTGAGGTTTAAGGGAGGTCTCGTGTAAGGTAGGTTTCAAGACTAAGGTAGGTTACAGGTTTGAGGATGATAAGAGGTTTGGCCATCGTATTCGTGTTGTTATCCCTCGTCGTGACGGCGCGGGCGCAAGTCCCGTCGTTGGAGGCGGCCGGCGTGCCGGGGATCGTGCGGAATAGCACGGCGAACCTGCATGCGCGGGGGGATTCGTTGTGGGTGGGCTCGTTCCTGAACCTGACGACGGATGGGGGATCGACCTGGTTCTTGGCAAACGCCGACTCGCTCTTCGGGTCGCGCAACAGTGTATTTTCGATCGATACCGAGGGTGATGTCGTGTGGGTGGGGCTCGGGTTTTTGAGTGATGCTTCCAGCGGCAGCTCCGAGCAGTCGGCCGGCGGCTTTCTCGTCTCCACCGACGGCGGCCGGACGTTTGCCTACCGCTTCCCCCAGCTCGACAGCCCGGATAGCGATACGGAGACGTACGGCGTTTCGACCCTGCCGGCGCTGCCCGTCATCGTCCCTCAGCAGAGCCCGCCGTTTGACATCGACTACAACGCCGCGACCGACGAGGTCTGGGTGGCTGCCTGGGCCAGCGGGATCCGCCGCTCGGCCGATGGCGGGCGCACCTGGAACCGCGTCGTGTTGCCACCGGACGACCGGGATTACATCCATCCGGATTCGACCTACACTTTTGAGATCGAGCCCCGCCGCGGCCTCACCGGCTGGTTTAATTACCTCGGCTTCGGGGTGCTGGTGGATGAGACGCAGACGGTATGGGCCGGCACGGTGGCCGGCGTCAACCGGTCGACCCCGGCCGATGTCACGCCCTCGGGCGAACGCGCCTGGCGGCGGTTTGCGTTTAACGGCACCTCCGCCGGCCTGACCGGAAACTGGGTGATTTCGATCGAGGAACAGCCGCTTCCCGGGCGCAATGCCATCTGGATGGCCACCTGGGACGGGAGCGACGGCACCGGGCCGCGTCAGCAATTCGGCGTCACCGTCACCCGCGATGGTGGCGAGACGTTCGAGCAGGTGCTGACGGATGAGCGCATCTTCGACTTCGCCTTTGCCGGCGACCGGGTCTACGCCGCCGGCGAGGCCGGCCTCTTTATCACCGACGACGGCGGCGTCACCTGGCGCACGATCCGGTACTTCGCCGACCCCGCTCAACCCGACCGCCCCATCCCGCCGGATGTCGAGGTGAATGCCGTCGAGGTCACCGCCAACGGCGACCTCTGGGTGGGCTCGACCGACGGGTTGTTCAAGAGCACGGACGGGGGTGCGACGTGGACCATCTTCCGTGTGGAGGTCCCCCTGCATCCCGCGACCCCGACGGAGTCGATTCCGGATGTGGATGTGTTCGCCTATCCCAATCCGTTTTCCCCGCCGCAGGACCGCTTCGTGCGGATCCGGTACGAGCTGGATAGCGATCGCGCCGTCTCGATTCGGATCTTCGATTTCGAGATGAACCTCGTGCGCGAGCTGGAGGCCGCCGGCCAGGGCGCCGGCGTGCGCGAAACCACCTGGGACGGCGTGGACCGAAACGGGCTGCGTGTGGCAAACGGGGTGTATTTTTATGTCGTAAAAGCCGGCGATGCCTCGTATCGCGGTAAAATCCTTGTCATCGAATAAGGAGGCAGACGCTATGTATACGAAAAGATGTCATCCTCCCGAGCGCAGCCGAGCGACCTCCTGTCATCCCGAGCGAAGCCGAGGGACCTCCTTACTCCTCGCGATACTCCTCCTTCTCCTCCCCCAGGCCGCCTCTGCCCAATCCGCCGGCGCCTTCGCCCGGCTTGGCTTCGGCGCCCGCGGGATGGCCATGGGCAACGCTCAGACCGCCGACCCCGCCGCGAGCGCCTTTTACAACCCGGCGCTGGCGCCCTTCGCGACGCGGCAGACGCTCCAGGCGTCCGTCGCCCTGATGACGTTTGATCGGGAGCTGCAGCACCTTCAGTTTTCGTCCGTCTTGCCACCGAAGGCCGGCATCGCGCTGGGGCTCATCCACGCCGGCGTGAACGACATCGATGGGCGGAACGAAAGCGGCTTCCACACCGAGACCTATGCCACCGACGAGTTCGCCGTGTTCATGGCGTTTGGCCTGAAGCTGGGCGAGCGGGTGAGCGGCGGGCTCGGGTTTCAGATTTTCCGGGCGGATTATCTGGCCGAGCTGGAGCCCGTGAATAGCGTGGGCATCGATTTGGGCTTCACGGTAAAGATCAGCGAGGCGCTTCGGGTGGGCATAGTGGCGGACGATCTGCTCGCGAAGTACACCTGGGACACGTCGAGCCTGTTCACGAGCGGCGGGAAGCGGACGAGTGATGCGTTTCCGGCGCGGATCCGGCTCGCCGGCAGTTATGCGCTCGCCGGCGGAAAAGGCGTTGTGTCGGCCGAGTACGAATCGCGTGCGAGCCTGCTCGAGTTCCGCACCCGGGGGATCGAAGTGCGGGGCGGAGGTCCGGTGGAAGTGACCGATATCGAGGATTTCCGGATCCAGGAGAGTCGTTTCCGGGTGGGCGGGGAGTACCGTCTGGCCGAGCCCTTTGCGGTGCGCGCCGGCGTGGACCGGATCGCCGCGTCATCCAGTCGCATCCAGCCGACGGCCGGCTTCGTGCTCGAGCAACCGATCGGCAAGCTGGGTGTCTGGTTTGAGTACGCCGTCGCCCTCGAACCGTATAGCGTCGGGACGATGCATGTTCTCGCGCTGCGGTTGTTTCTCTGAATACTCCACACCCTTCACTATGCCTAAACGCCTCGCCACCTTCGCCCTCCTTTTCGCGCTGCTTCCCCTTTCCGCTTCGGCGCAGGCGGGGCTCGCGTTTTTGCGGATCGGCTCGAACGCGTCGGCCGCGGCGATGGGGGATGCGCAGACGGCGAGCACGCGGGATGCGTTTTCGACCTACTGGAACCCTGCCGGCCTGGGTGGAAGCGTTGGCAACTCGGCCGCGTTTTCACACCACATCTGGATCGGGAGCACGCGGACGTATTCGGCGGCGGGCCGGTTTCAGGCCGGCGAGCAGGGCGGCTTCGGGGCGTTTGTGACGGCGATGGACAGCGGCGACCTGGAAGCGCGCGAGGGGCCTGGGGATCCGGAGGGGTTGTTTAACGCCCAGTTTGTGAGTGTCGGAGGGTCGTACGGATTCGCGGTGGGTCCGGTACGCCTGGGGGCGTCGGCCAAGTTTCTGTCCGAGCGGATCTTCACCAACTCTGCCGAGGGGTATGCGTTCGACTTCGGGGCGCAGGCGGACCTGTTCGACGGGGGCCTACGCTTCGGGGCGGCGCTCCAGCATATGGGCAAAATGAACACCCTCAGCGCGGAGGCCACCGAGCTTCCGGCGACGGTCCGTGCCGGCGTGGCGGTGTATCCTTTCCGCGTCGTGACGATGACCGACAACGCCGTGCTCTTAAACGCCTACTTCACGGGCGAAGTGTCCCACGTCCTCCCCACGGAAACGACCCGGATCCACGTGGGCGCGGCGGTACAGGTGGAGGACCTGGTGATCATCCGTGCCGGCTACATCACGAACGATGAACTCCGCGGCCCGACGGTTGGTGGTGGGCTCGGGACGAGCGGGCTGTTGTTCGACTACGCGTTTGTGCCGTTTGATGGCGGGTTCGGCGGGGCCGGGCATGTGTTGAGTTTGCTGTATGCGTGGTGACGTTGAACGTTATGGCGTTGAACGTTACGCGTTTTTGAGAGACCCTTTGGGTCTTTAAGACCCGAAAGGTCTATTAACCGCCAAAATGAAATCTACCCTGCCGGGGATCGGGCAGGCGATTCGGGGTGTATCTTGGGATATGTAGCCGTAACCGAATTGGGTATTCGCCATGACCGATCTGCTCAAAAAAGCCATCGAGGCCGTTTCAGCCCTACCTGAAAACGATCAGGACCGCATCGCGGAAGTGATGATGGGTGAATTACCGACATCAGAACTTTCCACGTGCCGTCGATCCTGGATTGCAGGAAAAAAACCTGCCCCGGAGCAAGTAAGAGCGGCGGTTGAAGGGCTCCAGGCTTTGAGCAAAAAGCTATCCCTTGGTGGCCTGAGTATTCGCGAGCTTATAGATGAGGGACGGCATTGAGCGGATCCGTTGTACTCGATGCATCGATGACCCTGGCGTGGTGCTTCGAGGATGAAACTACACCTTCCTCACGGGCTTTGCTAAGTGCCATGTTACAGGAGGAGTATGACATCGTGGTTCCCTCGATCTGGCCCTACGAGGTGGCAAATGGGCTACAAATGGCGGTCAAACGTGGGCGTATCTCGGCCGGGCAAAGCCATACGTTGCTTGATTTGGTGACTGCGTTTCCGGTCGAGTTAATCGAACTCCATGCCGGCCTCCTGTTTGGAGAGATCTTCGAACTTGCCGTACAAGAACGGCTCACTGTGTATGACGCTAGTTATCTGTTTCTAGCCGAGCAGGAGAAGCTACCCCTGGTTTCTCTTGATCGTTCGTTAAGTGCCGCTGCCCGCCGGCACGGGGTTGACGTGCTGCAATAACTTTGCTACGTCACCTCCCCAACACCGCAAATTCGAATCCATCCAACCCAAGCCGGCCGGCGTCGTCGATGGATTCCCCGAATAGCGGTTGGTAGCCGGCGGCATCCACTTCCTCCAGGGAAAACGTCTTCGCCTCGTCCGACAGGTTGAAGACGGCCACAATACGTTCTTCGCCGAGGGAGCGGGAGAAGGCGTAGACTGTTGAGTCGGGGTGGGGGATGGTGGCGTAATCGCCGTACATCAGTGGGCGGTGCCGTTTGCGGAGGGCGATGAGGGCCCGGTAGAAGTGCCAGGTGGAGCCGGGTTCGTTTTTCTGGGAGGAAAAGGCGAGGCGCTCGATATCCGGGGAATTGAAGTAGGAGACATCCCACCAGGGGCCGGAGTCTTTTGCGAAGGCGGCGATGCCGGCGTCGTCGGGGTTCGGGGTCCAGGGGAAGGCGTCGCGGACGGGGATGTGGTTGCCGTCGTGGCCCCACTCGCCGACGAGGCCGGGTAGGCCGAGTTCCTGGCCGTAATAGATCGAGGGGATGCCGGGGAGGAGGAGGTTCAGCGCGCCGGCGGCCCGAACCCTCCCCCGATCCCCCTCCATGGCGCTGGCCCAGCGTTCCATGTCGTGGTTTTCGATGAAGTTTATGAAGTACTTGTCCTTCGGGATGCGGCGCAGCATTTCCCCTACGGCGGCCTTGATCTTCGAGGCATTGAGTTCGTCGCGGTCGGCCGGGTCGATCCGGCCCCCCATGTAGATCGTCGGGGCACCGGAGATGGCGAAGCGGATGGGGAACCCGAAGCTGGCCGTGGCGCCGGTTTTGGCCATCATATCCTCCCCGAACTCCAGCCAGTTAGACTGCTCGCCGACGATGAAGAGGTTCGGGTTGATGGCGTAGACGCTGTCGAGCACCGGCTTCCACACCTCGGCGTACATGTTTGTGAAGACCCCCTTGTAGTCCAGGTCATCCATGATATGATCTAGCCGGAAACCGTCGACCCCGTCGTCGAAGAGCCCGTCGCCGTTGGGGTCGACCCAGTGGGCGTAGAAGTCCTTCATCCAGGAGCGGACTTCCGGGCCGTTGAGGTTGAGGAAGACGATGTTGAAGCGGACGTCCGACCAGGCCTGGAGGGTGAGGAGGGAATCGTCCGGGCCGGCGAACATCTGGGCGGGGCGCTCATTCCGGTCGTCGGCGTAGTAGATGTAGTTGGTGAAAGGCGAGGAGGGATTTCTGTAGGAGTCGTCGAACCAGGCGTGTCCGTTGGCGGCGTACTGGGTCTCCATGTCCATGATGAACTTGAGGCCATGGGCGTGTACGGCGCGGACGAAGTCGATGTACTCTTCCATCGTTCCGAACTCAGGGTCGATGGCCGTGTAGTCGGTGGGGAAGTAGTTGTGGTAGAGGTTCGACTGGTAGAGCGGCATGAACAGGATAGCCGTCACGCCCAGTTCCTTGAGGTAGGGCAGTTTCTCGACGAAGCCGTTGAGGTCTCCGTGGCGGTCGCCGTTGGAATCGTAGAAGCTGCGCTGGCTGACGTGGTAGACGATTTCGTCGTGCCAGCCGGGCTCGTCGATGGGGAGGTTGGAGGGGGTGGGGGCGCAGCCGGCGAGGAGGAGGAGGAGGGGGAGGGGGTGGCGCATGTGGGTTGCGTATCCGTTGTTTGGTGGCCCGCTGAGGCGCGGGGGCGCGGAGGGGGTGTCGTCTCCGTTGTATGATAGCCCGCTGAGGCGCGGGGACGCGGAGGGGGGTCACGGGGGGTGTCCGCTGAGCCAGGTGGTCAGGAGATCATGGAGGGCTCCGAGTCCTATTCCTTCGACCTCTGTTCGGATCCGGAGGCTGCACCAGAAGTCCAGGATGAACATCTGGGCGGCGTGGATCGGGACGGCGATCCAGAACGAGCGGCAACGCCAGACGAGGGCGCCGAGGGCGATGCCGCCGAGGATGGAGAGGTAGGCTTCGGCGGTGGGTTTGTCGGCGTGGAGGGCGGCGAAGGGGAGGGTTTGGAGCAGGATGGCGTAGAGGCCGAAGGTGTGTCGGGTGCCGAAGAGGAGGAAGCCGCGCCAGAGGTATTCCCATCCGAACCAGTAAAACAGGAAGAGCGCCTCGTAGATGAAGAACTGGCCCCAGTGGCGGGCGGCCGGCTGGTAGTGGGGGTAGTGGGACTGGAAGTCCGGATTGTCGGACAGCACCCAGGTGCCCACGACGACAAAGGGCAGGTAGAGGAGCGCGAGGGTCGAGGCCAGCTTCCAATCCCCGAGCCCGAGCCCCATGTCGGCCGGCGAGCGCTTGAACAGGAACCTCAGCAATAAAATCGGGATGACGAACCCTGTGAGGCCCTGCATCCCGAACCACCATCCCCAGCCGGCGAGTTGATGCCATTCGTCCGGGAAGAGATGGGGGGCGATATCCTGCCGGAAGAGGGTGCGGCTGCCGAAGACAAACTGCGTGATCATGAGCACGGCGGCGGCGACACAGACAAACACCGTCTGCCGATCCAGGGAGCGGACGGCGCCCAGTATCTCTTTTCCTTCGTTTCGTAGCCTGTCGAGCATCGTTTTGTGTTATGGTTGGGCGCAAGTCAGCCGAAATATAGGGTGACGCGCTATGTGCCGAAAATACCGTGAGATACGCGTCAAAAAAACTGAAACCGCAGGCTGGAATGCGCAGTACTTTTTCGCGGACGTTAATTACATTGCATCGCAGATCGCTCAACCCCCATTTTTCGGACACTCGGATCGAACGGACGCGTCATATCGCTCGATGGGACGGCTTCCAGCTCGGTAGCCTCTTCCTGGTCATCGTCCTCATCGCCCTCTGGGTGCTCGTGGCGCCGCGGACACATGCTCCGGCGCCGGCGCGTCCGATCGTCGAAGCGTCTGTATCCACCGATCCCGTCCAGATCGCGCTCGACAGCCTCTTTTCCGATTACGACCCTCAGGTGCTGGCCCTGCTGCGCCCGGATACGACCGGCGCCGGCCGCTGGGTCGATTCCATGATGGCCTCGCTGACGCTCGAGCAGAAGATCGGCCAGCTGTTTATCGTTAACCTGCCCGCGCGAACCCGTGCCGACGCAGGGATGGAGGCCGTGACGCAGTATGCCGTGGGCGGATTTCTCGTTTCCCGCACGATGGAGCCACGGGAACTGTTCGAGGAAACACGCCGGCTCCAGGGACGCTCGGCCGTGCCGCTGTTTTTTGCGGCCGATTACGAGCGGGGCGTCGGGCAGCACGACAACAATCTCACCGAGTGGCCCTCGAACATGGGGTTGGGCGCGACGCGCGACCTCGTCTTCGCCGCCGCCGCTGGCCGGCTGACGGCCGTGGAGAGCCGGGCCGTGGGGGTCAATATGATCCTGGCACCAGTGGTGGATGTGAATAACAATCCGCTCAACCCGATCATCAACATCCGTTCGTACGGCGAGGACCCAACGCTCGTCGGCGAGATGGCCGCCTCCTTTGTGCGCGAGGCCCAGGCCCACGGCGTGATGACGACGCTGAAGCACTTCCCCGGGCACGGCAACACGTCCGTCGATACCCACAGCCGGATGGGCACGATCCCCGGCGACCGCCGCGCGCTCGAGGCGATCGAGCTGTTTCCGTACCGGTATGTGCTCAACAAACACGTGCGCCCTGCGGCTGTGATGAGCGCGCACCTGTGGATCCCGGCGCTGGATGCCGAGCCGATCCCCGCGACCTTTAGCCGGAACGCCCTGCACGGGTTGCTGCGCGATACGATGCAGTTCGACGGACTGGTGATCACCGACGACGTGGCGATGGGGGCGCTCCAGAACGAGTATACCCTGGAGGAGCGCATCACCTTCCCGCTGCGCGCCGGCGCCGACATGGTCCTCACCCCGACCGGGCTGGACGCCTCGGTCCGCGCCGTGCGCGACGCCGTACGCAAGGGAGATCTGACCGAAAGCCACATCGACGCGTCGGTGCGGCGGATCCTCCTGGCCAAGGCGCGCGCCGGCGTCCATACGGAGGCCGGCCCCAACCGGGCGCTGTTCGAGTATATCCTGGCGCTCCCGCGGGGGCAGCCGCTGGCGCAACG
>JBGSPJ010000177.1:0-5090 GCA_041738655.1 Rhodothermales bacterium | reverse complement strand
TGGGCGACTTCGACGCGGCGCTCAGCAACTTCGACCGCGCGATCGCGCTGAATGCGGCGCCGGCGGACCTGAAAAACGAGGTCATCTTCCAGAAAGCCTGGCTCCAGTACCGATACGAGGACTACGCCAACGCCGCGCCGGCCTTCATGAGCCTCCACGACGCCGCTCCGACGTCCACCTGGGGCAGCGACGCCCTCTTCTGGGCCGCCGAGAGCTACCACCAGGCCGGCGACTTCAACCGGGCCGCTAGCCTCTTCCGCCAGTACCTGCGCGGCGGCAGCAGCGGCAAACACGTGGACGCCGCGCATTATGCCCTCGGGTGGACCTATTTCAAGCAGGGCAACTACCAGGACGCCATCACCGAATTCCGCACCTTCCTGCGCGAGTACCGCGAATCGGACGGCTTTGTGCCCTACCGCACCGACGCGCAACTCCGGCTCGCCGACAGCTACTACGCCCTCAAGCGGTACCCGGAAGCCATCCAGGCCTACCAACAGGTGGGCGGCGCCGATAGCGACGACTACTCGCTTTACCAGATCGGACAGGCGTATAACAACGCCGGCGAACAGCTGGACGCGATCGCCACGTTCCGCAAGCTGCTCAGCGATTTCCCGGAGAGCGACTGGAAAGAGGAAGCACAATACAACCTCGGCTACCTCTACTTCCTGAATCAGGACTACACGCAAGCCATAACAGCTTACGAGGCGTTGATCCGCAACTACCCGCGCGATCCCCTCGCGGCCAAAAGCCAGTACGGTATCGGAGACGCCCTGTTCAACGCCGATCGGCTCCAGGAAGCCGTGGCGGCCTACGAAAAGGTACTCAAAAGTTACCCGGACAGCCCGTTCGCCTCGGATGCCGCCGCCGGCATCCAGCTCGCCCTCGACGCCCTGGACGACCCGACCGGCGCCTCGCGCATCATCGAGGAATTCACCGCGGCCAACCCGTCGTCTCCGGTAGCCGACGAGCTTCGCTTCCGGCAGGCCGAGGTCAAATTCCAGACGGGCCGCACGGATGAGGCGCTGGCCGACTTCCAGCGCTTCGTTCGTGAATCCCAGAACATCCAGCTGTTGCCCGACGCCTATTATTACATCGGGACGATCCTCACCCAGGCCAACAAACCCGCCGAGGCCGAATCGTATCTCCAGCAGCTCGTAAGCCGGTATCCCGACAGCCGGCGCCGGCCAGAGGCGACGCTGACGCTCGGGCGGATCTACCTGGATCAGGGGCGCCATCAGGATGCCCTGGAGCTGTTCAAGAACCTGGAGACCATGCGCGGCGCGGATCCCCAGGTGATGGCCCAGGCCCGCTACGGTCAGGCCCGGGCGCTGATGAACCTCGGCCGGCTTGGCGAGGCCGAACGTCAACTAACGGAACTGACCAGCGCCAACAGCAACCGTACCCAGATGGGGCCGGCGCTGCTGGGCCTGGCCCGGGTCTACGAAGCGTCGGGCCGGCCACAGGAGGCGATCCAGCTCTACCGCCAGATCACAAACGACAGCGCGGATGAAACCGGCGCCGAGGCCCTGTTCCGCCTGGGCGACCTGCTCATCCGCCAGGGACAGGCCCGCGCCGCCGTGGATGAACTCGGCCGCATGTCCGTCCTTTTCAACGGCTACTCGAACTGGCTGGCCGAGAGCTACCTCGCTCAGGCGCGCGCCTTCATGGCCATGGGCCAACGCGGCGACGCCAGCCAGATGTACGACCGCGTTCTCGAAGAATTCCGAGGCACGATTTATGCTGATCGTGCCGCTAAAGAAAAAGCCGCTATCTGATGGCCCTATCGATGATTCGAATCCTGTTGCTGATAGCCCTGTTGGCGCCTGGCGTGAACGCCCTTGCGCAGACGGTGGATACCACCCACACGATCCTGCCAGATATCGCTCCGCGCGATGTCGAGATCCTGGGGCAGCTCGAAATAAGCTTCCCCTCGCTCCAGCGGCAACCCCTCATCGGGTTCAACCCGCCCCCGCGTGTCCCCGAGATCCCGGGAACGCGCCAGCCGCTTTCCGAGAACTACAAGCAGGCCAAGGCGGATCTTCCGGGCGCCGCCGTCAGCCGGCCGGAGCCACCCCGTGTTTCCTTCCTTGGGGACGTGCAGCCCCTGAGCGGGGAACTCGAGGCCACCGCCGGCCGGTACCTGAGCCGGCAACTCGCAGCGCGCTTGCATATCCCTATCCGGCAGCGGACATCGTTTAATGCGCGGATCGACTACGAGGGCACCGAGGGCCATGCCCTTCGGAAAGCCGACGAGTTGTCCGACCTCAAAAACCCGTACGACGTCAGCCGCGGCGAAATCGGCGTGCGGCGAATGGGGCCGCGGTTCGCGTATGGACTCGGGCTGGATGGCGCCGTGGCCGCCTACACGCTTTCGGGCACCAACCTGCTTCAGTCGGGCGCTATCGCGACACCAATCGTCCTGCCCAACCGAAACGGGCGCATGGGCTCCACGTTCCTGTGGCTCAAGTCGCAGTCCGAAGCGCGGCTGGGTCTCGATCTGCGGCTTTCCATGCGCGGCACGCGCTTTAGCACCGAGGTGTTCGACAACAACCTCGAGCCGCTGAGCGAATTGGAGCGCACGGAGAATCGGGCGGAGTGGGCCGGCAACCTGGATATCCCGTTCAGCCTCGGATCCGTGTTGCTGCAGACCGACGCCAGCGCCGCCGGCATCGACGGGATATTCGACAAGGACGTGTTGTACGACTTCAACCTCGGCACTGGCCTGCGGCTGGATCTTGCGCGGAGCTTCCGCGTCACGCTGGTCGGCCGATTCCTCGGCTTTTCGGATGGGGAAGGAGACCTGTCGTCCTATGCCACCGGGGACGTGTTGCTGGACTTTTACCCCGGCCGCGGCCTGCACATCTATGCGCACAACCGGCCGGATGTGATCCGAAACCGCCTCTGGGACCTCTACCAGGCGAATCCCTTTCTGGTGGATCGACCCGAGATGCAGGCCACACTCCGACCGGTCAACGCGGTGGGTGGCTTCAACTGGTTCGCCGGCGTTTTCCAGATGGCGGCCCGCGGCGGGTTCGAGTATATCCCCAATTACCAGTTCTTCGAAACAGAGAGCGACGGCGTCGCGACCGGGTATAGCTACCGACGCGGCATCTTCCCGATTTTTTATGACGAGGTGGAGATCTACCACGCCGGCGGCAATGTGTCGCTTGTTTTCCCGTTCGGGCTGCAGACCGAGATCGGGGCCACCTACCGGGATGGGCGGTTCAAGGACAACGACGCCTCGATCCCCTACTTCTCGCCCGTGGAAGGCCGCGGCATGATTTCGTACCTGTTCAACAAGCGGAAGACACTCGTTCAGTGGATCGGGACGTACTACAGCCCCCGCCATCGAAGCCGGCTCGAGAACGTGACGCTGGACGACTACTTCGAGCTCGATTTCTCGGTATCGCACAAGCTCAACCCGGGCCTGTCGATGATCCTGCGGACGAATAATCTGCTCGGGAGCGACCTTGAATACTGGGAGCATTACCCCGAGTCGCCGTTCACGATTTCAGCCGGCCTCAGTGTGCTGTGGTAGACTGTCAGGAACCAATTTCCGTTTTTCGCCATTATAACCGCATTTATTTTGTCCTAAGTAGTGTATATCTTGCGCCTTAGAACACGTTAAGCACCGCGCAACGCGGTGAAGTCCGTTCGCTTACGCACGCTCAGCCGCACCAACCAACTCCTACGGCGTATGTCCGATGCACAGTCACAACAGATCAGCGAAGCCCTCGGGAATGTGATTCGCGAGGCGCTGATCCGGCGTGAGCAGGTCGATATCCCCGGCCTGGGCACGTTTCGCGTCGACCGGCGCTCCAGCGAAATGATCGAAGATGCCGACAGGGCGCTGGTCATGAAGCCGCCGCGCGACGAAGTCGTCTTCATCCCCGATTTCCAGTAACCGATCGCACCTGCACCCACGCCTTTCCGGTGCGTTAAGCCTCGACACGCATGGCTCTTCCCCTAATCGAGCAACTTGCCCGCCACCTGAATGTCAACCGACAGCAGGCGAGCGAGGCGCTGTTTACCTTCGTCGAGCAACTCAAGGCCGACATACAGACGGAGCAACGCGCGGAGATCCGCGGCGTGGGCACGCTGCATGCGACCGACGAAGCCATCCGGTTCCGGCCGGACGCTGGCTTGTCCATGCTCGTAAACAATCGCTTCGCCGCACTTGAAACCGAAACCGTCCAGGTAGCGCCACCGCGTCCGCCCGCTGATCAGGCGATCGACCGCCCGGCTGAAAACGGGTTTCACCCGATTTCAGGTGACACCTTGCCGGACTTCGACGATGCCCTGCCGGACCTTCATGGGTTCGAAGCCGACGACACCCTCATGGGGGACTCGCTGGATTCCGCCTTCTGGGACGGCCTGCCGGACAAAGCCGGCGAGCACCCGCTCGGTAAAACATCCGAGCCACCCTTCGAAGAGGCCGATTTCTCGGTCGTGTTTCCCGCCTCCAACGACATCACTAATTCCCCAGAATCCGCACTTCCAGGCGAGAACGGGGCCATTTCCATGAAAGAAGACGATCCCAAATCGCCGCTTTTCCCCGACGAAGACGGCCCGCAATCCGAGGATGAATGGAGCCCGTTCTTTGAAGAGCTCGAAGGCGTGGAGTTTGAAGTCGATTCCCCGATGGACATCGACGACACCGTATGGGACGAGGCGAAGCCCCCGAAGCCGCCGGCCTCCCCGTTCGCCGGCGAACGCTCGGACGACGACGAGTTTTTCTTCGACTCCGATCGCGACAACGAGCTGTTTGGTGCCTCGTTCGACGACGAGATGACGGACGACGCCACCTGGGCCAGCTCCCCAATGGAAGAGGCGCCGTTTTTTGAAGACAAACCCGGCAAGCGGGGCGCACGTCCCAGCCCGTTGGATGAGTTCGACGCCGACGACGAGCTGTTCTCGACCGCCTCGGGGCCTACGGGCAGGGGCCAGAACGACGGGTTGTTCTCCGAAGACGAGTTGTTCTCCCGGGCGAATGTGTCTGAGGCCGACGAGACTATCTTCCTGCCCCCGGATTCCCGGCCGAAAGAGCCGGCGGGCCGCCCCCGACCGACCGACCGCAAGGCCATGGATGC
>JBGSPJ010000234.1:0-18891 GCA_041738655.1 Rhodothermales bacterium | reverse complement strand
GCCAGCGTTTGTCGGCCTCGGCGCGCCCCACTGGAACGACCGGGCGCGGGGCCTCGTCGCCGGCCTCACGCGAGGGACGACAGGCGCGCATCTCGCGCGGGCGGTGGTGGAGTCGATTGCCCTCCAGATTCGAGATGTGTTCGACGCGATTGTCTCGGAAGGATCGAGAGACCGGGTGCTGATGGCCGATGGCGGCGCGAGCCGGAACGATGCGCTGATGCAGTTTCAGGCGGATATCCTCGGGTGTCCCGTGCTGAGAAACACCGCGCAGGACCTCTCGGCCCTGGGCGCGGCGTATCTGGCCGGCCTCCACCTGGGCGTCTGGGCCTCGACCGAGGAGCTGGCGGCGCTGCCCCGGCAGCTGGACCGGTTCGAGCCGCGCTGGTCCGACGCGCGCCGGACTGCCCACTACGAGGGCTGGCAGGATGCCGTGGCCAGAACGATCTACGATCCGAGGGCGCGCCATGCATGAACGGATCTGCTTTGCCGGCATCCTCCCGGCGCTCGTTGTTTTGCTGGCTGGATGCGAAATCCGCCCCCTAGACCCCACGACAGGCCGCGCCATCGTCGAGGATGAGGTACAAGCCTTTGATGCCGCAACGTTTGTGGAGGAAAACTGGGAAACACGCATCCTCCCACTGATACGCGACGAAGCGGTGGACCTGTCCACGCTGCTGGATGAACTGGCGGATGACCCCGACGCCGCAGCGCCGTTCGGGCACCGCGTCGGGGAGGGCTCGCTGCATGTGCGTGTGAAGGGGGAGGGACGGGTCGTCCGCGTTGATACCACTTCTCGCGCCGGCGTGATTATCGTCGCACTACCGCAGGGGCAGGAGGTGACGATCCAGATCGGCCCTGTCATCCGAGGGACGGCGCTTCGGGATGCGTTGCCGTTTGCCTCGTTCGACCAGTTTGTGAACCAGCTGGAATACGCCGGCGTGTCGAATGCCCTCCACGCGCGGGTGATGGAAACCGTGCTTTCGCCGCTGGAGCGGTCCGCCCTGCCGGGCAGGGAAGTCCGTTTTGCCGGGGTGACTGCGCTGCGGGACACGCGGGAGATCGTCATCACGCCGGTCGAACTTCGCGTGGTGCCTACGCCATGACCTCCGAATCCCCTCCTATCGCCCTCCAAGCCGAGCGGATCGTGAAGCGCTACCCCGGCACGACCGCGCTGGATTGCGTCGACTTCACCGTCCACGCAGGAAAGGTAAACGTGTTGATCGGTGAAAACGGCGCGGGAAAGTCGACCCTGATGAAGATCCTCGCCGGCGTGGAGGCGCCAAGCGAGGGTCGGCTCGTCCTGAACGGAACGCCGATCACCCTGGCCAACCCCCGCGAGGCGCGGGCGCACGGGATCGGGATCATCTTCCAGGAGCTGTCGCTGTTTCCCAACCTCACCGTAAGCGAAAACGTGTTTATCGCGCGGGAGCTGGTTACCGGGCTGGGGACGATCCAGACCGGCCGGCAGGAGGCCGTCACGCGGGCGTTGATGCAGCGGTTGGAGCAGTCGATCGAACCCGACACCCTCGTCGAGGACCTTCGGATTGGACAGCAGCAGCTGGTCGAAATCGCCCGCGCGCTGGCGGAGGAGGTCTCAATCCTCATCATGGACGAGCCGACGTCCGCGCTGAGTGACGCCGAGGCGGGTGTCTTGCTGCGTATCGTTCGGGAGCTGACGGCCCAGGGTGTCGCGATTGTCTACATCTCCCATAAACTCGACGAGTGCCTCCAGATCGGCGATCACTTCACCGTACTGCGGGACGGGCGATTGGTGGCCGAGGCGCCGGCTTCCGAGGTGTCGCTGGCATGGATCGTCGAGCACATGTCCGGCCGCACTTCGGACACCCTGTTTCGGCGGCGGACGCGGCCGGCGGGGGAGGTGGTGCTGGAGGCCGAGGGCATTACGCTGCCGAGGGCGCACGGCGACGGGTTTCTGGTGGAGGATGTGTCGCTGAGCGTCCGAGCCGGCGAAATCGTTGGGATATACGGGTTGATGGGCGCCGGGCGGACGGAGTTGCTCGAGTGTCTGTTCGGGATGCAGCTACGTTCGGCCGGCTCGGTGCGGCTTGGCGGCGTGGAGCTGTCGTCGCGCCCGATCGAGGAGCGCCTCCGGCTAGGGCTTGCACTGGTGCCCGAAGATCGGCAGCAGCTCGGGTTGGTGCAGACGTTCTCCGTCGCGGAGAACATCACCCTGGCGCATCTTCGGGCATTGAGAAAAGGCATTGCGTTGTCGGCCGGCCGTGAGCGCGAGGAAGTCGACCGCCTCATCGCGCAGCTGGGCATCAAGGTGTCGGATCCGGCGCAGTCCATCACCACCCTCAGCGGCGGCAACCAGCAAAAGGTCGTCCTTGCCAAAAACCTGCTCACCCGGCCCAAGGTATTGATGCTGGATGAGCCCACGCGTGGGATCGATGTTGGCGCCCGGTCAGAGATCTTCGCCCTGATGAACGACCTCGCCGGCGAGGGGCTGGGGGTGTTGTTCGTTTCGTCGGAACTGAAGGAGGTGGTGGCGATGGCGGACCGCGCGATCGTCATGGCGCGTGGGCGTATCACGGGCGAGTTCGCCGGCGACCGCCTCACCGAGCAGCATCTGGCGGCCGCGAGCGTGCTGAGTGTTAATTCTGTAACCTCATGAGTGCCATGCAGAACGCCTCGTCGATCCAGCGAAGTCCCCTGAGCGGCGTCCCGATCCAGCTCCTGCTCCTGCGCCTCCGGGCTTACATCGCCCTGATCGTGCTGGCCGCCGTATTTGCCGCACTGAGTCCGGCGTTCTTGACAACCGGCAACCTCATCATCCTCACCAAACAGGTGGCGATCAACGCCATCCTGGGGATCGGGATGACGTTTGTGATTTTGAGCGGTGGGATAGACCTGTCGATGGGCTCGATCGCCGGCCTGTGCGGGATGGTCGCCGGCTGGTTGATCAACGAGGGCCTTATCCTGGCGCCGTTTGGCGTGTCGATCTTTTTTAATGTGTGGATGGTGGGATTACTGACGCTGGTGGTGGGCTTGCTGGTCGGGCTTGTAAACGGCGCCCTCGTTACCCGTCTGAGCGTCGCCCCGTTTATCGCCACCCTCGGGACTCTGTATGTAGCGCGGGGGGCGGCGCTGTTGATTTCAGACGGGGCGACGTTTCCGAACCTCGTCGGACGCGAATCGCTGGGCAACACCGGTTTCCCCGAACTGGGCGCCGGCACGATGCTCGGGCTGCCGTATCCCATCTGGATCATGGTGCTTTTTGCTATTGTCGGCGCCTTTGTGGCGCGGAAGACCCCGTTTGGCCGGCACGTCTACGCCGTGGGCGGCAACGAAAAGGCCGCGGCGCTGTCCGGCGTGCGTGTGGAGCGGGTGAAGTGGACGACCTATATGATCTCCGGCGTGTGCGCGGCGATGGTCGGGTTGATCATCGCTTCTCAGCTGGTAGCGGCCCATCCGGCGACCGGCGAGACGTTCGAGCTCAACGCCATCGCCGTGGTGGTCTTGGGCGGCACCTCGCTGATGGGCGGTCGCGGGACGATCAGCGGGACCCTCATCGGGGCATTTGTGATCGGCGTGTTGGTGAACGGGATGGTGCTGCTGGGGGTGTCCGAGTTCTGGCAGATTGTGATCAAGGGCGCCGTGATCGTGCTCGCCGTCGTCGTGGACCAACAGCAGCAGCGGATGCAGCTGCGGCGCCTGAGTCTGTCATCCCGGCAAATGTCATCCCGGCCCCCGAGCCGGGATCCAGCCGGATAACAAAACGACGGGGCCCCGGATCAAGTCCGGGGTGACAACATGTACAACCTCCACCCAAACCCCACCATCATGCGCCATCCTCGCTTCGCCCTGTTCGTACTGTTATCCCTCGCGTTTTCCGCCTGTCAGCCTTCCGGCGATGCGACATCGACGCAACAGGCGCGCCTGATCGTCATCATCACCCCCTCCCACGACAACCCCTTCTTCAAGGCCGAGTCCGACGCGGCCGATGAGCGGGCGCAGGCGCTGGGGTACGAGACGCTCGTGCTGACGCACAACGGCGACGCCTCGGTGCAGGACCAGCTGTTCGACACGGCGATCGCCCGCAAGGCTGCCGCGATCGTGCTGGACAACGCCGGCGCGGACGCCTCCATCGCCGTAGTCCAGAAGGCGAAGGACGCCGGCATCCCCTCGTTTTTGATCGATCGGGAGATCAACGCGACGGGTATTGCCGTGGCCCAGATCGTCTCGAACAACTACCAGGGCGCGACGCTCGGGGCCGAGGAGTTTGTCCGGTTGATGGGAGAGGCCGGGCCATATGTCGAGCTGCTGGGGAGAGAGTCCGATACGAACGCCGGCATCCGGTCGCAGGGGTACAACGACGTGATCGGGCAGTACCCCGAAATGGTGCGTGTGGCGCAGCAAAGCGCCAACTGGAGCCAGACAGAGGCCTTTGAGAAGATGGAGACGATCCTCCAGGCGAACCCGACGATCGAGGGGGTGATTTCGGGGAACGACACCATGGCGCTAGGCGCCGCGGCGGCGTTGAAGGCCGCCGGCCGGGGGGATGTGATTGTCGTGGGGTTTGACGGGAGTCCGGACGTGATCGCCGCGATCAAAGCCGGCGACATCGCCGCGACCGTACTCCAGCCCGCCGGCCTGCTCGCTACGATGGCCGTCGACCAGGCCGACGCCTACCTGCGCACGGGCTCGACGTCGTTGCCCGAGAAGCAGGCCATCGATTGCGAATTGGTGACGCCAGCGAATGCCGCAGAGTTCGGGGTGTTTGCGCGCCTCCCGTAGGTCGGGTTAGGCCGCAGGCCGTAACCCGACATCCATCAACGGATCCACCACGCCGTGACCCGACGATCCGATGTGCGGCGTTTCGGACAAATGTTGGGTGTTTTTGCGACAACCACGCAAACGCGTGAGGCGGATTATTAGCGAAAGCTTATTTTTGTGTCACTGCCGTTTCGCACCCCACCTGTGAGGCGATATGACCCCTGCCATCGCTACTGCCCTTTCGGGAACCCCGGAGCCAAAAAACCACCGCGCGGCTTATTATGAGCAAAGCGCCGCCGCGCCGTTCCAGATTACGATCTGGTTGGTGGAGGATCACCAGAACTACCGGGAAACGGTCCAGGCATTATTGGACGGTGAGGCCGAGATGTGTTGCCCGCTGACCTTTCCCGACTGCGAGTCGATGCTCGAGATGCTCCAGACGTCGGCTCCGCCAGATGTCGTGTTGATGGATATCGAGATTCCGGGCCGGATGTCCGGCATCGAGGGCGTCATTGCCCTTCGCAAGATCGCGACTGAGACCCGCGCTGTGATGCTTACGATCCATTCGGACGACGACAAGATCTTCGATGCCGTGTGTGCCGGGGCCTCCGGCTACCTCTTAAAGCTTGCCGAGCCGGACGCGATCGTCGATGCGGTGATCGCGGCTTACAATGGCGGCGTGGTGATGAGCCCTCAGGTCGCTCGGAGGGTGCTTACCATGTTCCGGCAGTACGCTGTGCCGAGTGAAGACTATGACTTGACGGCGCGGGAAAAGGAGGTGCTCGAACTGCTCGTACGTGGATTGACCATAAAAGAAATAGCTGAGCAGCTTTTTCTGGCCTTCTCTACCATTGATAGCCATATGCGGAATATCTACAGCAAACTGCATGTCCATTCGAGGACGCAGGCGGTGGTGAAGGCGTTGAAAGAGAGGCTTATATGAAATGGTTATTGAACAGAATCGTGCATTGGATACATAACATCCTTGGGGTAGTCATGCCGTGCAGCAACCTTCCGAATATCGAAATTCTTGCAAGTACTCTTAACTCTGTGAATTCCTTTTCGAGTCAGGATTGGTCAAACTGGCAGGACGAGGCAGGGAGTTTCTTAAATTCATGGAGAGGATGTGTGAACACAGAGCGCATCAACCAGCAACAAACTGGACAATGCCCTGAATGGAATATTCCCGAATCCTATCTTAATGAATTCTGGAATGGAGTGTACCCATCGATTGTTGCCGATTTGTGGACATTTAATAACCCTGCTTTTCCGTCACCCTTGATAGATCTTTGGAATGTCGCATCGCCCAACTATATTGATCCACATGCGTTTGTGTTGATAATGCTCAGGTATTACAGCCTTTCTGTAAATCATAGCGACACTTTCAGGACTTCGTCCTTAAGGATGTATGATTATTTCAGAGGGGTTGATCCACGGGCTGCTGTTCGTCCTGGTGGTGCCATACACCCGATGCCTGTTGTGCGGTTTCAACAGGGTGCTTTTGATTATCTCCTTTCTAGTGAAGGAATTATACTTCCAATACCACCTCACCCCCTCGAAAGAACGACAGTTCCTCGTTGGGGGCAGAGCGCTCAGGTTCCAAATCTTGTCGTAAATCGTGTAGCAGCTGCCGAAATATATAGAAAGTATACTTTCCGGAAAACAGGATCCTCGAGCATTATTTTACCCGCATCTGCAAATTGTTCACCTCACGATGCGTTCGACCGAGAAAGACATACGATTCAATTAGGTTCGCCTACGGGAATGCAGTCCATTGTGATTACCGCTGAAACAGTTTCGTTCTTCTCCGCTAGGTCATATCGTACTGTCGGAATTGAGGCTACCCACAGGAGTCTTTCTTTTTTGAGCAATAGCGATTCAGAGGCTCCGGAGATAGTGCTGCAACCAGAGACCTTTTGTGATGCTTTGATACCGAGGATTCTCAATCAGGCGGTAGATATTAATTCGTTCATGACTCTGTGCCGTGCCCGGCCTTGTGTTAGGTGGATTCTTTCAGGTTCTGTTGTTTCGAGCATTCTAAGTGATTATCCAAGACTCGTAGCCAATATATGGTTGGACCAAGCGTTATTGAGAAGATACTTGGATACTGGTGCTGTCACGCAAACTATTCCTGCTGTCCCGCTTCCACATGGAGTGTATGAAGATAGCTATAGAACAAATTCTAATTTTAATGATGGATTGCGCTATGCCTTTGAGGAGCGACTTGAAATTGTATTACCTAGATCACAGGATATGGACTTTGAATCTGAGAGTGGGATCTCGAATGGAATTGAAATATCTCACCTTGGATTTCATTTTCCTGAACTTTGCCCTCCGCCAAGTTTGATGGAAATGTTGCAGGAATGGCGTTATGGAAGAGCTGGTAATCCTGTCTTTACAAATAGCACTAAAACATCTTAAGGTGCTTTGGTCATGCTTCTAATTTGTGATGGAAAAGCCTAGGTTTTCACCGCAATATCGAGTTCGAATCGAAGAGAAAAGTATATTGCTTGCTGATGAATGGGAATATCTTATACTCGAAGGTACTGTTTGTATGCGTTTGGTCCCGCTCCTTGATGGGCAACATACGATCGATGAAATTGTGTTCGAATTGAGGGATAGCATCAGAGCGGCTGATGTGTACTATACTATTATGTTACTTGAGGCAAGGGGATATCTCGAGGACAATAGTTCATTGACAGGACCAAGTAGCTTTGCAATGCGAGAACTTCGTGAGCAGAAATTTGCGGACATAACCCTTGCACCAATAACACGAGGTGCCGCGCTTGTTATGCCTGAAGACGAGCATCGAGATCAATTCATTGCACTTTTGCATAATCATAATGTGTGTGTAGATGATGACTCACGCTATTCCATCATTGTGGCGAAAGAATATCTTTCTCTCGGCGTTCTGAGGCAACTTCATTGCGGATCAACGAAGTCATTTCTGCTACTCAAACCGTATACACCACTGGTGATGATTGGGCCCGTTATTGCTACTGGGAGAGGTGGTTGCCTTTCGTGTTTGCAATATCGACTCGCACTCAACCGGCCGGCTGATCAATTTTTGAGTGAGGTAGGATATTCTTCGTTGTCAGGCGAAAGTGGAGGTTGGTCTGAAGAGTATCGACTATTAGGCATGCAACTAGCAGCCAAAGAGGCGGCGAAGTGGTTAGAATCAGATGGTCCGTCCGTGTTGGAAACGAGCATCTGTACGGTCGACCTGCGGAGCGGAGAGCGTACCCAACATCCGTTTATCCGACGTCCCCAGTGCCCTGACTGCGGCGATGACTCCCTGGCTCGAAATCCCGCGCGTATTCTGCTGTCGAGGATGAGACGAGTGCAGGCATCTTCAAACTATCATGTCGATAAACCAAAGTCGACCTATCGTCGACTTGAGCGCCATATCAGCCCTCTCACAGGAGTCGTCCGCTCGGTTACTCGGGTGGATACGCCTGGAGCTGCCGGCGTCCACAATTACACTGTCGGCCATGTCAGCCGGGGCCGGCACCACAGTATCGAGTCGCTACGCCTGGCAACACGGGATCAGAGCGGCGGGAAAGGCAAAACGGACGAACAGGCCCGGACGAGCGGCCTTTGTGAGGCGCTGGAGCGATTCTCAGCCGTCCACGATGGCGACTCGCCGGACGTCCACGCTTCGTATGCGTCGCTGGATCGCCGAGCCATCTCACCGAATGGCCTGCTATTGTTCAGTGAAACTCAATTCGAGCACCGATTTGAATGGAATGCCGCACAACGCGGCCATTTCCAGTTTGTACCCGAACCGTACGATGAACAGACTGTGATTGACTGGAAAGAAGTATGGTCGCTCACTCGCGACGAACCCTGCCTGGTGCCCTCCAGTTACTGTTATTACGGCTACGAAGGGGTGGGCACCGATTTCTGCAAGGCCGATTCGAACGGCCTCGCCGCCGGCAACACCCTGGAGGAAGCGATTCTCCAGGGCCTCCTCGAACTCGTCGAGCGCGACGCCGTCGCGATCTGGTGGTACAATCGGACCCAACAACCCGGGGTGGACCTATCGAGTTTTGCCGATCCTTATCTCGATGAAATGCAGGTCTATTACCGGTCGCTGGGGAGGGACCTCTGGGTACTCGATCTGACTCACGACCTGGGCATTCCGACATTTGTAGGGATTTCACGCCTGGTGGATGCACCAACCGAAGACATCCTACTCGGCTTCGGGGCTCATTTTGACGCTCAAGTGGCCGTAACGCGAGCCATCCTCGAAGTGAACCAGTCCTTGCCGGCCGCACTCCGTTCTCGGGCCGAGCGCGAGCGCCAGCTTTTGCCCGATTTTGGCGATGTGCTTGATTGGTGGGACCAGGCCACGATCGAAGAGCATCCCTATCTCGTACCTGCCTCCGATTTGACAACGAAAAGCGCATCCGATTTCCCCTGCTACGAGTCCGTCGATCTTGCGGAAATGATCGAAGAGTATGTCCGGCGGCTGGCCGGCCTCGGTCTTGAAACCCTCGTGCTCGACATGACCCGGCCCGACATCGAGTTGCCTGTGGCTCGCGTGATGGTTCCTGGATTGCGCCATTTCTGGCGTCGTCTGGCGCCCGGCCGACTCTACGACGTGCCGGTGGCAACGGGACGCTTGCCAGCCGCCCTCGGTGAAATGCAGCTCAACCCGGTTTCGTTATTCCTTTGATTCTTTCCCCATGCACTCCGACCGAGCTATTCTGAGCCGATGGTTCGTCCTTCCCATCTCCTGGATCGTAATCTCGACGGCGTGGGCTCAAACACCTGTCACCCATTTTCAGCGGTACACGATAGCCGACGGGCTTACGGACTACACGATCCTATCGCTTCTGCAGGACTCGACCGGGTTTCTGTGGGTAGGCACCCTGGCGGGGTTGAATCGATTTGACGGCCACGTCTTTAAAACCTATCGTTCGAATCAGGATGATTCCACAGCACTTTTCGACGATTACATTCGATCCCTCTATCAAGACAAGAAAGGTATCCTGTGGGTAGGCACTCAACAAGGAGGATGGCATCGGTATGACCCGGTTACAGATACCTTCAAGCGCTTTGATCTTGAGGCAATCCTGGGAACGCCGGCGGCTACCGTCGAGCAATCGCCGAATTTTGTATACACCGTCCAGGAAGCCGACTCCCATCAGTACTGGCTCGCTACCGGAGCCGGTCTCGTGTTGTTCGATCCCCGAGGGCCTTCTGCGCGGATGGTCGGCTACGGCGAACCTACCTCAACCAGCGTTCGTGCTCTTCATATCGATAGCGAGGGGTATCTCTGGATTGGAAACGATAGGGGGCGCGTGATTCGCCGCATACCAGTGAACGATGAGGGAGCCAGATCGGCTCAATCGGTCGTCATGCTCGACGCGGGCGCCCCGATCCGTGCATTCGCTCCAGATGCAGGAGGCAATATCTGGATCGGTACGTTAGGCGAGGGTCTTTTTAAGTATCACCGCGGCGACGGGAGAATAGATGCGTTTAAGTCTGGAGACGATCACGGCGTCGAACTAGCCAGCAATCGCATTACCACCCTTTTTCATGACAGCCAGGGGGGGCTCTGGCTGGGCTTCGAAGAAGGGGGATTGAGTCTGATCTCTCCATTCGCCAGGGCTCGTCATTTTGTGAGTGGGGACGACCCCTTGAGCCTCTCGGATGACACCGTGCTGAGTCTCTTGAGGGATCGCGAGGGGAACCTCTGGGTTGGCACCTGGTCCGGCTTAAACCGATTGTCCCCCTATTTCGAGGCCATCACGAGGTATTCAAATACCCCCTTAGCTGGCGCATCTCCTGTTTCCGAGGTGGTCGCGATGATGGAAGACGAACGACAAAATGTGTGGATCGGAACGCGGGAGGGGTACGTCACGGTATTCGAGCGGTCGACCGGGAGATTCGTGGTGTCGAAAGTCGTCGGCAAGAGCGGCCACAACTGCACGGCCGGGATTTTTGATATCAGTCAGGATCGCTCCGGAATGGTATGGTTCGCAACGTTCGGGGATGGCATCTGCGGTCTCGATTTGGCCCGAAACGACCGGGTCCTTCACTACAAAGCATCGGGCGCTTTGAATGCCCTTCTTGATAACCAGACTCTTTCCCTACTGCCGTTATCCGAAGGCCGATTATTGATCGGAACCCGGGAGAAGGGATTGAGCCTGTTCGATGGAGGCCTCGGCATGTTCACCTCCTATAAGCCCTCGCCACACGCCGATAGCTTGCCGACAGGCTACATATGGCCCATGGTGGCAGACACCGCGGGTGTTGTCTGGTTAGGCGCCTACGACCAGGGTGTTGTTCGCTTTGATGTTGCCGAGGGACGTTTTACCACCTATGCTCTGGATGGCGGAGCCGTGCAGGCCAATCGAATATACGATTTGGCTCTGGACGCGGGTGGGGGGCTCTGGGTGGCTACCGACGAAGGGCTACGCCTTTTCGACCGAGGCGACGGATCGACGCAAGCCCTCACAACGACCGATGGGCTTGCTCAAGACCAGGTACGTGGCATTTTGGAGGATGATTGGGGCGATCTCTGGTTCACTACCAACGACGGGCTTTCCCGTTTCACGCCGGCCACTGGGAAGTTTAAAAACTTCAACCTGTACGATGGCCTGCAGGCCGAAAGCTTCTACGCCCGTTCGGTTCTGAAGACCCGAGACGGGCGTGTGTGGTTCGGAGGACCCGAGGGGTTCAACATCATCGACCCTCGCCGCATCCGCACGAGTGAGGAGCCCCCGCGGCTCGTCTTGAGCGAGATCCGTGTGCACGGGGAGCCTTATCGCCCGACCGACGGCATCCCGCTCGAACGGCTCGAACGACTGGATCTGGAGTCGTACGAAAACCGCTTCTCCCTTTCCTTTGCCGTGCTCGACTATACGAATGTCGAACAAAACCGCTACCGCTACCGGCTTCGCGAGAAGAGTCGGCGGAACTCCTACCTTGGATTGGCCTCTCCCAGCCCGCCGCCCGACTCCAACTGGGTCGAACTCGGTGCCGAACACGTTATCAATTTCCCCATCCTCGCTTATGGGTCGTACGACCTCGAGGTGGCCGGCGCCAACAGCGACGGGGTGTGGGCAGAAAGGACCTTGCCAATCACGATCGACACTCCGTTGTGGGCAACGGAATGGTTTCGCGCGTTGGTCATCCTCCTCGTCATGGGCATTGTCTTTGGCGGGGTTATGTTACGTGAGCGTTACCGGCAAGGGCTCGACCGCTTCCGGCTCAAACTTGCCAGTGGACTCCACGATGACGTCGGGGCCAATCTGGCTACTATTGCCATGAAGGTGGGGATCCTCCTTCGCCGGGCAGCCCTCACAGGAGAAGAGCGCACACAGTTGTCTCAACTCGGCGACATCGCTCGTGAAACCGGCTTCAGCGTGCGCGACACCGAGTGGATCATCAAGTCGCAACACGACACCCTCGATCAGCTCGTCGCCCAGCTTCGCCGCCTGGCCGAAACCATGCTCTCCGGTAGCGTGGCCCATACCTTCGAAGTGTCGCCGGCGACCGTCCCGGTGTTGGCGATCGACATGGATCTGCGCCGCAATGTATTTCTACTCTTCAAAGAGGCCCTCAACAATGCGAACAAGTCGGCCAGAGCATCGCACATCGCCATCGCCGTCCGGATCGAACAGGATACGCTGACCATACACATCAAGGATGACGGCGTAGGCTTCGATCAGGCGGCACTGGTTCGCAGTAACGGGCTCCGCCACATGGAGATGCGGGCAGCCGAGATCGCCGGACATCTCGATATCGCCAGCGCACCGGGTGAAGGGACCGTGGTGGATCTCCGCGTGCCACTCCGCCTGAGTTGGTGGGGGGCGTGGCAGCGAAGCCGGAACCGTTCAGGCGGTGCACCATGAACGAGGTGGGCGAGCGTACGATTTCAGCCGTCGGCATCCCAACGTGTGACCGGCCGGAGTGCTTGCGGCGGTGTGTGTCGAGTCTGGTCGAACACCTTCGCAGGGCGGGGCGCGAGATCGAGTTGTTCGTCGTAGACGACTCGCGCGGAGTCGATATGCAAGCCGTCAACCAGGGTGTATTGCGGGAGCTGTCCTCTTCATTTGCCGGCACCATCCACTACGTCGACAGGCCGGCGCGAGCCCGGATGGCGGCCGAACTGGCCGCAAGGCTCGGCATTTCGGAAGACATCCTTCGTTTTGCACTTCTCGGAGATGATGACATCGGTCCCTCGTATGGTGCCGCGCGGAACACCCTGCTGTTGCTCACGGCTGGCCGGATGTTCGTGATGGCCGACGATGACACGCTTTTTTGTGTCGCCGAGTCCCCGGGAAAGCGGACTGGTCTCGCGTTTACATCCCGCCACGACGCCAATGAATACTGGTACTTCGCCAGCGAACGGGAAGCAATGGATGCCGTGACCTTCGAGGAGCACGACCTGTTCGCACTGCACGAGCGACTACTCGGGAAGCGGCTCGAAGAGGTTGCCTCCGATGGAGAGGATATTGATATAGCCGGCGTGGATGCCAGCTTCGCGGCGCGGTTGCACCTCCCCGGCGCCCGCGTCGGGGTGACTTACCTTGGGACGGCGGGCGACTCCGGGATGTCTGGCCACGCATTCCGGATGCTGGAAGAGGGTACGTCGCTTGACCGGATGCTCGCCTCGGAAACCGCATTCGAACTGGGGATGACTACGCGGTGGGTCGTGAAGTTGGCGCCTCGGGCGAGTGTTTCGTCGGGGTCGTTTTGCATGGCGCTGCACATCGGACTGGACAATCGGCAGCCGTTGCCCCCATTCATACCGGTGATGCGGAACGAAGACGGGGTGTTTGGGAGCGTGCTGGCCACGAGTTTCCCGGAGGTGTTGTCCGGGTATCAGCCGGCGGTGGTGCCGCACCTCCCGCCGACAACGAGAACCGCGATTTCTTTGTCCGATGCCACAAGGATCAACACAGTGAGAGTGAACGATCTCATCTCCCAACTGATCACGGTCGCCGTCGCGTCCCACGGGTATCGACACTCGCTGGAGGCAGTCGGCGACTATCTGTCTATTCTGGGGGCTCTTCCCGAGGGGGTTTTCATGCAGAAAGTGCTTGAAACCGCAGAGCGTCAGGCGAGAGCCAGCTGCGCGTTTGCCCTGCAGCGGTTTGATAGTCTCCAGCGTAAACCGTCTTTCTTGGGGAAGGCTATTCACTCATACGTCCAATCGCTGGAACGAATCAACCCCGGGGGCGGCGCTGATTTGTGTGGCGATTGGGTGGGCGAACCGTCTCTACGGTTCGAGACACTGAGGGGGGTCACAGAAAGGTTCGGCGCTTTGCTCCTGCACTGGCACACAATTGTCGAGTCATCCCTCTACTTTGGATCTCCGAGGACTATGCGGATATCCTGAAACGTTTGCTCATTAGACATTTGGTGGTCGGGCATACGCTATTTGGTTGTGAAACGCGATTTCGGTATGAAACGCATAACGCGCAACGAGTCAACGCGTAGCGACAGTTAGGAACTTGACTTTGTATTCTTTGATAAACGTACAGGTTTTAGTTATATCGAACCCTACATACGAACCCACGGAGAGTGTGTATCCACGACCACCATAAACTGAACTAAAGCGATATCGCGGACGAATTGTAGGTTGTAATAATCCTGACCGGATGCATAGCGCACGCCGACTCCGATCATGTTAACGATTTCCAGTATCCATCGCTTGTGGAGGTCATTTGGTTGAATGGCTCCTTTGCATACGCCATGGTAGTGGCCGATTTAATACTAGGGCCTGGATGTTAGAGTATCTCACCTTCACCAACCGATTCTGGGCTCGTGGAGATATTCGTCAACGTGGGTATCCCGGTGTGGATGTAGCCGTAGAGGGGTCGTTCGTTTCGGAGGAGATCAACCCATGACCCCATCAGTCCAGTGGGAAGAAAGCTGGCGGCCCAGTCGCCCTGCGCCGAGGTTGTGGCTAAGGGAATGGGGCTATCGGAACTGAGGAAGTAAGCTGTAATTCGATGGCCTTGCCCCCAACAAGAGACGATCCCCCGAGCCATAATCGTAATACCACCAAATCCTGTCGTAATTTTATCGCCCAGAGTGATTCTGTAACTTTCGATTTCGAAAAGGTGAATAGCCATCGTTTTTACCTCTTTTTTTGAGACTAAAATTATCTACGATTGCCTTTCGACTACGAGTCCGCCAGGTGTATCGCCATGAATAAGCACCCGATTGCAATGGCCGTGAGAATGTGCCATAAGCCATGCCCCCATCTCGGAAAAGGAAACGTACGTGCCTTGTCCATGCTCCAACACAAGAAGGCGAATCCAAAGAGCGTGAAAGAGGTGAGCGTACGGGGCCAGGGATTCCAATTTTTTTGCTTCCACATGTGAAGAAGGAGGAGAAGATACAGGCTTCCAAGAAAAAGCCCGATGATAAGGCGCATATTGTCGTGGTAACGTTGACTCAGGGCAAAGGCTATCCCGCCGGGAATTATGAACATGAGTCCTGGAGTTAACCATTGGGGCAGGTTCAGGAGTACGGACACCACATACACAACCAGTGAAGAGAAAACAACGTAAATGGCCGTGACATCGAGCATGCCACTCCAATGGGTCGAGGTGGCGTGGTACAGGGTTGAACCGATACACAAATAAACCATTGTGAACGCAAATACATACGAAGCCGGCGTTCCCCACAGAATGCCGGGGAATAGTCCTGTCGCTAAATAAGCGAGGTTGGAGTAAGTGTTTACCGGCTGTTGAGGAACGGTAATGAGGCCGGCCCCGCACTGTTGAAATTGTGCTTCGTACCATCCCCCAGCGCATGGCCGGTAGTCGGTCCGAACCATGTCCGGACCGACGTACCGGAAAAGCGCTTTGAAGAGGAAAGCCGCAAATACAACGGCCCCCAGACTGACAGAAAGTGCCAAATACATAACGCTAAAAAGAAGTGGGTGATCGTATGCGATGTCATGCCAGGTATCAGCCGACACATTTTGCTGGCACCGTTTCTTACCTTCGCCTAAATGATGTGAAAACGAAGGGCTACAAACAATCACGCGTATGCGTGATCCGGAAGGTCGTATACCGCCTCCAGTCAGATCGACGCTATGTGCGATTCGACGTCGTCGAGGGCCCTGGATTTGCGGGCCGCACTGGTTGGGAAATGCTGCTCCGTTTATTTTAGCGACTGCACATACGCCACAATATTCGCCACCTCTGCCTCGCTGATGTTCTCCACCAACGCCTGATGCTTAAGCCGGCCGGCGTTAAATACTGCATCGTTTCGTCGCTCCAGTTTAAAGGAGAGGGAGTTCTGAAACGCGGCGGGCTGTAGGATCCTCGCGCGTAGCGTCGCGGCGTCATCCGCCGGAGCCGCCAGATTCCGGGGGTCTCGGTGGCACGATGCGCAGTTCTGCTCGACGTGCGACTTTCCGGTTGTGGCGTCGCCGACAGAAGCCGGCGCGGCCATCAACTGCTGGTAACGTACCCGGGCCCGCTCGTAATGGATGTAGGCGGCAATCGCGCGGATCTCGCGATCGCTGAGGTCCGAAAACTGCGGCATTGGGGACGATTTCGGGGTCTGCGGAATCCCTGCGCGCAGGAGCGGGCCGATGAGGTTGGCATCGACATCCGCGCCAACGAGCGGGGAGAGGCGCAGATCGGGCGCTTCGCCCACGGGCTTCAGGTTGATGCCGTGGCAGTAGGCGCAACCGTAAAGGACAAAGGTCTCTTTGTTCTGCTGCATCACGGCATCGGGCAGCGGGTCGCCGATGTAGACGTAGTCGTATTCGGGCCGGGATTGGGCGGTTGCCGCGTCGGTGAAAATCAACGCGCCGGCGACTAGCAGACAGAAGGCAAACACGGAGTGGTGCATCTCTTTGAACCTTTAACCTGAAACGTTAAACCGTTTTCACGCCAGCGCGCGCTTGCAGTAGTCGAACATCCGTTGCGTCTCGTCGAGGCCTGTCCGCAGCGTCCCATGTTCGAACTCGAGCATCACGGCGATGGGCCACGCGTTGTCCCGGATCATCCGAATGATCTCGATGATGGGCGCATCGCCCTGGCCGAAGGGGGTGCTGCGACCCTGGTTTTTCTTGCGGTCGCCGAGGTGGACATTGCGGACGCGGGCGTGGTGTTTCTCCAAGAACGCGAGGCAGTCGCCATTCGCGGCCGTGAAATGGCGTGTGTCGAACGTCGCCATGACGTCCGGCGAATACGAAAACGCCTGTACAAAGCTCTCCTCGTTGTTGATCGCGTCGGGGTCCGACAGATTCGCATGGTTGTGGACGGACATGAACATGCCGTATTTCGCGGGAAATGCTGCGAGCCGCTGCGTGGATTTGAGTCCCTGCGATCCGATACACCCCCTGGCGCCGAGGATCTTCGCCGCCCGGAAGGTCGCATCGACCTCCTCGTCGCTGTACTCGATCCATGCGTTTTGATACGAGGCGTCCATGTTCACGTAGTACGTAAAAATCTCCACGCCGGCGGCATCGAACTCATTCCGAATCGCCTGATAATACTCGGCCGGCGCGGCCAGTCGCCATTCGCGTTGTTTTACCCGAGCTTCCTCGGGCGTGACGCCGGGCGCCGCGAACCGGGGTTCGCACCAGGTGGCGTGGAGTTCGACCATCCCGAAGCCGTTCTGCACAATCCGTCGCAGGAGCTCGGGCCGGTTCTCGCGGTTCATCACCAGATCGTGATAACAGAAGGGCTGGACGCCAAACTGGACGCCGTGGATGAGCGAACGATTGGGGCCAGTGGGCGCACCGGCTCCTGCCACACTCGCAAGCCCCGCCAGCGCCGGCAGGCCGGCGAGCGCGCGCTTTGTGAATTCCCGTCGTGTCATAGCCATGCGTGTATTCTCCAGATGTAGGTGTCGGTGGGGCCGTGCTGGTTTTGTCTTTACTGCGTCTGAACTGGATGATAAGGCGTTTCAAGATTCCTGTCACGCCATTTGATTGTCGGAAGGGCTTTTTCGTCAATCACACCCTCGCCTCACGGCATCGGGTTGGGGCTCACGTCGTTGTGGTAGAGTACCCCTCGCCTCACGGCATCGGGTTGGGGCTCACGTCGTCGTGGTTGAGTACGCGGGACGCCATCCGTTCGATCTTCATGACGAGCCGGCACGCGGGGTCCGGGCAGACGACTCGGGCATCCGTCTCCATCCAGTCCGCCGGGTGGTTTTTACGCTGTTTCGCCGGCAGCAGCGGCAGGGTGCTCTGCAGGGCGTAGACGCAGAAATCCGGATTGTCCGGCAGGCTCAGCTTCCCGCCTTTCAGGTAAAAGCAGTCACCCACCCGCATGGCGCAGGTACAATGCCCATCGATGGACTCGACCCGGATTCGCAGGTCATAGAGTTCGAACTGATCGGGACGCAGGCTCATGATTCGGCTGCCGGCGGGCGGAATAGCTGGACGATGCTGACAACAAATATCCCCCAGGAGACAAAATTGAACAGGCCGGCCTCCAGGGCATCTACCCCGGGGACGCCAAACGCGGCGCCGCTGCCCGAGACGTTGACCATCAGTAGCACCGGCACGAAATACGGCAGGAGGAACGGGTAGGCGCAGGCCATCCCGCTCATCACGTTAGCCGCCTGGATGCGCGAATACCCGTGACGGAGGGCGAGGCGCGAGACAAAGTCGGACACCGACAGGATGGCGACGATGCTGTGCGTGGTGAGGAGGACGGCCAGCGAGGTCACGCCGGCGATGGCAAAGCCGGCCTGGCGTGGGGTCGCGATCCGGTGCTGGATCCGCTCCATGGCGTCCTGGATGATGCCGTTGGCGAGGACGGTGGCCACCAGCCCCATCAGCAGCAGAGTGAAAATGCTGATCCCGACCGCCCGGTTGATGCCGTCGATGACGAAGCTGCGGGCCGTGAAGTTCGCGGCGTCGATCGAAAACACGCGATCCAGCCCGATCAACCCGGTCGCGAGGCCGAGGATAACCGCGAACGCCAGGCCCATCAGGAGGCAAAAAAGCAGGTGCTGCTCGCGCATGAAGAGGTACAGGATCAGCGCCGGCGCCAGCGCCATCACCAGGGCTCGATAGGCGACCGGCCCACTCGCCCCGACGGCTCCCGTGGCGTCCCCGGAAAAGGCAAACGCCGCGAGCGTATAGGCGACGAGAGCAAGGGCCATTGCCGGCACGGCGATGCGGACGCGGCTACGGACCACCCGCCCGATGTCCTG
>JBGSPJ010000218.1:0-6990 GCA_041738655.1 Rhodothermales bacterium | reverse complement strand
CCGGACGTCTACGCCGCCGGCTTACGCCTCGAAAGCGCCCGGCAACGCATCGGGGTCGCCCGCGCCGCCCAGCTGCCGAGCCTCTCGCTCACCGGCGCCGGCGGCACCCAGAGCAGCGAGCTCCGCGATCTGGTGAACATCGGCCCTCAGAAGTTCTGGAACCTCGCCGGCGGCCTCACCACGCCGATATTCAACGGCGGCCGCCTCCGGGCCGACGTCAAGGTGGCCTACGCCCGCTACGACCAGCAGCTCGCCGCCTATGAGAAAATCGTCCTCACAGCCTTCAAGGAGGTCAATGCGACGCTGGTCGCTTACACCCGCGAGCAGGAGCGACTCCAGGCGTTACGCGAGGCCCTCGCCAGCGCCGAAGCCTCCGCGCAGACACAGCGCGAGCGGTACGAACGAGGCATCGGGGACTACCTCGGCTACCTCGATGCCCAGATCAACCTGATGCGCCTGCGTTCGACCCTCTCCGCCGAGCGCCGAGCGCTGGTACAGGCTCGGCTGAACGTCCACCGCGCCCTCGGCGGCGGCTGGTTCGAAACCACCGAATGAGTTCTGAAAACGAACGAATACCATCTACCCCTCGAGGGATTATGAAAGCACTACTTACAGGCATCGGCATCCTGGTTCTGGGCATCCTGGGGTTCTACGCCCTCATCGCGCTGCGCGCGGAAGCCCCGAAAGTCGAGCGGGAAATCATCACCCCCCTGGTAACAACCATCGCGCCTGAGCCGCGGAGTGGCCCCCTGCAGGTGGTTGGCAACGGCGTCGTGCGGCCGACCCGCGAGATCAACCTGGTGGCGGAAGTCGCCGGCAAGATCGTCGCCATCTCCCCCTCCGCCGTCAGCGGCGGATTTTTCCGGAAGGGGGATGTCGTGGCCAGCATCGACCCGGCCGACTACCAGAACGCCGTCTCCATCGCCGAGGCCGAGGTCACGCAGCGCCAGTACGAATTACTGCTCGCCGAGGAGGAAGTGCGCATCGCACGACAGGAGTGGGAGCGGATGCAGAGCCGCGCGGTGACACCGGCTCAGGCCGACTCGTCCGCCCTCGGCGCGTTGGTGCTGAAGGAACCCCAGCGCCGGCTCGCCGAGGCCCAGTTCCGCAGCGCCGAGGCCCGCCTCGCCGACGCCCGGACGCGGCTCGAACGGACCCGCATTACCGCCCCGTTTAATGGCCGTATCCGAACGAAACAGGTCGACCTCGGCCAGTACATCGCCCCGGGCCAGGCCGTCGCCTCGTTTTACAGCACGGACGAAGTGGAAATCGCCGTCCCCCTCGCCTCCAGCGAGGCCGCGCTCGTGGGCGATCTCTGGGCGCGTGATCTCGACCGCAGCCGGCAGATTCCGGCGCGTGTCTCCGCTTCGTTCGGGGAGAACACCTATACCTGGGAGGCCTACGTGGATCGGACCGAGGGCACGCTCGACGCCGCCACTCGCTCGGTGAATGTGATCGTCCGGGTGAGAAACCCCTACGCCCGGCCGTCCGCCGGCCAGCCGCCGCTTCTCGTCGGCACCTTCACGACCGTCGAAATCGCTGGCGACGAGCTGTCGTCCTATGTCGTCATCCCCCGCGCCGCCCTCCGAGAGGACGACCGGGTGTGGGTGTTCGACGATGGCCGGCTCACCCTGCGCGATGTGGGCGTCATCCGAGAATACGACGGCCTCGTCTACATCCGCGAAGGCCTCACCCCCGCCGATCAGCTCATCGACAGCAGCCTCGATGTGGTGACGGATGGAATGGCGGTTCGCGCGGCAGGGCAACAATAAATTGCCCATGAAAGATTAAAAAATTACAGGCTGAGGGTATGTGAATGGGCTTGAATACGTCTGAACGTATAGAAGCCACAGTCATCTCCTTTTTTCGAATTCAGCCCTGTAGAGTGCATGGCAACCTATCGCGCGTTTGAAGATCTCGACGTTTGGAAATCCTCCCGAACGCTGACTCGCATGACGTATGAAGTTACGAATCTCGCGGCATTTCGGCCAGACCGAGGCTTGCGAGATCAAATGCAACGTGCCGCCGTCTCCGTAATGAGCAACATCGCGGAAGGGTTCGAGAGTCGAACCACTGCACAGTTCATCGACTACCTGGGAAGATCGCGAGCATCCGCCGGTGAACTCCGGTCTCAACTGTATGTAGCATTCGACTTGAATTACATCGACGCTCCCGTTTTTGAGGAGACCAAGCAAATGGCGTTACTCGTATCGCGCCAGCTTTTCCAATTCGCGGCTTACTTGAGAAAATCGCCCTTTCGAAGACGAACAGAGACCGGTCGCTGATGCCGCCCCGACACCCATCCTTTCCTTTAATTTCAAATTTTTTAATCCTTAATCATCATGAATCGCGCGATAGCCTGGATGGCCCGCAACGGCGTGGCGGCCAACCTGTTGATGCTGATGATGCTGGTCATCGGGTTTGTCAGCATTACCCGGATCCCACAGGAGGTATTCCCGGAATTCAGCCTGGACACCATCCAGATCACGGTTGCGTACCCGGGGGCGACACCGGAAGAGGTGGAGGAATCGGTCGTCCGAAGGATCGAGGAGCAGATCCAGGGCGTCGAAGGCGTCCGTCGGATCACGTCCGTCGCCGGCGAGAACGTGGGCGCGGTGACCGTAGAGCTCCAGCTGGGCACAAACGTCTCGCAGGCGCTGGACGACATCAAGGCGGAGGTGGACCGCATCGTCACCTTCCCCGAAAACGCCGAACGGCCGCAGATTCAAGAGCTGACCAACCGGCAGCAGGTCATCCAGGTGGCGGTTCACGGCAACGTGGACGAGCGCGCGCTTAAGGAACTCGCCAACCGAATCAAGGACGACCTCACGACGCTTCCAGAGATTTCTTATATCAGCATCGGCGGGACGCGCGCGTATGAGATCGCCATCGAGGTATCCGAGGAGAACCTGCGCGGCTTCGGGCTCCAGATCGCGGACGTGACGCGCGCCGTGCGGCTGGGCAGCCTGGACCTTCCGGGGGGAAGCATGGAGACCGCTTCCGAGGAGATCCTGATCCGCACGAAGGGACAGAGCTACACCGCGGCCGAGTTCGGCGAGATCGTCGTCCGCGCGCGGCCGGACGGCTCGGTGGTCCGGCTCAAGGATATCGCCACCGTGCGGGACACCTTCGAGGAGGTCGACCTCCTCTCCACCTTCGACGGCGAGCCGGCGGCATTTGTCGAGATCTACCGCACGGCCGACGAGCGCGTACTCGAGATCGTGGCCGCGGTAAAGGGGTACATCGACGAACTGCGGCCGTCGTTGCCTGCCGGCGTATCGCTCAGCATCTGGCAGGACAACTCGGAAATCCTCCAGAGCCGGCTCAGCCTGCTGATTAAAAACGGCCTCATGGGCCTACTGCTCGTCATCATTTCCCTGACGCTTTTCCTGGACACCCGCCTGGCCTTCTGGGTGTCCGCCGGCATCTTCGTCTCGTTCATGGGCACGTTCGGGGTGATGATCTACCTGGGTGTGTCGATCAACCTGTTGTCCCTGTTCGCGTTCATCCTGGCGATCGGTATCGTTGTCGACGACGCCATCGTCATCGGGGAAAACATCTATTCGGAGCAACATGGCGGCGGCTCGCCGCTCGAGGCCTCGATCCGGGGCGCGACACGTCTGGGCGGCCCCGTCATTTTCGCCGTGCTCACGACGGTCGCCGCGTTTTCGCCGCTTCTGTTCGCCCCGGGCGTGATCGGGAAAATCACCGGCGAGATTCCGAAGATCGTGATCTCCGTGCTGGTGCTCTCGCTTGTCGAGTCGCTCTTCATCCTGCCGGCCCACCTGGCACACAAACGCGACCGGTCCGGAGATCACCCGAACATCCTCCTCCAGTTCATCCGTTGGGTCCAGAGTGGCGTGCAGTATCAGCTGCAGCGGTTTATCGAGGGGCCGTTGGACTGGGTGCTGCGCTTCAGCGTCCGCCACTACGGCATCGTGATCGCTTGCGCCATCTCGACCATCCTGCTGACCGCCGGCCTGGTGGGTGGCGGTTACATCAATTTCAGCTTCTTGCCAGACATCGAGGGCGAAAACGTGATCGCCCGGCTCGAGTTGCCCGAAGGAACGCCGCCCGAGCAGACGCGCCAGGTGGCGGCCTTCATCCAGGCGGGTGCCGAGGAAGCGGCGGCCGAAATCCAGGCCGGCCTGGACGACGACCACCCGCCGCTCATCCAGCACATGTACCTCAGTGTCGGCAGCCAGCCGTCGCTCAACGCCGGCCCCAACGCACAAAGCGGCGCCAACCTCAGCCAGTCGAATGTCGCCGAAATCAATATCCAGCTCCTCAATTCCGAGGTGCGCGTCCCCTCGGCGGAGGCGTTCGAAACCCTCTGGCGCGATAAAGTAGGGGCCATCCCTAACGCCAAGACCTTGTCGTTCAGCTCCGCCCTGATCACGCTGGGCAAGCCGATACAGATGGAGCTTTCCGCCCCGGATCCGGACGTGCTGAACGCGGCTGTCGAGCGCGCCAAGGCGGAGCTGGCGGGGTTTGCCGGAGTGTACGACATCCTGGACGACCAGGAGCAGGGCAAACGCGAGGTGAAGCTGGCCCTCAAGCCGCTGGCACAGACCATGGGTGTTTCGCTGGACGACCTCGCCCGGCAGGTGCGGGGCGCGTACTTCGGCGATGAGGCCCTGCGCATCCAGCGCGGCCGCGACGAGGTGAAGGTAATGGTCCGCCTCCCCGAATCGGAACGCGACGCCCTGGCCGACCTGCAGAACCTGCGCATCCGCACGGCCGGCGGGGCGCAGATCCCACTCGCCGAGGTCGCCGAGGCGTCTATCGGCTACGGCACCTCGAGCATCCAGCGGCGCGACCGCCGGCGCGTCGTCACCGTATCGGCGGACATCGACCCCGAAACGACGTCCGCCCAGGACGTCGTCGCGGCCCTCAACACGACGGTCGTCCCGCGCCTGGAGGCGGACTACCCCGGCCTCCGCGCCAGCTTCGAGGGCGAGCAACGGGAGCAGGCGGACACCCTCTCGGCCCTCCTTCGCGGCTTCCTGATCGCCATGTTCGCCGTCTACGCCCTGTTGGCCATCCCGCTGCGGTCGTACGGTCAGCCGCTCATCATCATGTCCGCCATTCCGTTCGGCATCATCGGCGCGATCGTCGGCCATATCGTGCTGGGCATCGACCTGGGCATCCTGAGCCTGTTCGGGATCGTCGGCCTGAGCGGCGTGGCGGTGAACGACTCGCTCGTGCTCATCGATTTCATCAATCAACGAAAAGGGGAGGGCGCCGAGACGCCGCAAGCGGTGGTCGATGCCGGCAAGGCGCGTTTCCGCCCCATCCTGCTGACCTCCCTCACGACATTCCTCGGCATCCTCCCCCTGATTCTCGAAAAAAGCGTCCAGGCCCAGTTCCTCATCCCGATGGCCGTCAGCCTCGGGTTCGGTATCGTGTTCACCACGGTGATTACGATGTCGCTGGTGCCGGCCCTCACCATGCTCCAGTTCCGGGCCAGCCAGAAGCTCGGTCGGCTCCTGGGCCGTCACACAGCCGAAGACCCGGCCGGAAGCGACCTTAATCCGGCAACAGCCTGATCATGATGTTCTTGTAGTGGATCACGCTCTCCGGGTCGTGGCCCTGGATGGCGATCGTGCCACGGGACAGTCGGCGGCCGGCCATGTCCTCCGGGCGCTCCGCGTTCGGGGGCTCGTTGTAGGTGATGAGCGTTTTTCCGTTCACGCTTGTGACGATCTGGCTGCCGTTGACGGTGATCTGCTGCGTGAACCACTCGTTGTCCATCGCAGGCGCCTCTTTCACGT
Organism: Rhodothermales bacterium; assembly: GCA_041738655.1. GTDB lineage: Bacteria > Bacteroidota > Rhodothermia > Rhodothermales > JAHQVL01 > JAWKNW01. The sequence continues at coordinate 1,216 of JBGSPJ010000218.1, read as the reverse complement.
CGTCGATCGCGTAGAGACCGCCCGTCTTCCGCCAGTCGTCGTGCGTATTGTTCACCTGGATCTCGTAGCCCTTCGCCGGCCAACCGTCCGGCTGAAACTCGGTGTGGATGTACATCCCCGAGTTGGCGCCGGGCATCGTCATGATGTCCGCCTTCCACTCGAAGTTCTTGAAGGAGTGGTTGCCCACGGGGCCGGTGTAGAACAGGTGCGAACGCGGTCCATCGACGATGAGAACCCCGTTCTCCACCCGGAACGTGCCCGTGTCTTCGTTAAAGGTCCACCCTTCGAGGGTGGCGCCGTCGAACAGGCTGATCCATTCGCCGGCGTCGGCCGCCGGAGCCATGGGGGCCGCATCGGCCGTTTCGGGGGTCGCTTGCGGCTGGCAGCCGGCGAGGACGAGGGCCGTCAGGCAAAAAAGTGTCATCCAGGATTTCATGGAGATCGGGATGGAGTCGTTGGTGGGAAAAGCGCCTTGCGGCAAAAGCGGTTTTTGACCGCGCGAGCGCGTAAGTTAGCGGAATCCCGGCGGATTCACCATTCTACAGTTAAAATCGATGCGGTATCGTACGCTGATCGCCCTTCTGGGCGGCATCATCCTCACCCTCGGAGGCTGTTCCTCCCCCTCCGACCGCGTTCCCCACGCCGGACTGGACGCCATCCGGACCGAGTCCTTGGCGGCGGACATCGAGACGCTCGCCTCCGACGCCTTTGAAGGCCGCGCGCCTTCCTCGCCGGGCGAGGAGAAAACGGTAGCCTTCCTCGAGGCCCGCTTCCGCGAGATGGGCCTGCTGCCCGGTAACGGCGAGTCGTACTTCCAGCCCGTGCCCCTCGTGGCGATCACCGCGAGCCCCGAGATGACCCTCACCGTCGCGGATGAAGCCGGCCAGAGCACGTTCACCTACGGAAACGACTTCATGGCCTGGACCACCCGGATCGTCGACCGCTCGGCCCTCGACGCCTCCGAGATGGTGTTCGTCGGGTATGGCATCGTGGCGCCCGAGTACGACTGGAACGACTACGCCGGCCTCGACGTCCGCGGCAAAACCGTCGTCATGCTCATCAACGACCCTGGCTTTGCCTCGGACGACCCGTCGTTTTTCACGGGCAACGCGATGACGTATTACGGGCGGTGGACCTACAAATTCGAGGAGGCCGCGCGGCAGGGCGCGGCGGGCGCCCTGATCATCCACGAAACCGCGCCAGCGTCGTACCCCTG
>JBGSPJ010000210.1:0-4859 GCA_041738655.1 Rhodothermales bacterium | reverse complement strand
GCCGAGGCCGACAAACGCTGGCACCACGTACACGCCGCCGGCATCTTCCACCCGCTCCGCCAGCGCCGCCGCCTCGGCCGGATCGTCTATCCCCAACAGATCGGCGCACCACTGCACGGCCGATCCGGTGACGGAGATGTTGCCTTCGAGCGCATACCGAACGCCGGTCGGCAGCCCCCAGGCGACCGTTGTGGCGATGCCCTGGCTCGAGAAGGCGAGTGCGTCGAGCGGCGTCATGAGCGAACTGCCGGTCCCATACGTCGCCTTGACGCTCCCCGGCTGGAAGCCGCACTGCCCGAACAGCGCGGCGTGGGAGTCCCCGATGAGGCCGGCGATTGGCACGCCAGCCGGCAAACTACCCGAACCGGCTGTCACGCCAAACAGCCCGCTCGAAGGCCGTATCTCCGGCAACACAGCGCGCGGAATGCCAAAAAGCGCGAGGAGATGCTCGTCCCATGCCGCCGTCTTCAGATTCAGCAGTTGCGTGCGCGAGGCGTTGCTGACGTCGCAGCGGTGGACCCTCCCGCCTGTCAGGTTCCACACCACCCAGCTGTCGATCGTGCCGGCACAGAGGTCCCCGGCCTCGGCCCTCGCCTGGCCGTCCGGGATCGCATCGAGCAGCCACCGGATCTTGGATGCCGAAAAGAGCGGGTCGATGGGCAGTCCGGTCCGTTCGCGAATCTCCTCTCCCTTTTCCCGGAGGGCCTCGCAGAACGCGCTCGTCCGCCGGCACTGCCAGATGACCACGGGGCCTGCGGGTTGGCCGGTCGCCCGGTCCCACACCAGCACGGACTCCCGCTGGTTCGACACCGCGATGCCGATCAGGTCGGTGTGGCCGGCTTCCATCAGGCAGGCCTCCACGGCCTGCTTAACGCTTTCCCACACCTCCACCGCATCCTGCTCCACCCAGCCCGGTTTCGGAAAATAACACGCGACCGGCCGCGAGACCCGATGCGCGATCCGGCCCTGACGATCCACCAGCACGGCCTTGGTGTTGGTCGTCCCCTGGTCGATGGCGAGGATGTAGGACGCAGCGGTCATCCCGAGTTACCCTCTGAGTTCGAGTGCGGCATCCCGGATGCCCTCCGGCGTCAGCCCAAAATGCTCCAGCAGCCACTCCGGCTCACCGGTCGGCGCAAACACCCCCGGCACGCCGAGGATGCGCATCGGCACCGGCACGGTCTGGACCACCACTTCGGCGACGGCGCTCCCGAGCCCGCCGTATACGGTATGCTCCTCGGCGGTGACGATGGCGCCGGTCTCCCGCGCCGCGGCGATAACGGCCTCGCGGTCGAGCGGACGCACCGTGGCCATGTTGAGCACCCGCGCATCGATCCCCCGGACAGCAAGTAATTCGGCGGCTTCGAGCGCCCGCGTCACCATGACGCCGTTGGCGATCAGGGTGATGTCGCCGCCATCGCGCAGCCGGCTCGCTTTGCCAAACGCAAACGAGTAGGTGGGATCGTAGATCGCCGGCACGCCCATCCGGCTCAGCCGCAAGAAGACTGGTCCGTGCGTGGCAGCGGCGAGGCGGACGGCCTGGGCGGTCTCCTCGGGGTCGGCCGGCGCGACCACCGTGAGGTTGGCGATCGCACGGGTCCAGGCAAAGTCTTCGATCGAATGATGCGTAGGCCCGAGCGCCCCGTACGCCATCCCGCTGCTGATGCCGACGAGTTTGACGTTGGCGTCCGAATAGGCGACATCCGCCTTGATCTGCTCCAGCGCGCGGCCGGTGAGGAAGCAGGAGGCGGAGCAGACAAAGGGAATCTTGCCGGCGTTCGCGAGGCCGGCACCAACACCGACCATGTTCTGCTCGGCGATGCCGACGTTGATCAACCGATCCGGGAATCGCTCCCGAAACGCGCCGGTTTTGCTGGATCCGACGGAGTCGTTGTTCACGACGACGATCCGTGGTTCGGACTCGCCGAGCGCCACCAGCGTGTCGGAAAAGGCGTCGCGACAGTCATACAGTGTACTCATGCGCCGGCCTCCAATTCGTTCATCGCGGCCAGCATCTGTTCGCGCGACGGCACTTTGTGATGCCAGGCCGCTTTGTCCTCCATAAACGACACCCCTTTCCCTTTATGGGTGTGGGCGATGATCGCCGTCGGCTTTCCGGTCTGCAGCGGCAGCCCCTCAAAGGCATCGAGCAACGCGTTGAAATCGTGCCCATCCACCTCGTGTACCGCCCAACCGAATGCGCGCCATTTGTCCGCCAGCGGGTCGGGGTCGACGGTGTTGGCTGTGGAGTCGCCCTGCTGGAGGCGGTTGCGATCGACGACGACGGTCAGGTTATCAAGCCCCCGATGGCCGGCGGTCATCGCGGCCTCCCAGTTGCTGCCTTCTTGCAGTTCGCCGTCGCCGGTGAGCACCACCACCCGCCAGTTCGCCCCGTCGATCTTCGCCCCGATGGCAGCGCCGACCCCCACCGGCAGGCCATGACCGAGCGGCCCCGTGTTGGTCTCGACGCCGGGCACTTTCTTGCGATCCGGGTGCCCGTTGAGACGCGAGAGGGGCTGCATGAACGTGTCCAGTTCATCGAGGGGGATAAAACCGGCATACGCGAGGGTCGTGTACAACGCGCCGGCGCAATGGCCTTTGCTCAGGATAAACCGGTCGCGCCCCGGGTCGGCCGGCCGGTCCCGATACACCTTCAGGATGCCGCCAAAATACAGTGCCGTGAGGATGTCGGTCGCCGAAAAATCGCCGCCGATGTGGCCCATGCCGGCCTCGAAGATCATCCGGAGGTCGCGCCTGCGAATCTCGTTCGCCCGCCGGCGTAAGCGCTCTACCTGTTCGGTGCGTTGTAACGTCATGATCTTACCCCAGAAACAGATCCAGAACCAGACGCTGCGCGGCCAGGGCATCCTGTGCGTTTTGCGCCTTCCGCAGCGCCGGCACGTCGATACGGTCCACCACGGCATCCAACTTCCGAATCGTCTGGATGCTCTCCCGCGCGGCTTGTACGGGGTCCTCGCGGAAGGGGAATTGATCGAGGAGGATGACATCGCTCCAGCCGATCTTGCGCAGAGTGTACATAAACTCGAGCGTTTCGATGAGGTGGACGGAGCCGACGGTCATGTCATCGTCCCACTCGCGCCAGTTGTCGTTCACCTCGACACTCGTGAGCCGGCCACGGCGATGGGCCAGCTGGATGGCCTCGGAGGGGGTTTCTCGGGCAAAAAACGAATGCCCGAGGTCCATCACGATGCCCACATTATCCACCCCCATATCTTCGATGGCCAGCAGCGTGGTGGCCACGTTGCAGAAGAGCATATGCGTGCGCGGCTCCTTGAACTTGCACTCGATGGCAAACTGCATATCCGGCGCCGAGGCGGCCACTTCACGGACGGCATCGACCGAGTACTTCCAGAGGTCGGCATAGTCGGCCTGGAACGGGTAATCGTACCCGTCTTGCCCGGGCCAGAACTTGACGTAACGTGCCCCGAGCTCCCGCGCCGGCTCTATCGCCGCTTTATACATCTCGATACACTGCCGGCGCACGGCCGGGTCGGGATTGGTGAGCCCACCCTTCCGGTAGACGCGGCTGTAGCTGGCCGGCGTGATGGCGTGACAGCGCAACCCATTGCGGTCCAATGTCTTCCGGATCTCCGAAACCGCCACACCCCCGTCAAACGGGTAGTTGATGTCCAGCGAAACGAGATCCCCCACCTGGCCGGCGCGGTCGATGGCTTCCAGAATGCCAACGGGTGGACCGTAGGCGTCTGTGGCGTAGCGGTCGATGAACTGACCGAAGAGCCAGAGGCCGGCTCCGAAGGTGTAGGGTTGATGTGTGGGCATGACGCGGTGGATCGAGGACGATGATTGGGAAGAAAGACGGATCCTACCCATTATAGCATCGTATTTACACGCATTCCTGCCACAAATCGAAGAAAACATGCCATTATCCGAGGTCGATCGTGTCTTCGACGAACGTCGCAAGGAACTGGCGCCCTACGGGCTGACGGTGGAGCGTTGGCGCCCCAGCGTGATGCGTAAATCGGATCGGCACAACGAGATCGAGCTGAATTTCCTCCAGCACGGATCGGTGACCTACCTCCTCCGCGGCCGGCGCTACGCTATCCGCCCCGGAAAGCTGACCCTCTTCTGGGCCCTGGCCCCACATCAGATCGTGGATGTCGATGGCGAGGCGCCCTACTATGTCGCCACCATCCCCCTGACCCGGTTCCTCCAGTGGAAGCTGCCGGCGACATTCCTGAACGGCGTCCTCCAGGGCGAAGTGATCGAAGAAATGTCAGACGCCATGGCCGACTACGACGCGGCGCTCTTCGCGCGCTGGCTGGACGACGTGGCCATGCCAGACGCGCAATGGCGGGACATCACGCTGCTGGAAATGGAAGCACGGGTGCGCCGGCTGGCCCTCACGCGGGATGCCCGCGAAAGCGAACACAGCCTCCCCCCGATCGACGACGCCCGCTCCAGCACCGTCGAACGGATGGCCCTATTTGTCGCCTCCCACTATAAACAAGCCATCCACGTCCGCGAGATCGCCGAAGCTGTACACCTCCACCCGGACTACGCGACAGCCCTGTTCCGGAAGACGTTCGGGATCACACTCAGCGATTACCTGGCCGATCACCGCATTGCCCACGCCCAGCGCATGCTCGCCACCACGTCGGCCAAAATCACCGAAATCGTCTACGAATCCGGCTTCAACTCCATCAGCCGCTTCAACGCCGCGTTCAAAAAACGCTGCCACTGCACCCCCCGCGACTACCGCAAACAACACCCCCCCGCCCCCCTCTGACCCCCCTCCTCCCCGCCTCCGCGGGACACCCTCCCCCCCCCTCTGCGCCCCAGCGCCTCCGCGGGACACCCCCCACCCCCTCCGCGGGACA
>JBGSPJ010000199.1:0-2923 GCA_041738655.1 Rhodothermales bacterium | reverse complement strand
TGCACGACGACCGCGCGCTGCAACGGTGTTGGTACGTCGCCACGCAGGGCGACGGCGGCGGGACTGACGCGCAGCGTGGGCCTTTGGACGGCGTTGATGGCCGGCAACATAGCCACAAATCCCTCAACCCACTCCCCGAAGGCGGCATCGAGGGTCGTTTCATCCGTCACCGTGTGGGTGGGAAAGGCGTCTCGGATGGCCTGCAGGAATCGGTCGCGCGTGGCGGAGTCGGGCAGCCGACCGGAAAGCCGCATCTGGCGGGCATCGGTGGCCGAAAGGGTGAAGAGCACCTCGGCATCGGGCACATCCGTCGGCGCAGCGGCGGTAAGGGCAGGATCGACGGTAAGGTTGTTTGCCAGAACACGCACCGGATACGCAGAGAGCACGGCGCCGATGCGTCGCTTTTCATCCTCCGTCGCCACCGGCCCTTCGAGTGTGGCGTCGCGCCCCTCGAAGGAGACCTGGTCGATGCCGATGCCGGCCTGCTCGATCGCAATCCGTTGCCGGCTGCGCCGCAGCAAATCGGCTTCGATCGGCTCCGCTCGGAAGACAAATGTCAGCGTCTGGAGCAGGGCTAGCGTCCCGAGGGTGACGAGGATGGCTTTGCCGTACTTCATGGTATCAGGATCTTCATCACAAAAAACGATTCCGAGGGCGGGTTAATGTATCGCAGAGCCATTAATCTCGCAACCGGTAAGACAGCAAGAGCTCAAGTTCGCGTGTCCGCCAGTCCGAAAGAAGGACGGGCTGGTCGGCGTTGCGTTTGGCTGGTGTCAGGCTGGCGGCATACGAAGCGACGAGGCGCGCCCGGGACGAAATCGCCGCCCCGAAGCCGCCGCGCAACATGACATTGATGCGGCGCAGTTCGTCGCCCACGGCATCCTCCCGGTAGGTTCGAGCCGCCTCGGGCGTGAGGGTCCGGGACTCTTTTTTAGCGCTCAGAAGCAGGGCCAAGTCGGAACCTGCGAGCACAAAAACCGGGGATTGGCCCAACTCCAGGCGTAACAACACGGGGATCGACACATAATGCTGCCTGATCATGAACGTGCCTGTGTATTCCTGAGCCGGCGTCCCGAGACTGTCCGTCCAATCCACCTGACCGGACTGCCGGTTGTACCGCAATCCACTCACCAGATGCAGCCGCTCCCCGAGCGGTCCTTCGATCCCCGTGAGCGGCCATTCCGCGTACACGAGCCCCGTGGGGAACAACAATCCGGTCGCCATCCATCCAGTTAGCGGCGCTTCGATCGCGAGCTGCTGATACGATGCTCCAACACCTATCCCGATTCGGGGCTGGGCCGAGAGCACGGCCGGCATGACGGCGGCGAGCATCGACATGGCGATGAATGGGGCGGTACGCGTGAAAAAGGACGGCATGAGGGGGGAAGGCAAAAAATGAAAAGTGAAAAAGGTAAAGTGAAAAATGAAAAATGAAAAAGGCAAAGTGAAAAATGGGAAACGCTCGCATGTGTCATGCTGGCTGACACTGTTCGACGATTCAACGTTCTCCTTTCATAGCGAAAACGGGGCTTTGCCGAGATATTTTCGGGGAAAACCATAAAGATTCGTGTGTGGCAAGTATCTGGAATGGATTCTATCTTGCCAGCCCACACCCGGATCGGTTGTACACCGGTCGTTGCCGCGTCTGTCCTGGAAGGGTCATCCAACCGGTACTTCCAGGATGGGTTCGGCGGCCAGGGGTTCGTCCGCTCCCACCTCTTCGCTTCGCCGGCATGAACTACATCCTCGCGCTCGACCAGGGCACCACCAGTTCCCGCGCCATCCTCTTCGCCCACGATGGAAAGATCGTCGGCGTGGCGCAACAAGAATTCGAGCAGCATTTCCCGAGACCGGGATGGGTCGAGCACGACCCGATAGAGATCTGGACCTCGCAGCTGGCTGTCGCGCGCCAGGTGCTGGCGGACCAGGGGCTGCGCGCTTCCGACGTGGCGGCGATCGGCATCACAAACCAGCGCGAAACGACCGTATTGTGGAATCGCGTCACGGGGAAGCCGTTGTTTAACGCGATTGTATGGCAGGACCGGCGCACGGCCGGCATCTGCGACACGCTCAAGGCCGGCGGCTACGCGGAGTTGTTTCGCCGGAAGACGGGCCTCGTGGTTGATGCGTATTTCTCAGGCACAAAAGTCCAGTGGATCCTGGATCATGTACCCGGCGCCCGCGAACTGGCTGGCCGCGGCGAACTGGCGTTTGGCACGATTGACAGCTGGCTGATCTGGAACCTCACGGGGGGCAGGAAGCACGTCACCGACGTGTCAAACGCGTCGCGGACGTTGATGTACGACATCCGGCGCGGGGTATGGGACGACGAGTTGCTCGGCCTGCTCGACGTGCCGCGTTCGGTACTGCCGGATGTGCGCTCATCGAGCGAGGTCTATGGGGAAACGATTCCCGAGTTGCTGGGCGGCGTCATCCCGATCGCGGGTGTCGCCGGCGACCAGCAGGCGGCCCTCTTCGGTCAGATGTGCACGAAGCCGGGCATGGTGAAGAATACGTACGGCACCGGGTGTTTCATGTTGATGAACACGGGAGAGGAAGCGGTGGATTCCCGCAACAATCTCTTGACGACGGTGGCCTGGAAGATCGGCGAGCGGACCGAGTACGCCCTCGAGGGCAGCATCTTCATCGCCGGCGCCGTCGTGCAGTGGCTGCGCGATGGACTCGGGCTGTTTAAGTCGTCCGCCGAAGTGGAAGCGCTTGCGGCGCAGGTGGCCGACAACGGTGGGGTGTACCTGGTGCCAGCCTTTGCCGGCCTCGGGGCGCCGCACTGGGACCCGTACGCCCGGGGCACCATCTCCGGACTCACCCGCGGCACGACCGCCTCCCACATCGCCCGGGCCGCGCTGGAAGGCATCGCCTACCAGGTGGACGACGTGTTGTCCGCGATGGAGGCCGACTCCGG
>JBGSPJ010000123.1:0-5729 GCA_041738655.1 Rhodothermales bacterium | reverse complement strand
ATCTTCAGAAATGATCGGTTTTACAGCAAAAATCCCTCTTTCATTGTCATCCCCGACCCCGATCGGGGATCCAGCTGAATTGCAACCCTGCTGGATCCCGCATCAAGTGCGGGATGACAATGCGTTTTGTGGTGCGAATGCTGCCGTATTATCATGTCGTTGCATTTCCTTGACGCCCATGCGCCTGCGCGGGGATGACTCGATAGGTATGAAACAGGCGAATCTCAACCGTCTCTCAAGTATCCATCACCTCAAGTAACCAGCCTTCTGAAGCGCTTCAGGGAGCGCGCCGGCGGAATCGACTCGCTGGCACCGTCCTTCTGTCATGATATAGGCGTCGGTGGCGATGGGCACGAGGTAGTGATGATAATGGTCTGCAATAAGAAATCCTGAGCCTGCAGCGGCGGATTCTCGGATCGCTTCGGAAAGTGACTCGATCAGTATGGGTTCGATGCCGGTAAACGGTTCGTCGAGCAGGTAATAGGAGCGATTCAACGATAGGATGAATTGGATCTCCAGGTAGCGGCGCATTCCTACAGAGAGCGCCCCAATGGCGTGGCCCATGACCTTGGCGATTCTGGGGTCGCCATGGAGCCGTACTGAGCCAGGGCTTGAGCTGACAAGTGTCCGCACTGTCATCGAAGTTGGCAACATTGAATTCTGGGGCAGATAGGCTATCCAGCTATATCGTCGGTTCAAGCTTGGGTCATTCAATCGGTTACCATCGATGATAGTGATGCCGCTATTCCCTTGAAGAAAGCCTGCTCCGATCTTTAGGAGAGTACTTTTACCGCATCCGTTTCGGCCGAAAAGGGCACATATCCGTCCGGGCAATACGTGTACGTGAACCCCACGGAGTAGGGGCTTGTCGTCAAATGCAAGGAAAATGGCATCGAGAGTGAAGCCAGACTCGTTCAAGCGAGCAGTGTCCATAAAATGGCCGTGAAAAGGGCAAACACGCCACTACCGGAAAGCAGTCCCCATCTCCTGATGCGCAAATTGGCGTAAATAGGCCAGAGGTTCAGGTCTCGAAATCTCTTGTCCGTCATATAAACGGCGAGTAGGCCGCCAAAGAACAATGCTCTTGGAGCCGCATCGTTAAGGGGAATTCGTCCAATGGCCACGGGCAGCAGAGTGGCGAACACGAGGATCACCAGCCAGGTCGAGAGATAGGTTCTGACGAAGTGAGTTATCATAGGTGTCCCCGGATATCCGCGAGTCATGCGAATCAGGAGTTGAAGCCGTATCAAATGAACGAATTTAGGGGCGTAATCCCCACTTATTCGTCAACCCCAACTCGATTGGGGATCCATAGACGGCTGATCGAATATTGTTCGGCGTGATGGGGGCTGAGGGAAAAAGGAGCACCAGCTTTTTTAAGCTGCGTTACGAGTACAACGGGCGGGCTGCTATCGCTCTTGATGATGCCAATGATGCATTTTTGTCGTTCCATGGATCCCCAATCAAGTTGGGGATGACGATCGGTCATTCGCGCGAACGTTTGGCGTCTTTCCCCTTCAGAATCTCCTTCGCCATCTTCCCAAACGCCTTGTCTTTTCGCCGCCGTTCTACGTAGCTCATCTCGTTAAACGCCGACTCTTTCTGCAGTTTGATATAATGCGCGTAGCGCTCCGGCTCGATGGCGCCGGCGGCCAGTGCGGCCTGGACGGCGCAGCCGACTTCCGTCGTGTGCCGGCAGTCGTTGAATTTGCACTGGCCGGCCAGTGAGGCGATTTCGTCGAACGCGTCGTCGATGCCGGCTTCCATCCCGATCGTGCCCAGTTCGCGCATGCCCGGGGTGTCGAGCAGGAGGGCGCCGTTGGGCAGGAAGGTCAGGTGCCGGCGAGTGGTGGTGTGGCGGCCGCGTTTGTCGCTTGCGCGTATGTCGCCGGTGGCGTAGGTGTCCTCGCCGAGGAGCCGGTTGAGGAGCGTCGTTTTGCCAACCCCGGAGCTGCCAAACAGCCCGTACGTCCGCGTAGGTTCGAGGCGGGATTCGATGGCGTCGAGCCCCTGACCGGTGGCGTTGCTGAATGGGATGGCGTCAAGCCCGGGCATCAGTTCGTGGAGCCGGGCGATGCGGGCCTCGGTTTCGGAAGGATCCACGAGGTCGACCTTGCTCAGTAGCACGGTGAGGTCGATGCCGGCTTCGTACACCACGGCGGCGTACCGCTCGAGTCGACGAATGTTGAAATCGCCCTCGAGGGACTGCACGACAAACGCGCGGTCGATATTCGCGCCGATGGCCTGCACGTCGGCCACTTTGCCGGCGGCTTTCCGCTTCAGGAGCGATTTTCGGGGCACGATGCCGTGGATGACGCCAAACTAATCGTCGTCGAAAAGCTGGAGGTACACCCAGTCGCCGGCCGTCGGATAGTCGAGCGGCGATTCGGCGGAGGCCATCATCTTGCCGGTCAGCTCCGCGGTGATTTCCGCGGCGCCGGTGTGGACGAGGTAGTTCGTCCGGTTGACGGCGACGACGCGGCCAAGCGAGAACGTCGCGAGTTGCTCCGGATCGATAGCCTCGGGCGGGAGATGCGTGATGCCGAGGGGGGCATACATCGAGAGATCCATGGGGATGTACAGATCAGCGGAATTACCAACGGCACGCCTCGCGGACAGGTCGTAGCGCCGCCTGGATGCCGTTCAGGTCGAACAGGGTGGCGACGGAGTCGCCGGCGGGGGTAATCGCCGCGGTCACCGAGTCGCGCTCGGCGAGCCGGCTCACGAATTCGACGGTGCGACCGGGGAAAAAGGCGGAGTCCCCGTCGGCGGAGGCGTTCCAGGTGCTTTCGATGGGGGTATCCCCATCGATACGGTACGTCAGGCGCGGTTCTGAGCCCAGGAGGGAGTCCCAGGCGACAAAGGCATAGGTCCGACCGGATTCACACCGGATGCCGAGGTAGCGCTCGGCATTGAGGGCGCGTACTGTGGCCGTGGGTGCGGCGGAGGGCAGGATCGTCCAGCCTCCCAGGCTGTCGGCGGCTTGCGCGACGGCCGGGGCTGCGGTTGCCAGCCCGAAGGCGACCACGGCGGAGGCAACAAGGAGGTACTTCATGGGATGATCGGCCATTGGGATCGGGACGGGTAGTCGTAGTCGTCACGCCGGCGGCGGTTCCGCGTCAGTCCGTCCTCCGCAGGAGGTGGATGTCCTGGCGGAGGTGTTCAACGGGGCGTCCCTCGACGAAGTCTACCCGTTCGAACCCGTCGAGGAGCCGGCGATCCACATACCCTTTCGAGGCATAGGTCGAACACAGATTCTCGCCGGCGGCGGCGGTGTAGATGACCGCGAGTTCATCCGCCTCGAAGCGGGCGAGGTCGTCGGCGGAGAGGCCGTGGACGAGGGGCCGGCCGTGCATCGTGAGCAGGAAGTATCCTCCGGGCCGGATCACGCGGCGCATTTCCGCCATCCAGGCCAGGATGAGGGGCTCGGGGAGATGGGTGAAGACCGAGCGGGCGTACACAAAATCGAACCGATCCGCGTCGCCGGCGAGCGGCGGTTCGAGTTGGTTAACCGCGAAGGAAGCGATCGGCAGGTTCTTCTGGCACCAGCGGATAAGGGTCGCATTGTAATCCGTCCCGAACAGGGCCGCGTGGGTGCGGCGGTCCAGATGGCGGATGAGCCGGCCGCTGCCGCAGCCAAAGTCCAGGATGGCGGTGAACGACGCAAAGGAGCGGCCGTGGCGGGCGAGCAAGTCCGCCATGTCGTCCACGATCCGTTTGCCGGAGTCGTAAAAAACCGCGTTCCAGCGGACGGCGATGACGTCTTTGATGAGCGCGGCGGGTGGGACTGGGAAGCCATCCGGCGCGTGCCATGCGCGGTAGCGCAACTCCCGGTAGAGGATGCCCGGCGAGAGGGTTTTAAGATTAAAATAGAGGTTCTCGGCCGGCTTCAACCAGCCCCGGCGATGTAACCAGGCTTTGACGCGACGTTTCATGGTGGCTCGGTGATCGGAGTCCCGCATGATACGCCGCCGCGCGTCAGGCGCCAACGGGTTCGTCGTGCGCGATCCGGGCTTCGAGGCCGAGGCGTTCGACATCGCCGAAGCGCAATTCCCAGAGCCGGCGGTCGGGGTCCCACCGTCCGCCGACGCGGGCGACTTCCCTTCGTAGCTCGCGTTCGTCAAAGCCCAGGTGCACCCAGACGGGCATATCGCGGATACGCCGGGGCAGCCAGTGTTTTTCGTCGACGACCAGTTCGATCGTCTTGAATCGTTTGTGGGTGCCGGCGTCGTAGCGGTATCGGACGTACATCAGCTCCGTGCCGAACTGTGCGTGGAGGGTTTTGGTGCCGCGGGCGCCGGGGCGCAGGGTGACGGTTCGTTTCATGAGCGTTCGCTATTTGGGGGGTTATTCTTATCTAGACGCAATCGCACGTCGCGGCATACCCTCTATGAGAAAAAATAGTTGGATGGGCGAATACGCTGTGGAATGGGGCACGTGATCCTGCGGGAGCCGGCCCGAAACGTACTGCCTGCCCGCGCGTTGCAGTACGGCTTAAATCAGCACACAGGCAACATAATCTATGGCCGAAGCTAACCCGGTAGGCACGAACAGCAGCGCCAACGCGTACGGCGCATCCAATATCCAGGTCCTCGAAGGGCTCGAAGCGGTGCGCAAGCGCCCGGCGATGTACATCGGAGACGTGGGGGTCCGCGGCCTGCACCACCTGGTGTATGAGGTGGTGGACAACTCGATCGACGAAGCACTGGCCGGGTACTGCGACACCGTGGACGTGATCATCCACGAAGATGGGTCGGTATCGGTGCAGGACAATGGGCGCGGTATCCCGGTCGATCTGCACCCGACCGAAGGCGTGTCCGCGCTGGAAGTCGTCATGACCACACTGCACGCCGGCGGCAAGTTCGACAAAGACACCTACAAGGTTTCGGGTGGTCTGCACGGCGTCGGCGTCTCCTGCGTGAACGCGTTGTCGACGACGCTCATCGCCACGGTCAAGCGCGACGGTGGGGTCTGGCGGCAGGAGTTCGCGCTTGGCAAACCCGTGGCCCCGGTGGCGCGTATCCGGGACATGGAGCCCGACGAGACGGGCGGCACCCATGTGCATTTCTGGCCGGACGGCAGCATCTTCACGACGCTGGATTACCGTTTCGACACGCTCGACGAACGGTTGCGCGAACTGGCCTATCTGAACAAGACGATCAAGATTTCGCTGGAAGATCGTCGCGAGGAGGATGTCGACCTCCGACGCGAGGACTACCACTTCGAAGGCGGGCTGGGGGCCTTTGTCACCTACCTCGACGAGGCGCGGACGCCGCTGATGGACGAGGTGATCTACATCTCCGAGGAAGACGCCGAAGTACCCGTGGAGCTGGCGATGCGCTACAACACGGGCTATGCGGAGACGGTGCTCTCGTTCGTGAACAACATCAACACGCACGAAGGCGGCACGCACGTTTCGGGCTTTCGCCGTGGGCTGACGCGTACGCTGAAGGTGTACGCGGATCGCAATAATTTGCTGAAAAACGTCAAGATCGAGCTCTCTGGCGACGACTTCCGCGAGGGGCTCACGGCCGTCCTGTCGGTCAAGGTCGCGGAGCCTCAGTTCGAGGGGCAGACGAAGACGAAGCTGGGCAACTCGGACGTGCAGAGCGCGGTCGAGGTGCTTATCAACGAGAAGCTGGCTCAGTGGCTGGAGGATCATCCGCGCGAGGCCAGGCGGATCGTCGACAAGGTGGTGCTGGCCGCGCAGGCCCGCGCCGCGGCGCGGC
>JBGSPJ010000109.1:0-2532 GCA_041738655.1 Rhodothermales bacterium | reverse complement strand
AGGGCGTGTACGCCCAGCGCCACCCAGGCCGCACCCCCATTCGCCAGCACCTGGCAAGCGTCGCGCCGGCTCCCTTTTTCTACCCGCGCCTCGGCCTCCGCCTTACGCCGGCGACCCAGTTTCGACAGAGCGCTGGACGGGACAAAAAAGGCCAGCGCCAGCGCCAGCCAGCGCCCGTCTCCCAGCACGAGGAGGCAGAGCCCGAAGCCCGTCGCCACGATCGCGCCTGATACGGATAGGAGGCGTGCGCGATACGTAAGATAGCCCCCCAGCAGCGCGACAGGCCCGATCCAGATGCTCTCGACGACGTCCATGGGAATCGCTTTGGGTTAGCAAAAACAAATGCGCTATATTAAGCGCGAGATTTAACACCCTGATTCTTATGCGTTTCGCTACGATCCTCTTATTGCTCTTCGCCGGCTCGGCCATGGTCCAACCGATGGCTCAAGCGGTGGCCCAATCCGTATCGCCCGATACAACTCGCCTTGTCGCCGTTGAGGACGCCTTCGCCGTCCGATCGGACAGTAGCCTCTCGGTGGGCGCCGTCGGACTGCTCTCGAACGACGACTTTGCCGAATCCGATTCCGTCTTTGCCGTGCTGGTGGATCCGCCGGCTAATGGCTCGGTGACGCTCGAGCGCTCGGGCGCCTTCATCTATACGCCGGCAGCCGGGTTCACCGGCGTCGATTCCTTCACCTACCACTTGCAAACCGTTCCGATCCAGGAGGTCGCGATTGATCCTATGTTGTCAACGCTCCTGCTTAACGCCAGAGTGAGCACCCTCATAGGCTCGGATAACGATGAGACCGAAACACCCGTCGGCGGAACGCTCCAATTCATTGTCGAACCCAACCTGCCACCCTACTCGGATATTCGCCTGGTAAAAATGGACCTCTCGCTCGCAAGTGCCGTGGGCCTCGAGTTTCGGTTTGGCGGGATTCTATTTGCCATCGGCCGACTATTCGTCAATGCAGATTCCGGGGACATTCGCCTGTTGCTCAACCAGCCCGGCTCCGTCACCTCGGTAACTGGAGACCTATTCTCGCAGACCGACAACGAAGTCGGTGTTCTCGGCAACGTTCAGCTTAGAGGAACCGGAGTGCTTGCAGACGAGGTGCCGGACGACCCGCAAGTATTCGACACGGAGACGGTCATGGACCTCGGCGGTCGGGTGTTTCTCGCCGACGCGGACCTATTCACGTTCGAGATGCCCATCGCGTTCACGGATACGGTCGAGTTGAGTGGGACGGATGTCGAGCTCTCCCTGCAAGGTACGGTGACGGGTTCCGAAGTGCTCCGTGTCCCAAGACTATCCAACATTGTCGCGGTGACGTTGTCCGTCGATCCGCGCACGACGACGGATGTCGAGGGCGACCTGCCGGCCGTCTACGCGCTCGATCAGAACTACCCCAACCCGTTCAACCCGGTCACCCGAATCGCCTACTCGCTCGCCCAGGCCGGCCACGTGCGGATCACGGTATTCGATGTACTCGGCCGCGAGGTAGCAACTCCGGTGGACGGCTCGGCTACCGCCGGCCGTCATGAGGTGGAATTCGATGCCGCCCACCTGCCCAGCGGGCTGTACCTGTATCGGATCACCGCCGGCGTGTATACAGATACGCGGACGATGGTCGTGATGAAATAGGGTTTAAGGTTCGGAGTTTAATGTCTAAGGAGGCATTGCCTTTAACGACGTGCCGTTTCACAAACGCACGGACAGCGTCGCCACGGGTCTCACCTGGCCTTCGGGGCTCATGGCGAAGCCAAGCGTGGGTGCGAGGCGGTCGTTGTGCAGCTTGGCGGAGATGGCGGCCTCGAAGGCGGATACGACGTGTGTAACGACGAGGAGCATGGAAACCCGCGAGGCGCGGCGCAACACGTCGTTTGCGTGCGCGTGGTCATCTGAATACTGGAAAAACCGGGGCGAGACGTTCGGCTTGGAACCGTTCGGCGCCGTCTGGGAAGGGTCGATGGCCGGCTGATATTCCCCGTCCACGATCCACGCGGGATAATCCTCCCAACCGGGAGCAAACTGGTAGTATTTGCCTACCAACTCGTAGTATTGCTGCTCACTGAAGTCGGGCAGCGTATGCGAAAACGCAGCTCGGGTCTCGATGTGGAACATCTGCCGCTCCAGGGTCTGAATCTGGCCAAAAAACGCATCCACCTGCTGCCACTCGGCGTCGGTCCACTGCTGGGGGCGGGTGAAGTTGATGCCCGTAGGGATGCTAACCGGCGGCGCGGTGACGTTGGCCTGTAGGTTGGCCTGGATGAACTGGCTGTAATCGTTCAGCCAGCTGGCATACTTCGTCGGCTCCCAGAAGCTGTGGGCGTACTTGATGTAGTCGTCTTCAAGATCCAGCCCCTGCCGGCGCCACACGATCCCGCTGGTGATGATAATCGCCTCGGCCGCGATGGCCACGCCGGCTTTCACCCAGTGCTTATTGTAAGCCTGTCCGGCGCCCGGCACGATCGCCGAAAGCCCGAACGCGAGGGGCACGCTCCGCTGCCCCGCGACCTTCGCCGGCCAGA